>NZ_JBHSBC010000048.1:0-88682 GCF_042650425.1 Streptosporangium jomthongense | reverse complement strand
GCGGACCGGGGCCCGGACAGCCGTCTCACACCGGCGCGCCCACCTGACCACCGCCGGGCCTGGCCCGCCGGGCGCCGCCCGCCGTACCGAACCGGCGCATGACGGGTCCCTCGAACAGGCGGAACGTCAGCCACGACACCAGAAGCGTCACGGCGAACAGCAGCGCGCTGATGGCGAGGGCGACCGGGGTCGGCCACGCCTCACCCGCGCCGAGCAGGTCGTGACCGGTGATCAGGATCAGCCGGTGCCACATGTAGAAGGCGAAGGACACCTCGCCGAGCCACACCCACACCCGCCCGGAAAGACCGGTGCGCCTGCCGTCCCGGTCGGCGACGGCGCCGTTGGCGATGACCAGCCCGAGCGGGACGCACAACGCCGCGACGAAGGCGTAGGTCGGCGGGATCAGCGGGGTCAGCGCGTAGACGACCACGCTGAGCAGCACGGAACCGGTGTAGCCGAGGGGGATCCTCCTGCCGGTCAGCACCATCTGGGCGAGGAGGATGCCGAAGACGAAGTCCAGCATCCGCACCGGCGGGAAGTGGTAGATGAACCAGGTCTCCCACTCGGTCACCCCGAGGATCGGGTACGGCTGCTGCGCGGGCAGCAGGCCGGAGGCGAGCGGGACCAGGAAGATCACCGCCACCACGCCGACGGCCCACATCCACAGCCGTTCCGGCCTGATCCTGCGCACGAGGCCGAGCAGGAAGGGGAAGCACAGGTAGAAGAACGCCTCGCAGGAGAGCGACCACGCCACCGGGTTGACGCCGGTGATGGTCCGCGCCTGCGGGAAGAACGCCTGCAGCAGGAACAGGTTGCGTACGGTGTCCGCCAGGCCGACGGCGTTTCCCACCAGCAGGGTGATGACCAGGACCGCGGCGAGGAAGGTCAGCACGTGGTTCGGATAAATCTTGAAGAAACGCCGCCGCCAGAACCTCCGCGGCGTGTCGTCGGGGCGCGCCGACCAGGTCAGCACGAATCCACTGAGCACGAAGAAGAAACCGACACCCGCTCCTCCGCCGAGGGCGAGCATTTTGAAGAGCATCGGGTGAGAGGCGCCGGAGGCGAAAATCCCCTCGACCATCACGTGCAGGGCGAAGACCATGGTTGCGGCGACGAATCGCATTCCCGTGAGTGAGGGAAGACGAGACGGAAGTCCGGTTGGGCGGGGTTCTGGCAGGCTCGACGACTCGACCATGTGGCGCGACTCCAAACAGGCCTCCTCCCGTTCGGCGGGGGAGAGCCGGTGTGCGGTTGGTGCGAACTCTCCGTGCCGTTCCGACGGCCGGGCGGGGTTTTTCGAGTGCGAGGTCCGGTTACCGACGGCAGGGCTCTGAGCAGGGACTTCTCTCAGGTCTTCCAATCCGGTACGGCATGGTGACGCCTCCTCATGGCCTTCTCCGTGGCCCCTTCGCGGCCCTTTCGCGGCTCTTTCCGTGTGCGGGCGCTCGATGGCCCGGCACACCCGTCGCGGCACCCGTCCCCGATCCGGGCCGTCCGCGAGGAGCCGTCCTCACGGATATGTCGGAGCCGGGGTCGCGTTCTTGACGTCCGCCGTCGTTCTTTTCGGGCTTCACAGCATTTTCAAAGAAATCGGGCCGGAGAAGTTGTGGCACTGTCAAGGAACCGCGGTCGGTTCCGACCTTTGAGCGGGAGGAAATCTCCGCCGGGAGACCGGGGCCCGCCCCGGCCCGTCGACTTTCGGGAGAGTGACCGCCGATGACCGCCACGCAGGAAGTAACTCCAGGAAACCTCTCGTCGCTGACCGGCCTGCGCGCCGTCGGCATGCTGTTCGTCTTCGTCGCCCACGGCGCCGCGGCCTCGGTGTTCGCCGACAAGGGCGTCGCCGCCGGTTACAACACCCTCATCGACAACGGGGTCCTCGGCTTCCTCGCGGTCTCGTTCTTCTTCGTGCTCAGCGGGTTCGTGCTGACCTGGTCGGCCAGGCCGGGCGCGCGCCGCTTCTGGCGGCGGAGGCTGCTGCGCGTCTTCCCCAACCACCTGGTGGTGCTCGTCGTCTCGGCGCTCACCTTCGTCGCGGCGGGGGAGACGATCAGGCTCGTCCCGGCGGTCGCGAACGTGTTCCTGGTGCAGAACTGGTGGCCGGACGCGGACCTGATGTACTACCAGCTCAACGGCCCCACCTGGACGCTCTCCGTCGAGCTGCTGTGCTACGCGGCCTTCCCCCTGCTGTACGCGCTGGTCAACCGGATCAAGCCGGGCAGGCTGTGGTTCTGGTTGGCGGGCGTCGGGCTGCTGGCCCTGGCCATGCCGCTGCTGAGCGAACCGTTCCTGGCCGGGTACGGCCCGAGCAAGGTCTTCGGGGTCGGCTCGTGGCCCCAGCAGTGGTTCCTGTACTTCTTCCCGATCACCCGCTCGCTTGAGTTCGTGCTCGGCATGATCCTGTGCAGGATCATCCAGACGGGCCGCTGGGTCCGCGTCCCGGTCGTGGTCTCGGCGCTCTGCGTGCTGGCCGTCTACGTCGTGCTGTACTTCCTGCCGCAGAACTTCGTCTTCGCCGCGCTCTACCCCGTCCCGATGGCCCTGCTCATCGGCTCGGTGGCGACGTCGGACCTCGCGGGCCGTTCCAGGGTGATGAACAGCAGGCTGATGGTCAGGCTCGGCGACCTCTCCTTCGCGTTCTACATCGTGCACATCCCGGTGCTGTTCTCGGTGCACGCCGCGTTCGCCGGGGAGTGGGTCGGATACGCCAACCACTACACCCGGACCCAGTGGAACACCCCGACCGGGATCGCCTTCCTCGTCGGCGCCTACCTGCTGTGCGTGCTCGCGGCCTGGGTCCTGCGGACCGTGGTCGAGATCCCGGCGATGCGCCGCTGGGGCGGGAGCCGTACGCGGGGGACGTCCGGCCTGTCGCGGCCGAAGGCCCCGGGGCCGCAGCTCCAAGCGTGAACACCGTCGACCGTCACCCCTCCAGGAGAGAACCGATGACCGACGCGACCTATCCGACGCTGTCCTATCCGATGCGGCGCACCTGCCCGTTCGAACCGCCCCCCGGCTACGCCGAACTGCGCGAGCGCCCGACGATATCCAAGGTCAGGCTGCCGACCGGTGCCCTGGCCTGGGCGGTCACCCGCTACCGGGACGTCAGGGCGATGCTGGCCGACCCGAGGTTCAGCTCGGACATGCGCCACCCCGGCTTCCCCGTCCTGTACGAGCACCAGGTGCCCGCGCCGGAGTTCTCGACCTCGCTGATCGGCATGGACGCGCCGGAGCACACGATCGCCCGGCGGGCCGTGGCCGGGGAGTTCACCGTCCAGCGGCTGCGCCGGCTGCGGCCACGTGTCCAGGAGATCGTCGAGGAGCACGTCGAACGCATCCTGGAGGGGCCGCGCCCGGTCGACCTGGTGCGGGCCTTCGCCGACCCGGTCCCGCTCATGGTGATCTGCGAACTGATCGGCGTGCCGTACGCCGACCGTGACTTCTTCCTCAAGATCTCCTCGACCGTGATGAACGCGCCCTCGCCCGAGGAGGGCGGGCGTGCCATGGTCGAGTTGACGGACTATCTGGACGCGCTGGTCGGCGACAAGGAACGCGACCCGACCGACGACGTGATCGGCAGGCTGGCGGCCAGGCCGGGGGAGCCGGGCGTCCCCGGGCACAAGGACCTCGTCGGGATGGCCTTCATGCTGCTGATGGCCGGGCACGAGACCCCCGCGAACATCATCGCGCTCGGCACCCTGCTGCTGCTCGAACACCCCGACCAGCTCGCCGCGCTCCGCGCCGACCCGGCGAGGACCCCGGCGGCCGTCGAGGAACTGCTGCGGTACTTCACGATCGCCGAGATCGCCACCTCCCGGGTCGCGACCGAGGACGTCGAACTCGGCGGCGCCGTCATCAGGGCGGGGGAGGGCGCCCTGGCCCTCATCACCGGGGCCAACCGGGACCCCGACCAGTTCGCCAGGCCGGACGAGTTCGACATCGGCCGCGGCAACCACCACCACGTGGCGTTCGGCTTCGGCGGCCACCAGTGTCTCGGTCAGCACCTGGCGCGCCTGGAGCTGCAGATCGCCTTCGACACACTGTTCGCGCGGATCCCCGGCCTGCGGCTCGCCGAACCGGTCGAGGCGCTGCGCTTCAAGGACGAGGCCATCAACTACGGCGTCTTCGAGCTCCCGGTCACCTGGTGATCGCCGTCTGACCCCGGCCGCGCCGCCCGAGCAGGCGGCGCAGCGCGGTCGGGGTGTGACCAAGGTGCTCGCGGACGGTCCTGGTCAGGTGGGCCTGGTCGGCGAAGCCGAGGTCGGCGGCGAGGGCGGCGAGGCCATGCGCCGTGCCCTCGCCGCCCTCGTCGCTTTCGCGGTTTTCGCCGCCTTCGCCGTTTTCGATGCGCCGGATCACCCGGCCGACACGGACCCGGTTGCGGTATCGCGTCAGTGAGACGCCCATCTCCCGGGAGAAGACACGACTCAGCCGGTACGGCGAGGCGCCCAGGAGAGCCGCCAGCGGGCACAGCCCGGCCGCGTCGGGGTGGTCCGCGACGATCGCCTCGCGGGCCGCCGCGACGAGCGCCCGGTCGGCGGGGTTGGCCGGACGGCCCTGACGGTGGCCGGTGGCCGCGGCGACCAGCCCGAGCAGCTCCTCGGTGAGCGCGTAGTCGACGTCGCCGCCGCGCGCCGCGGCGAGCAGCCGCCGGTGGGCCAGGTCGACCCGGGCGTCCACGTAGACCGTCGTGCCGGTCCACGGCCCGTCCCACAGACGCGGGGAGACGGCCACGGAGGTGCACAGGTCACCGCCCGCCGGATGGGCGAACCGCTCCTCCTCACCCGGCGCCGCGAGGTAGGCCATCGTCGGGTCCAGGTCGGCCTCGACGCCGTCGGCCCACCGCCTGAACCTGCCGCGCCGTACCAGGACCAGCCGGTGTGCCCCGCCGGGATCGGGCTCCGACCACCGGGTGTGGTGGGCGCGGCAGGTCACCGTGGACACGGCGAAGTGGGGGCGGACGGCGAGGGGCACGGCGGACAGCACGGGGGGACGTTACCCGGCGGGTGCGACAGAAACGGCCCGCAAGAATCTTCAAGACCATAACCGGCGTAGGCGGGAAGCTGGTTACGTAAACGACGACCACAGGAGCCACGATGACCGCTCTCGCGGGACCGACCGCCATCATCATCGACTGCGCCGACCCCCGGGCGCTCGCCGAGTTCTACGGCAAGGCCACCAGCTGGAGGATCACCTACAGCGACGACGAGACCGCCTACCTCGGGGACGGCCCGATCCAGCTCGCCTTCCAGCGGATCGAGGACTACCGGGGCCCGGGGTGGCCCGACGCGGCCAAGCACGCCCACCTGGACTTCAGGGTCGCCGACGTGGAGGCCGCGACGAAGGAACTGCTCGCGCTCGGCGCGACGAGGCCCGGTTTCCAGCCGGGTGGGGACGGCTGGACGGTCCTGGCCGATCCCGAGGGGCACCCCTTCTGCATCAGCGCGGGCTGAGGCTCCCTCAGCCCGGGGCGGGGACGTGCGAGGCGTAGAGCGCGCGGAGCAGGTGGTTGAGCCGCTCGCGCTCGCGCCGGTCCAGCGCGTGCAGGAAACGGTCCTGCTCGGCCGCCGCCGTGACGGCGAGGGCGCCGAGCAGGGCGTTCCCGCCCTCGGTGAGGGCGACCGTACGGCGGCGCCGGTCGGTCTCGTGCGTCCTGCGCTCGACGAGCCCCCTGGCGGCCAGGGAGTCGAGGACCGGCACGATGTTGCGGGCGTCCACGGCGACCAGCTCGGCCAGGCGCCGCTGGCCGACGGGCCCCTGCGCGCCGAGCGTCGCGAGGACGACGTACTGGGCCTGGGTGAGGTCGTGGCCCGTCAGGAAGGCGGCCCACGACCGCGCCGCCAGCGACCCCAGCCGCGCCAGCAGGAAACCCGTGCCCCGCTCGAAGTCACTCACGCGGTCCAGCCTAGCCGATAGACATGTTTCATGTCGTTTGGTAGACATGAAACATGTCTGTTGAGGAGCGGCACACCCACGTGCCGATCGCCGGATCCCCGCTGCACGTCGTCGAGACGGGCGACCCCCTGGGCAGGCCGGTGCTGTTCCTGCACGGCTGGCCGGAGTCATGGCGAACCTGGCGGGGCGTGATGGAGGCGGCGGGGACGGACGCCAGGCTCCTGGCCGTCGACCTGCCGGGGATCGGCGACTCCACGGGGCCTGCCCCCGGCGGGTCCAAACTCCGCCTGGCGGGGATGGTGCACGAACTCGTCCTGAGCCTCGGCCTCACCGACCTCACGCTGGTCGGTCACGACGCCGGCGGCATGATCGCCTACGCCTACCTGCGACGGTACGGCGCCGCCCGGGTGGTGATCATGAACACGGTGATCCCCGGTGTGGCCCCCTGGAAGGACGTCCTGGCGAACCCGTACATCTGGCACTTCGGCTTCCACGCCGTGCCCGCCCTGCCGGAGACCCTGGTCAGGGGACGCCAGGCCGCCTACTTCGACTACTTCTACGACGTGCTTTCCGTCGACCCGGCGAGGATCACCCCGGAGTCACGCCGCGCCCACGCCGCCGCCTACGCGCGTGACACGGCGCTCACCGCGGGGTTCGACCTCTACCGCGCCCTCCCCCAGGACGCGCTGGACAACGCGGCCCTCGCCGAGGCGGGGCCGGCCGGCACACCCCTCCTCTACCTGCGGGGCGACGGCGAGGGCGGCGACATCACCGCCTACGCCCAGGGCTTCAGGGAGGCGGGCGTCCCGCGGCCGGTCACCGCGCTGATCCCGGGCGTCGGCCACTTCGCCCAGGAGGAGGCACCCGCCCAGGTCTGGAAGCTCGTCCACGACTTCACCAGGTGACGGGCAGCTCGCGCACGCCGTAGATCACCGAGTCGACACGCAGACCGAGCTCCTCGACCGGACGGGCCAGAGCGAGGCCGGGGAAGCGGGCGAACAGCCTGGAGATCGCGACCTCAAGCTCGACCCTGGCCAGGTTCTGGCCGAGACACTGGTGCGGGCCGAACCCGAACGCGACATGGAACCTCGGATCACGCCGCAGGTCCAGCCGGTCGGGCTCGGGGAAGGCGCGCTCGTCCCTGTTGGCCGACAGCAGGGAGAGCACCACCCCCTCACCGGCCTGTACGGTCACCCCGCCCACCTCCAGCGGCGCCGTCGCCATCCGCGCCATGGGCCCCTGCGTGATCGTCAGGAACCTCAGCAGCTCAGCCACCGCGGGACGGACGAGGGCCGGGTCGGCGCGCAGCTCGGCGAGCTGCCCGGGGTGGTCGAGCAGGGTCAGGACGCTCAGCGCCAGCGCGTTCGCCGTGGTCTCGTGCCCGGCGATCAGGAGCACCCGCGCCATGCCGAGCGCCTCGTCATGGGTGAGCTCGCCGGCGTTCACCCGCGCCGCGATCCTGCTGAGCAGGTCGTCCTTCGGCTCACGCTCCCTGTCGGTCAGGAGCCGGTCGAGATAGACGGCGATCTCGGCGAAGGCGGGCCCCGCGACCTCGGGCGGGTTGGAGGACAGGATGGCCGCGCTACGGGTCTGGAAGAAGGCGTGGTCCTCGTACGGCACGCCGAGGAGCCCGCAGATCACCAGCGTCGGCACCGGCAGGGCGAAGCGCCGGACCAGGTCGGCCGGGCCGCCGCCCTTCTCCAGGTCGTCGAGCAGGCCGTCGACCACGCCCTCGATCGTCGGCCGCATCGTCTCGACGCGCGGGACGCTGAACTCGGAGGTGAGCATCCGCCGCAGCCGTCCGTGCTCGGGGTCGTCCATCCGGGTGAACGACAACTCACCCGGCTTGGCGCCGGGCAGCAGCTGGGGGAAGCCGGCGAGCCTGTCGTCGGCGCTGATCCGGGGGTCGGCCAGCACGGCCCGGACGTCGGCGTGACGGCTCAGCACCCAGTGCTCCTCGCCATCGGCGAAGTGAAGGCGGCAGGGTGGCTCCCCGCGGAGCTCGGCGAGTTCCGCGGGGACGCCGTACGGGTCCGGTCGGTGGATGGGAAACGTACGTGCGGTGGGCCGGTCCATGGTGCCCCTTCCTCACAGGCGGGAGGCAGTGTCCCTCAGTCAACCGGCTCGAATCATATGCAGCCGGTAATGCCTGGAGAAGGGGCGAAAAAAACAGAGCATTTTCCGATAAATGGACTTGAAAGGGGCGGCTTTTCTGTTCTCTCTTCCTGACACCCGGGAGCAGGTTCGTACGGTTGGTGCGTCTACGGTACGGGCGCGGCATGGAGCGCCCGGATCGCTCGGTTCAGCCGGTCACACGGCCTTGAGGCAGTGCTCCTCGACGGTCTCCAGCTGCCTGGCGTAGATCTCGCGCAGCCCTTCCCAGCCGTGGTCACGCGCCTTCTTCCCACGGATTGGACCCACCGGGTATCCGTCGAGCAGGTGTTCGGCGACGTTGAAGCACAGGTGCCAGCCGGCCGCGACCTCCGGCATCCACCTGCGCTCCTTGAGCGTGTGCCGCAGCGTTAATCGTGTCCCGGAGCCGAGCGCGGCCAACTCCCAGCGCAGCCGGTCACCGCCCCAGGTGTATTCGAGCAGAGTCGGCGGTTCCGCGCGGCTCACGAACTCGGACATCCCCGCGGAGATCCCCGGCCCGTCGTCGAGCATCGTCAGCGTCGTCTCACCGACCGTCCCGAGGTCCCTGTCGGCGGTGTAGGGAGACCATTCACCCAGTTGGGCGGGGTCCGTGAGCGCTGCCCACACGCTCTCTGGTGAGTGCCGCAGGTCCCGGACGAAGACGAGAGTCCACCGTCCCCCGTCGGTCTGATAGCCGACCTCGGAGTTCGTCACTGCTCCTCCTGGTTGTCGAGATGGCGTTCAAGGGCGTCGAGATGCCGCTCCCACAGCCGGCGGTACGGCGCGAGCCACTCATCGAGCGCCTCGAACCGCCTGGGCTCGATCCGGTAGATGCGCTGCTGCGCAGCCGTACGACAGGAAATGAAACCGGCCTCCCTCAACACCTTCAGATGCTTGGACATGGTTGGCTGACTGACCGCGAGCACGTCAACAAGCTGCCCGACACTGCTCTCCGCCCTGAGCAGCCGATCGAGGATCCGTCTCCTCGTCGGCTCAGCAAGCACAGCGAACACATCCACAGGCACCCCCCAAATATGCCTCGCCGGGAATATACCTGACAAGCCCTACGGCGAGGCATGAGACGAACGATGGCCATCCGTTCGCGAAACAGCATCCAGCCACGAAGTAACGCCCTTCACGACGGGGTGCCTCTTGGGCTCTGCAGGCGTTTCCTGGTGCACGAGCCGCAGCAACCGGTTCGGAGGGGGTGAGAGGCCGAAGGCGATTGAGCCCGTCACCTTCCTGAGGGCGGCTGAGCCGATTACTGCGACCGAACGGTCGCCGCGACTCGCTGCGCCGCCTGGGTGGGGTCCTCGTGCTCCCACACCCGAACGACGTGCCAGCCTGCTTCGTGAAGAAGCCGATCCGTCTCAGCATCGCGTTCGCGTGTACGGAGCACCTTCTCCGCCCAGAAGCCGGCGTTGGTTACGGCGACCGTGTGATGAACGGGGCATCCGTGCCAGAAGCATCCGTCCATGAACACCGCCACCTTCGCGCGGGTGAAGACGAGGTCTGCGGTTCGCCGTACCGCTTTCAGCGGACGGTAGGAGACCCGGTACCGCAGTCCCAACGCGTGGACAGCACGACGGAGAGCGAGCTCCGGCTTGGTGTCACGACCCTTGTTGGACCGCATACTCGCTCGCACCGCGTCACTGGACGCCCATGACTGAGTGGATCTCACCACAGGGACAACCTTAGAGCCAACGGCCACGTCTGACCTGTGAGCGTGCCGCGTGCGAACAGTTGCTCGATTTTATGCCGTAGGAGGTGTTTACTGTCTCCCACGTGACCTCTGGATCACGGGTCGCTCGCCGGGACTCACGTCTCACGAGGAAGCCGGGAGAACAACCGCCCCTATAGTTACAGGGCTGTAGTTCTCGGGGAGGGTGTGTTGATGACCGGGACGATCCGCACGATGGATCTGTTCGCAGGCGCAGGTGGATTGGCCCAGGGGTTCAAACAGTCCGGCCTTGGCTACGAGACCGTGTTCGCGGTCGAGATCGACCCGGCCGCCGCACGCACCTTCAAGCAGAACTTCGGATGTCCCGTCTACGACGGACCCATCGAGAAGGTCCCCGATGCGGAGTACCCCCAGGTGGACGTGATCATCGGAGGGCCTCCGTGTCAGGGGTTCAGCCCTCTTGGGCGTGATCGTGACGACGCCAGTCGAGCTGAGATCAACGAGCTCTGGCAACAGTATCTGAAGGCCGTACGTCTGGTGCGGCCAAAGGTCTTCGTGATCGAAAACGTGCCGGAGTTCCAGAAGTCGGTCCAGTTCGCGCGCCTCCTTCAGCTGATGGAGACGGATGAGGACCTCAAGGCCTACAAGTTCGGTTACGGGGTCCTGAACGCCGCGGACTACGGCGTCCCGCAGAACAGAAGACGAGGGATCTTCGTCGCGGTCCGAGAAGTCGATGCGGTCCCTTGGCCTCCGAAGCCGACTCACGGCCCGGATTCGCCGGAGGACACTCCGTACGTCACCCTGCATGACGCCATCGCAGACCTTCCTGCCTACCCCGAGCGCACCGAGATAACCGCCGAGGAAGACGGTCGTCAGGATCTGCACATTCGTCGTACGCCGACTCAGAAGTCACTGGATCGATATCGCGCGATCCCCCCGGGCGGAAATCGTTTCGACCTTCGGCGTAATCGTCCGGACCTGGAGCCTCGATGCTGGGCGGATAAGCCAACAGGAACGACGGACGTCATGGGACGACTCTGGTGGGACCGTCCCAGCGTGACAATTCGCACGGAGTTCTACAAGCCGGAGAAGGGGCGATACCTGCACCCTGTCCATGATCGCCCTATCACCCATCGCGAGGCCGCGAGAATTCAGAGCTTTCCGGACGACTTCGTGTTCGTGGGCTCCAAGATTGAGGTCGCCCGTCAGATCGGCAACGCGGTACCGCCTCTCCTCGGTGAGAGTCTCGCTCGGTTCGTATATGATCTCGCCTTCGCTTCTGGCCTCCGGTGATTAAGGGATGATTCAAGCGTTCTACTGTGCTCCGAAGTGCCCAGACGGACAGCCCGTCAATTACCCCTGATTATCTCTGGTTCAACTCGCGGAGCATTGTCAGGTAGTCTGCCGCGTCATCTCGACGGTGGTCCTTCACGTAGCCCTTGATTACTAGAAGCTTCAAGAAGAAGTCGGTGAGCCTGTCTGTGACGGCGAGGACTGCGACGACCACACAGATGAGGGGAAGCGCCCAGCCAGGAAGCGGGGGCGCGCCCGAGAACGTGGCGGCAAGAGAGTAACCGGCAGCCCCCAGGGGGACTGGTGCCACTCGCTTGGCGACTTCGGTGGTTTTTCGCCGCACGCCGGATCTCGGCTTTACGTCAGGCACGATTCTTTCACGGCCTTGCACCAAACCTTCCTCTAGGTGAAACGCTTTTCTTCTCTCGCACGGGTGTGAGGGTGAAATGGAATCACGGGTGGGTGCCTTCGGCTTGCGCCCGACCAGACACCATATACGCGAATACATATGTACACCCGTGCTCGTCGCTACCGGTACCAAACCGGGGCATCATGAGCGTTCCCCATGCACCCCCTGGGATGCAAGGGGTGATCACAAATACGACCTTGATATGCGATGTGGTGCATCTCGCCTTTCGGTGATCCATCTGTACCAATTGTGTAGTTTTGTATCGACTTGATGGTCTTGCGCCTATTTGACGCCCAGCTGTTGAACATCTAGGCTCGCCGTCATGCGGTCGCTATGGTGCCGCCTGACGACTCCCGGCCCGGTTGAGCTATCAAGCCTGAAGGCCGAGTCTCATAACTGAATCCGACAGGCCGGTGAGGCGAGCTTGGCTGCCTGATTCGCTCAAGGATTTTTCGCAGGGTTCAAGCGAACCCTGCATGCCGCCAACAGGTTTCCCCGGTAAAAAACGAGAATTTTATAGGTGGCTCGGTGACGTACCCTTCCCCCGGTGGTCCCAGCAGCGGATCCGGTCGGCATCATGCGGAGCTGGAACGCCTTGAGCAGTCGCTCAAGGATGCTCTCGCCATCGTGCAGTCCACTCCGCGTGAGAATCTGAAGCCTCAGGACTGGCTGGAGACCGCAGCTCAAGTCGGCACGCACCTAGCCGATTCGCGCGATGCACTGGCCGAGGTGCGTCAGGACATTCTTGGTGGTGCCCGTACGGCGCTTCTCCTCTACTTCCGCAGCCACCCGGGCGAGGCTCTCTCTCCGCACCAACTGGAGGGGGTTGCCGCCATCCGTGCATGGGCACGGCGCATTCGGGAACTGCGCGAGGTCGGCTGGGAGATCGACACCATCGGCTCGGGAGCCGGAGCCCCGTACCGCCTCACTGCGGCTCATCTCGACGAGGCCGTGGCCTCAAGCGAGGAGACCATCGAGTCGGTAGGCGGTTCAAGCCCTGCCGAGAGGTTGATCGAGTATCTCCTGCATATCAGTCCGTGGCCGGCCAGCTCGCAGAAGCTCGAACGGGTTGCCAGGACACATACGTGGCGGCAGGAGATCCGCGAGCTGGTCGATCAGGGATGGCTGATTCAGTCCCACGACGATGACCCTGAGATTCCACTCAATCACTATCGGCTTGCCAACCTCGAGGCGTAGTCGGGAGTCTTCCATCCAACCAGGCGCTGTCGCGCCTCTGGCGTAACGTCTTTCGTCAACGGTTTTCTGTGTTCACGAGGAGAGCGAATCTCAGTGCTCAGTACGAACGAGGCAGGACACGCCGAACCCTCCGATTGGCTGGGAGCGGACAGTCCGGTTTCACAGATCGTTCTTGTGCAGTCCGAAGCCTGTCTCCAGTCTTACGAAGCCAATGCCGCTCTGATCGAGGAACACGCGAACATCGAGACGTCCGTCAGGGAAGGCGGTTACGGTCACCGACAGTTGTACGAGCTGATCCAAAACGGCGCCGATGAACTGCGAGCGACCTCGAACGGCCTCATCCACGTTGTCCTCACGGCGGACACGCTGTATTGCGCGAACCTCGGAGAGCCGATCAGGCCTAGGGGAGCCGAGGCCATCCTGGCCTCCCACCTTTCTCGCAAACGAGGTGCGGAAATCGGCAGGTTCGGTGTGGGGTTCAAGTCCGTTCTGAGCGTTTCCCAGCAGCCGCATTTCTTCAGTCGCACCGGCTCCTTCGGCTGGTCTGCGGGTTACTCTCGTGTCCGGATCCGGGAACGAGTTCCCGGATCCGGACCCACGCCTGTGCTTCGGATCGCCCACCTGCTTGATCCAGAGCAAGAACGTGCGTCGGACCGGACGCTTGACGAGCTGATGTCCTGGGCCGCCACCGTGGTCAGGCTCCCCCTGTCCGAGGCTGGTTTCGCAGATCGCCTGGCCAAAGACCTCCGAGACTTCCCAGCCGTGTTCGCGGTTTTTTCCCCGCATGCCGGCCGTGTGATCTTGGAAGACCGCCGAGAAACTTCCTATCGTAGAGAGATCACGGTAAGCGGTCGAGGCGATCGTCGATCGCTCCACGTCATTGAGAACGATCGAGGGCAGAGCCCCGAGGAGTGGAGGGTCTTCGAGACCAGTTTTCGGCCGTCCGACGAGGCCTGGGCGGACGCGGGTGAATACCGCAACCGTGTCGAAGTGCCGATCGCATGGGCCGTGCCCTCTTCCGGGACAGGGGATTCAGGAGAGTTTTGGGCTTTCTTCCCTACAACGTACAAGACCACTCTCCGTGGCATCCTGAATGCGGCATGGAAAACCAACGAGGATCGTCAGCACATCCTTGAGGGAAACGCTTTCAACGAGGTTCTGATGGAGGAGGCCGCTCGACTGATCGTCGCCTCCCTGCCGGCTCTTGCCACTCCCGAAGACCCCGCGCTGCCACTGACCTTGATGACAGGTCGTGGCAAGGAGGCACGAAACTGGGCGGATGAAATGCTTACCCGCTTTGTCCGTGAAGAGGCTGCGGGCAAGCCCTCTCTACCTAACCAGGTTGGAGATTTTCAACGTCCCATTGACATCAAGATACACCCCAGGGGGTCTGAGAAGGACGAACGCTGGAAGACATGGGTCGAGAGGTGGGCTGCTTACTCCGGCCGTCCTGTCGATTGGTGTCATCCCTCCGTCGAACGATCGACGACGCGTCGAGCTCGTGCTGACTTGCTGATGGAGAGGGCGGGGACCAAGCCCAGTACCGTACGGGAGTGGCTGGAGGCCCTGGTCTCCGACGGTACCGCCGCCGCTTCTAAAGCGGCCCTGTCGATTGTGGCCGAGATGGTTGAAGAGAAGCACTCCTTCGCCTTGGAGGCTCTCCAGTCTGCAGTTCTGCGAACAGCAGACGGGCGGATGGTTCCACCACAGGAGAAAAGCGTCTTCCGACGCTCGCCGATGGATCCCCCCACCAAGGACACCGTGTATGTCGATCCGGAGTTGGAAGAGGACCCTGAAACCTCTCGATTCCTTGACATTCTCGGAATCAGGGAGGGGGACTCCTTTGGTCGTTTCGCCGCGGCGGTATCCGGGGGGTTTCACTCCTATCGAGACCTTGACTGGAATCGTCTTTGGATTCTGGCTCGACAGACTGGAGCAAAGCGTGCCGTAGAGCACCTGGTCAGCCGAGACGCGAGTTCGGGTCTCAAAGTTCGAACTCGCTCTGGAGCATACAAACGACTGAGCGATTGCCTGTTGCCCGGTGCCGTTGTCCCTTCCGGAAGCCCTGACGACGGCGATTTCGTGGTGGATGAGGACTTTCATCATGACGACATGGAGATGCTCCGCCTGTTGGGCATGTCCGATGTTCCGAGCGCAAGTGTGGACCCAACCTCTGCCCCGTGGTTCGAGGGCTACCGGTCAAGCATGATTGACCGGTACTACGAGACGTTGCCAGCGGGCGCTCGCAGACCGCAACCAAGCAAGATCATTGTTTCGGGCCCCGCCCCTGCCGGACATCTCGGGCTTCTGTTCGGCCTCACACCCGCTGCTCGCTCTCGATTCATTCGGAACCTTCCCTCTGAAGGACTGGTGACAACCTGGACCATCTACGCCCTTACCCGTCCAGATGATGTCCCCCGTTCTGTACCGTCGCCACTGGTGTGGGTCGTCGAACAGAACGGCAGGTTTGCCACGTCAATGGGTACCCGGCGCATCTCGGAATGCGTCGGCCCAGGCTTGAAGGAACATGCTCGCGTCCTTCCGGTCGCGGACATCGATTTGGGTCTCGCACGCGCCTTGGGACTCCCCAACACCTTGGAAGGGATCAGGGGCGCTCTGTGGGTTTCCCTTCTCAAGCAGGCCCTCGAAAGCGAGAGTCATGTGGAGCTGGGCATCCTGTACGCGGTCGCGGCGACGCAGTTGAGCGCGCCCCCGAGGATCCGCTGCCGGCAAGGCGATGAGTGGGTCATCTGTCCTCCTGCGGACGCGGTCGCCACCGCGGATCCCGCGCAGTATCAACGCCTGATGGCTGGCGGCGTCGCCGCGGTCCTCGCACCGGAGTCGGACGACGCGGCGCTTCTCATAGACCAGTGGGGAATGAAGACCTTCGACGAGGTCTACATCACCGAACTCCGCGCGACGTATCTGGGGCAGCCAACCCCTCTGGAGGACGTCTTCCCGCAGCTCAAGTTCGAGCCGGGGCGCCCCCTGCGCGGCTTGTCCCTGTTGCGCTGCGACACGCTGGAGCAGCTCGTCCGCACCCCCGCCGGTCAGACCTCGGAACCGGTCGACATCGGTCGACGGGACGAGACGGTCTACTGGCTTGACCGCGGCGACGACCTGGACCTGCTTCGGGAGCTGAACCACCTGCTCAAGCTCGGCCTTTCCGAAGAGCATTGCCGTCAGGTACTCCAGCACCGGAAAGACATCCAGAGAAACCAGCAGATCGTCAAGGTCCGAGAGCTGTCGGACCTTAGAGACAAGCTGGTGATCCTGCTCGGTGGTGACGTTCTCCGTGAGCGACTGCCGCTTGGTCTGGTCGACGCCGTAGAGGCGGAGGAAGGACGAATCGACGACCGGACCATCGCCGAGCTGGCCTTGGCCGTGTACGGCACGGGCGTTCTGAGGGAGTTTCGGCAGGAACTGGAAGACCGGGGCCTACCCGTGCCGACCCAGATGGCCGGTAGTCATCAGGCGAAGGCGTTCGTATCCGATCTTGGCTTTCCCACCGAGTACGCCGGCTTCCGGCAACCCAACCTTGAGCCTGTACTCACGGTTCAGGGACCGGTGAACTTTCCGGCCTTGCATGACTACCAGGAGCTTATGGTGGGCCGCATCCTGGAGGTTCTCCAGAGTCGGCCCGCTCAGCGAGGAATGGTCAGCCTGCCCACCGGAGCGGGCAAGACGCGAGTCGCCGTCGAGGCGACCATTCGGCGGCTGCGATCACTTCCGCCGGAGGCGGTCTCCATCCCGATCCTTTGGGTGGCGCAGACGGAGGAACTGTGCGAGCAGGCCGTACAGACCTGGCAGCTCGTGTGGCGACACACCGGTCCGGCACAACAGCTGACTGTCAGCAGGCTCTGGAGCACGAACGAGGCCGACCCCGTTGAGGAGGGGTACCACCTCGTTATCGCCACTGACGCGAAGTTGGAAAAGGTCATCGACTCCGACGGCTACGCGTGGCTGCGCGAGGCTCAGGCGGTCATCGTTGATGAGGCACACACATCGATCAGTCCGCGCTACACGCAGGTCCTGGCCTCCCTGGGCCTGACCCCGCATCGGTCCCGATGCCCTCTGATCGGGTTGACCGCGACGGCCTTCCGTGGAACCAACACGGTCGAGACAGACCGCCTGGTGGCTCGCTACGGGAGGAACCGGCTCGACCACCATCGGGACGGTACGGAGATCCTGGGTGCCGAGCCTTACGCCAAGCTGCAGGAACTGGGTGTGTTATCTCGTGTCAAACATGAGGAACTCCCCGGAGCCAGGCTGGACCTCAGCTCTAGGGAGAGAGCCTCACTTGAGACGATGCGCCGGCTGCCGTCCTCGGCCGAGGAACGTCTCGGGCACGACACCCTTCGCAATCGCATTCTGATCGACAAGGTTCTCTCGTTGCCGGGTGACTGGCCGATCCTGCTTTTCGCCACCTCGGTCAACCATGCCCAGACCATGGCGGCGCTTCTTACTCGCAAGGGGATTTCCGCCGCAGCGGTATCGGGCGACACCGACCTCGGTCAGCGCCGGCACGCGATCGAGCAGTTTCGGCGAGGCAGGATTCAGGTTCTGGCCAACTACAACGTTCTGTCACAGGGCTTTGACGCGCCTGCCACACGCGCTGTTATCGTCGCCCGCCCCACCTACAGTCCCAACGTGTATCAGCAGATGATCGGTCGAGGTCTTCGCGGTCCCCTGAACGGCGGCAAAGAGGAGTGCCTCATCGTCAACGTCGCGGACAACATCGCCCAGTACGGTGAGGAGCTTGCATTCCGTCAGTTCGAGTACCTGTGGAAGAGCCGATGACCGATCAAGATCATCTGACGGAGGAGCAGCGGCGACTTGTTGAAGAGCCTGAGACGGCTCGTCTCCTGGTGACGGCTCCCGCTGGCACCGGCAAGACTCTTTCCCTGGTTCACCGTCTCGCGTATCTCATTGAGGAGGAGGAACTCGAACCTTCTGAGCTTCTGGTTCTCAGCTTCTCCCGCGCAGCGGTCCGTGAGGTTCGAAACCGACTCGGCAGGTTCGGAACCGCTGCCACCCAGGTCGAGGTGCGAACGTTCGACTCCTACGCGACATGGTTGCTGTCCGAGGTCGCGCCGGATGGCGCCTGGCGACATCAGGGGTTTGATCGGCGGATCCGTGAGGCCACTCGACTGATCAAGGAAGGCCGGGACGCCGCTGAACTGATCGGCGAGATTCGGCATCTCGTCGTAGACGAGGTCCAGGACCTTGTCGGAGATCGTGCCGAACTCGTGAAGGCGCTTCTCAACAGCGATCTTGAAGGTTTCACCCTGCTGGGGGATCCGGCCCAGGGCATCTACGGTTTTCAACTTGACGATCCACAGGAGCGTTTGGCGGGTGCGGCACGGCTCTATGAGGAGGTGCGTAATCGCTTTCGCGACGATCTGGTGGAGATTTCGCTCACGGGCAATTTCCGTGCGCGCGAACACGAAGCCAAGGTGGCACTTGCCTTCGGCAATGCGCTCGGAGCGGTGGATGCGCCCTTCACTGAGATTCAGCGCGGCCTGCGTACCACACTTCTGGCTGGTGACTCCCTTGGCACCCTGGACCAGGCGGCACCTGTCCTGTCACGTATGACGGCGTCAACGGCGTTGCTGTGTAGAGCCAACGATGAGGTTCTCCTGGTTTCACGCCGCCTGCGTGAGCTGGGCGTACGCCATCGTCTTCAACGTTCCGCGCAGGACAGGGCCATCCCCCCATGGGTGAGCGCGCTCTACCGGGAACTCGATTCCAAGCAGCCCACGAGGGAGATCGTCCTGGAGGTTCTTGAGAAAGCCGGCGTGGAGTCGGAGGAGGCCTGGGGGCTTCTGCAATACATGGATCGGAACAGTCGAAATGGGACCCTTGACCTGACGACCGTCCGAAAACGGCTGGTTCGCGGAGACTTTCCCGATGAGCTCGAGCAGCAGCCTGCAAAGCAGATCGTCGTCTCCACGATTCATCGGGTCAAAGGTCTTGAGTTCGACAACGTTGTTGTCGTTGACCCAGGCGACGCACCGGACAGCGACCCGGTTGAGCAGGCCGAGCGTGCCCGACTGATGTACGTGGCGATGACTCGCCCCCGCGACCTGCTGATACACGTGAGACCCGTTGACAAACTCACCGCAGGCCAACTCAGGAAGCAGGGCGACGGCCGGTGGGCCGAGCTGGGGTTCAAAGCGGGTCGGCACCTCGGCATGGAAATTCGTCCCGAGGACGTGAACGCGGAGGAACCAGCTGGCGCAATCGGCTTCCACGAAGATCCACGCGCAATTCAGAGATACCTGGCACTGACCGTACGCAACGGTGACGCGGTTGTGCTTGTTCAAATCCCCCGGTCTTCCTCGGACGAGGCCCCTAGATACGTCGTGAAGCACGCCGGTCATGGCATCGGAGTGACAGGTGAGGCTTTCGCCGAGGCACTGAGAACACTTCTGCCTGGCCGAGACCGTAGGCTGCCCTCCAGCATCAAGGATCTTTGGGTGGATGGTGTGGAGACCGTGATCGGTCGTGAGGCGGCGGGTCTTAACGCTGGCCTCGGCTGGTCAGGCGTTTGGCTGCGACCTCGGATCATGGGGCTGGGCCGTTTCGACTGGGGTGGGGAGCAACGGTGAGTTTCGATGAGCACTACGCGTTCCGCAAAGAACTGGTTGCCCGGTTGGAACAAGATCTGATCGGCCCAACCGGCTCAGCCGGAGAGACGATCACAGACCCGCCGATCACCAAGTACGCGGCGGGCATTCTGTTCCCTCAGTCACAGGACAGCGTCGCCGAGACCAACGCGTTGGACGACGAACCGGAGAACAAGCATTCGGGCGACGTCCCAGACCCGGCCGTGACCATGGCCAATGTGCGCTATCCATCCTCGATGGGGTTGACCTTTTCGGTTGACGTGACCGTGGCGGATTCGATCCTTGTCGAGGTGGAGGCCGCACGTTACGTGCCTGAGACGATCGTCGAAGGACGTCGAAGCCGCACCAGCAGGGTGGCGAAGGAGTCATGGCGGCGCAGGAACATCACGATAGAACCGAAAAGCATTAAGGTCTCCATAGCAGGTTCACAGCGGGTGGAACTCGCAGAGAATCTGGAGTTGTTCGTTCGAGTACGGCCTACCAATTCGGATGGAGCCTCAGCTGTCACGCTGGCGCTCCTCAATCTGTTCGAGTCGTCGGGCAACTCCGTCGACCGAGACGCGATGGCTTTCTTCCAACCTCGTATCACGGTCAGGGGGCCGAACGGGTCTTCTCCCTTTGTGGAACGTCTGCCACCTGGTTCTGTCGATTCGGACGGGGAACTCAACTCGTACAGGCTGCTCTACCGGCATGCACCGAACTTCGCCACCGGTCACGGCTGCGCGGTGGAGTGGCAGCCTGTCGAGATCGCCGTCAATGACACAGCGCCGGCCTCCTCCACCGGTTGGATTCGCACCACATTCGTTCCCACTCATGACCTTCGACTGGCTGACTCCAACCCGACGATCGACGTGGTCGGACTTGGGATGCATCGTCTCGCCACGGTGTCCGACACCGAAGTCGTTTCCGTTCTCAAAACTCTTACGTCGGGCTACCGAGACTGGATCAAGCGCAGGAACGAGCAGGTTCAAGACATCGTCGTTGGCACCCTGCGTAATACCGCCGTGGAGCACCTGGAGAGGTGTAAGACAGCCTGCGATCGTATGGAGGCGGGAATCGAACTTCTCGCGGACTCCACGGACCCGACCCCGATGGAGGCGTTCCGGCTCGCGAACCGAGCCATGGCCATGCAGCGTGCTCGAACAGAGTGGCTGAGGTCGCCGACCCGGGAGTCGACGTCACCCGATGAGACCGTGGGCGTCTGGCGTCCCTTTCAGATCGCCTTCATGCTCCTCTCACTTGGTGGGATAGCCGATCAGGGGTCTGAGGACCGTAAAGTCGCAGACGTGCTGTGGTTCCCCACGGGTGGCGGAAAGACAGAGGCATATCTTGGGCTCATCGCTTTTTCGACGTTCCTGAGGCGGCTTCGGGATCCGCGAAACGGCGGTGGGGTCACCGTTCTCATGCGTTACACACTTCGTCTGCTGACAGTTCAGCAGTTTGAACGTGCGGCCCTTCTCATGTGTTGTATGGAACGGCTGCGACGGGACGCAGTTGGCCGTCTCGGCCAAACCGAGATCTCCATCGGCATGTGGGTTGGGCGTGGATCCACACCCAACACGCTGGATGAGGCCAAGCGCTCGCTTCGCAAGCTCGCCAAGGATGAGGAGGTCCAGGAGGAGAACCCCGTCCAGGTTCGCTCCTGCTGTTGGTGTGGAACCGCGCTCGACCACTACAACTACAAGATCTTTGGCGATCGGCTGGTCATAGCCTGTGAGACGGAGGGTTGCGACTTTGCCGACGGGCTTCCGATTCATGTCGTGGACGAGACCGTTTACTCCTCCCGCCCCACCCTGATCATCGCCACCGTGGACAAGTTCGCCGGGCTCCCCTGGAAACCCGAGATCGGCAATCTTTTCAACCACTTCAGCCCTGAGCCGCCACCGGAGCTGATCATCCAAGATGAGTTGCACCTCATCTCCGGGCCGTTGGGAACCCTGACCGGCCTCTACGAAACAGTTGTCGACCTGGTCGGTCACAGCCCCAAGGTGGTGGCGTCCACGGCCACCATCCGTCGAGCCGTACAGCAGGGGCTCGCTCTGTTCGACCGCAGTGTGGAGCAGTTCCCCCCACCGGGGCTGGATGCTCGAGACTCCTACTTTTCGGTCGAGACGCCGCCCTCTCGCAAGGCGAGCAGGCTCTACGTGGGCTTGATGGCGCCTGCCACCAGCCAGACGAGTCTCATGGTGCGGACCTACGCGGCGCTTCTCCATCACGCACAGGCAGTCGAGGGAGACGATGCAGTCCGTGATGCCTACTGGACTCTCCTGGGGTACTTCAACAGCCTTCGGCTTCTTGGAGGTGCCAAGCTTCAGGTCCAGGATGACGTCAACGATCGCCTTGACCTCCTGAGCGACGGCTCTCCCCAGAAGAGACGCATTATCGGCCGTGACATCGAGCTGACCAGCCGAGAGCCCTCGAGCGCCATCCCCGGTCACCTTCAGGACATGGCCACGCCGTACCCGAACGCCCTGGGGGTGATCCTTGCCACCAATATGATCTCTGTCGGTGTCGACGTGGATCGCCTCGGGCTCATGGTCATGATGGGACAACCGCAGTCCACGTCCGAGTACATCCAGGCCACCAGTCGCGTCGGTCGAAAATGGCCAGGACTTGTGGTGACGTTGTTCAACTCAGCCCGCTCTAGAGACCGCTCCCACTACGAGAACTTCACCTCCTATCACTCCGCCCTGTACCGGCAGGTGGAAGCCACCAGCGTGACCCCGTTCTCCGCGCGAGCCCGAGACCGCGGACTGCATGCCGCCATCGTCGGTCTGGCTCGACTGATGATCCCCATGGCGCGCCCAAAGGAGGCGGCCGCGTTTGTGGCCGAATTCGAGGATGAGCTTCGCGGGATCTGTGACCGGGTGCTGGCCCGTGTGGAGCGGGTAGCAGGCGTGGCTGAGCGAGACCTGACAGGTGAACAAATCAACGAGATCATTGCCCAGTGGCGTGAAGCCGCGGAGGCGGACCCGACGCTTGTCTACGGCACCTACCGTCAGCCGGGACTCCTGGTCGACGCCGGCCGTTGGGATGAGTCGGATGATCAAATCGCTCGTTCCTTCGCGACGCTGTGGAGTCTGCGGGACGTGGACGTGGAGTCGAGCATCTATCTGGATAGGGGAACGCGATGAAGGGAAAGCCCATCGGCGGAGTGCGCCGCGCTCAGCTCATCACCACCTACGGTGTCGGTTCCTTGATAGCGGTTGGCAGCGAGTCGTTCATGGTTACGGGGCTCGACCGTTGGCCTGAGCTCGGCCCCTACGACCAGACCATTCACGAGCGCAGGTTGGAGAAGGAGTTCGGAGTACAATGCTTTCGGCTCCCTCCAGCGTCTGACAGTGATAAGTACGGCGACATCCCCGTCATTCGGTTCCCGGAGATCCAGTCGTGTCCCGGATGCAACCGGCTGGCGAAGGCCAAGTTCTTCGGCGCCACCCGCAGCCCGGCCAAGTGCAAGGAGTGCGATCGCGAGCTGGTGCCGTCGAGGTTCGTCGTCTGTTGTACTGCGGGCCACATCGACGACTTCCCCTACTTTCGCTGGCTTCACAAAGGCGGCGACTCCAACGGGAGCGAGACCCAGAGGCACGACCTGAAGCTGAAGGCGACCGGTCGCTCGGCCTCGCTGGGCGACATCGAGATCTCGTGTTCGTGTGGCGTGCGCCCCGTCACGATGGAGGGAGCCCTCGGCAAGGGGGCTTTGAAAGGCATCAGCTCGTGCACCGGAAGACGCCCCTGGTTGGGCAATGTATGGCAGGAAGACTGCGACCAGTTCCCGCGTGCGATGCAGCGTGGTGCTTCCGGAGTCTGGTTCTCCGACGTACGTTCGGCTCTTTCTATTCCACCGTGGTCCGAAGGCGTTCACAGATTCGTCCAATCCCATTGGAGGTCACTACGAAAGGCGCCCGACATCCGAGAGCGTCTTGAGGAGCTGGAGCTCGCAAATCATCGTCTGTTCAGCGTTGAAGAAATCATCCAGGCCGTTGAACAGCGTCGCGAGGACGATGCCGGCCACACGGATAGCTCCGAGGCGGCTTTGAAGTCCGGCGAGTATCAGGCTCTGACCAGAACAGCCGAAGAGAAAGCCGGTAGGCAGGACTTCGTCTGCGTGCCGTGGCCCGACGACACGATCGCAACGGAACTTGCCGTCGACCAGGTGATGCGGGTCAAACGGCTGCGTGAAGTACGGGTGCTCCGAGGGTTCACTCGCCTGGCGGCACCCAGTACTGCAAGCCCAAGTCAACGAGCGCCGCTTTACGCCGCCGAGAACCGGCCCGATTGGCTCCCCGCGATCGAGGTCATCGGAGAAGGGGTATTCCTTCGTCTGGACGCCGATCGGCTGGCCGAATGGGAGTCACGCCCTGAGGTTTCGGCGCGCGTCGCTCCCATCGACATCGCTTATCGAGAGCGTTCTGCGCGATTCGGCCTTACTCCGGACAGGGAGATCACTCCACGCCTGGTCATGATCCATACACTGGCTCATTCAGTCATCAACGAGTGGAGTCTCGACTCGGGGTATCCGACCGCGTCTCTACGCGAACGTCTTTATGTGTCGGAAAAGATGTCTGGCATCCTGATCTACACCGCCACCAGTGACTCGGCTGGAAGCCTCGGTGGCATCGTGGCGCAAGTCGAATCCGGGAACCTTGCGAATTCTATTCGTGCAGCTCTGGACAGGATGTCTTGGTGCTCCTCCGATCCCCTGTGCGTCGAGTCTGACACAAGCGGTACGGATAACCTGAACCGTGCGGCCTGCCATTCTTGTGTTCTGCTTCCCGAGACCAGCTGTGAGGAGTTCAACACCCTTCTTGATCGTGCATTATTGATCGGAGATCAGGAAGATTCAAACCTGGGGTTCTTCTCTTTTGTTTGATTCATTTCCGCTCGGGATATTATCTCGTTGGTTTCTTGAATGGGTCTGATTGGGTGGTTGCAGCAGGATGATCGATTCGAAGTTTGCACCATATGGCGTTTAGGTCAAATGGCTGTACGGGGCCCCGGAAGGGGTTGGTGTTGTTTTCCTCATGGGTAATTACGATAGATCACCGGCTTCCCCTTCTTTCCAGGGAAGACCATGATCAATAGTTGGACGGTGGCGGCTGGGGTTTCGGTGTTTTCCTCTACCGCTTCGCGGCCGCGGATGTGGACTCGGACCCGGTAATCTCCCGAGCCCGCGGCCGCGAGGTTGGGCATGCGTTTGCCGTCGCCGTCCACGAGGGACAGGGTGCCCTTGGCGGTTCGGTAGCTCACCTCGACGACCTGTTCCCAGCCCCGGGTCTCCACCGGAGGACGGCGGAGGTAGGCCTCGCCCGTCACGCACGCGCTCCCGGCCTCGTCGGCGACCCAGATCTTCAACGTGCCGAGGCCGCCGCTGACCAGGTCGGCGACCATCTCGCCGGCGCGTCCGCCCTCGTCCCACGCGTGGATGTACCAGAACTCGGTCCCCATGACGGCTCTGGCCCGCCGTACCGGCCTGATCTTCGGACGGTGGCGGGGGCGAGCGGCGCAGCGCCGGTCCGCTGCGGCGGTGTAGGCGTCGTTCTCGGCCTTTCTGCGCCGGTCCTCCTCCTCGGTCGCCTGGGCCACGACCGGACACCGCCCCGCCAACTCCCCTGTCAGCGACGGACGGTCCGTCATTCGGCTCATCGCCTTCTCCGCGGCGGGGGAGCTGTTCCGTACGGCCGGCTCACACAGCCGGTCACCGTACGCGAGGAGTTCGCGGTTCGGCATGCCCTCCCCGTATTCGCCTTCCCGGATCGCGCACAGAAAGTCCCGGTCGGGACCTTCGTCGGATCCGGCGCAGTCGGATACCTGGGGGCCGGTCGCGGTGTCGGTCGTCACGCACAGGACGATCGGCGCGGCGAGCACGAGGGCGATTCCCGCACGGGCGAGGTGGCCACGCCGAGCTCCCAAGGCGCGCTGGGCTCCCAATGCGCGCGAGGCTCTCGGGGTGCGCGAGGCTCTCGGGGTGCGCAGGGCGAGCAGGATCAGAACGGCGGGGATCAGGGCGTAGAGCTGTATCGCGGTGTTCCAGCCCGTTATCTCCGATGGGCCCCAGATCTCGGCGCATGCCGGATCTCTCGACACGTCGAGCATGAGCAGCAGCGGGGAGGGCAGGTTGCGGACAACCAGCAGTGCGACGGTCAGGTAGGGCAGGACGCGCCCGAGGCGGGGACGACCGAACCGCCGGGCCAGCAGGAGGCCTCCCCAGGAGAGCACGATCAGCGGCGCGGCACCGTACTCCATGAAGGGGAAATCCCGGATGGGGTACAGCAGGGCCTGCGCCTCGGTGTCGAGTTCATAGCCCGTGCACGGACGGGCTACGACAAGGCTGGAATAGCCACCCCCTGACCGGTAGGACAGTGCCTCCACGATCCAGAACCAGGCGGAGGGAACCGTCGCGGTCAGGACTGCCGCCGCCCAGAGGGCTGTTGATCGTTTGGACACGGGACGGAAGGTTAACAAGCCCCTCCGACAAGCCTATTTATGCTGATAAATCCGTTGTTTCAGGTCAAGGACTGGACGAGTTCCGGGAGGATCGTGCCCAAGGGGGCGTTGAGGGTGAAAGTGGCGTAGGGGTCGCCTCGGGTCTCGCCCTGGTTGACGATCACCACGGGGATGCCGAGCCTGGCGGCGTGCAGGACGAACCGGCGGCCCGACAACACCGTCAGCGACGACCCGAGGACCAGCAGCAGGCGTGCCTTCGCCACGAGGGCGTAGCACGTGCGCACCCGGTCCGCGGGGACGCTCTCCCCGAAGAAGACGACGTCGGGCTTGAGCGTTCCCCCGCCGCACGCCAGGCACCCGACCACCCGGAACCCGCTGACCTCGGCGTCGTCCAGCTCGACGTCGCCGTCCGGGTTGATCGTGGTGGACTGGAAGCCGAAGGAGGGGTTCGCCTGGCGCAGGCGACGGTTCAGCTCCTCGCGCGGGGTCGAGTCGCCGCAGTCGAGGCAGACCACGTGGTGCAGACTGCCGTGCAGCTCGACGACCTCCCGGGCGCCGCCCGCCTGGTGCAGGCCGTCGACGTTCTGCGTCATGATGCCGGTCACCAGGCCCTGCTGCTGCAGGCGCGCGACCGCGTGATGGCCGTCGTTCGGCGCGGCCTGGGTCATCGTCCGCCAGCCGACGTGGCTGCGGGCCCAGTACCGTCGCCTGGCCGCCTCACTTCCGATGAAGGTCTGGTAGGTCATGGGGGTGTGCCGGCTCAGTGAGCCCTGCGGACCTCGATAGTCGGGGATGCCTGACTCCGTGGACATCCCCGCCCCGCTCAGGACGACGACGCCCCCCTCGCCCAGCAACCCCGCCAGCCTGTTCCTGCCCTCGTTCACCCTTTCATGGTGCCTCACCGGGCACGCCGTACGGGCCCGGCGTCAGAGACGGTCGATCTTGGCTCGCGACGGCCTACCCTGGGCGTATGGCCCACGCGAAGACATCCTTTGTCTGTCTGCCTTGCCGTGCCTCGTACAAGCAGCCCTACCCCGGCCCTGGTCACCGGGACCGGCCCTGCCCGCGCTGTGCCACGGCGCTGATCCATGTCGGTTCCGCCTTCGCGGCCCCACGACGGCGGGACAGGGAGGCCTGGCGGGTGCTCTCGTTGTTGCTGCACTCGGGCGTCCGCTTCCACAAGAGCTGTTGTGGCGGCCCGGGCTACCGTCCACGTACGCTCAGCGAAGCACGTGCACGGATGGCGTACGCCCGTACGAGCGGAGAGCCGTTCGCCAAGGCTCTGACGCGCTACGAACTGCCCTGACGAAGCACCGGGACGGCGGGCGGAACGCCCGCCGTCCCGGTGCTTCCGGTGGGATCAGGTGGTCGGGACCTCGCTTTCCGCGGCGGTCAGGGCGCCGGCGAACTGGGCCGAGTAGAGGCGGTGGTAGGCGCCTGCGGTGGTGAGGAGTTCCTCGTGGGTGCCCTGTTCGACGATGCTGCCCGCCTCCATCACCAGGATCAGGTCCGCGTCACGGATGGTGGACAGGCGGTGGGCGATGACGAAGCTGGTGCGGTCGGAGCGCAGCGCGGCCATGGCGTGCTGGACCAGGACCTCGGTGCGGGTGTCCACCGCGCTGGTCGCCTCGTCGAGGATCAGCAGGGACGGATCGGCCAGGAAGGCGCGGGCGATGGTCAGCAGCTGCCGTTCACCGGCGCTGATGTTGCCCCCCTCCTCGTCGATCACGGTGTCGTAGCCGTCGGGCAGGGAGCGGACGAACCGGTCGACGTAGGTGGCCCGCGCGGCGGCCTGGATCTGCTCCTCGGTCGCCCCGGGGTTGCCGTAGGCGATGTTCTCCCTGATGGTCCCGCCGAACAGCCAGGTGTCCTGGAGCACCATGCCGACGTGGGAGCGCAGGTCGTCCCGGCGCATCGCGGTGATGTCCACCCCGTCGAGGGTGATGCGGCCCGCCTCCAGCTCGTAGAAGCGCATGACCAGGTTGACGAGGGTGGTCTTGCCCGCGCCGGTCGGGCCGACGATCGCGACCGTGTGCCCGGGTTCGGCCACCAGCGACAGGTCCTCGATGAGGGGCCGCTCCGCCTCGTAACGGAAGGACACGTGCTCGAACTCGACGCGGCCACGCCGTACGGTCGGCGGCACCGGGTCGGCCGGGTCGGGGGTCTGCTCCTCGGCGTCGAGCAGCTCGAAGACCCGCTCGGCCGAGGCGACCCCGGACTGTAGCAGGTTGGTCATGGAGGCGACCTGGGTGAGTGGCTGGGTGAACTGCCGGGAGTACTGGATGAAGGCCTGCACGTCGCCCAGGCTCATCGCCCCGGTGGCGACCCGCAGGCCGCCGACGACCGCGATGGCGACGTAGTTGAGGTTCCCGACGAACATCATCGTCGGCATGATGATGCCGGAGATGAACTGGGCGCCGAAGCTGGCCTTGAACAGCTCCTCGTTCCTGGTGCGGAACACCTCCTCGACCTCGGGGCCCCGGCCGAACACCTTCACCAGCTCGTGGCCGGTGAAGGCCTCCTCGATGTGGGCGTTCAGGGTGCCGGTGTGTGTCCACTGCGCGACGAAAAGCTTCTGCGAGCGCTTCATGATCTGCCCGGTGAGGATCGTCGAGACCGGGATGGTCACCAGGGCGATCAGCGCGAGCAGCGGCGAGATCACGAACATCATCACCAGCACGCCGACCACGGTCAGCAGCGCGGTCAGCAACTGGCTCAACGTCTGCTGCAGGGTTTGGGAGACGTTGTCGATGTCGTTGGTGACCCGGCTGAGCAGTTCGCCGCGTGGCTGGCCGTCGAAGAAGCGCAGGGGGAGCCGGTTCAGCTTGTCCTCGACGTCGGAGCGCAGCCGGAACACGGTCCGCTGCACCACGTCGTTGAGCAGGTAGCCCTGCAGCCAGCCGAAGACCGACGCCGCGACGTAGAGCGCCAGCGCCCAGGACAGGGCCGTGGCCAGCGCGCCGAAGTCGATGCCCTGACCGGGGACGACGTCCATCCCGGAGAGCAGGGCGGCGAAGTTCTCGTTGCCCGAGGCACGGGCGCTCTGGACGGCCTGTTCCGTGGTCGTCCCGGCGGGCAGGTTCCTGCCGATCACACCGCTGAAGATCAGGTCCGTGGCCTGGCCGAGGATCTTGGGGCCGATGACGCCGAAGACCACGCTGATCACGGCCAGGCCGATCACCGCGACGATCCGCACGCGTTCCGGGGCCAGCCGCCGTATCAGCCGGCGCATGGAGGGCCCGAAGTTCATCGACTTCTCCACCGGCATCCCCCCGCCGCCGAAGGGGCCGCGACCGAAGGGGCCGCCTCCCGCCGGGGGGCGCGGACGCGCGGTCGTCATGGGCCGGTTGCCGCTCATGCCGCCCTCTCTTCGGTGAGCTGGGATTCGACGATCTCGACGTAGGTCGGGCAGGAGGCGAGCAGTTCGTCGTGGGTGCCCCTGCCGACGACCACGCCGTCGTCGAGGACGACGATCTGGTCGGCGTCGGCGATGGTGGAGACCCGCTGGCCGACGATGACGACGGCGGCGTCGGCGGTGCGCGGGCGCAGGGCGGCGCGCAGCCGGGCGTCGGTCGTCAGGTCGAGAGCGGAGAAGGAGTCGTCGAACAGGTAGATCTCGGGCTTGCTGACCAGCGCCCTGGCGATCGAGAGGCGCTGGCGCTGACCTCCGGAGACGTTCGTGCCGCCCTGGGTGATGGGCGCGTCGAGCCCCTCGGGCATCGCCTCGACGAAGTCACGGGCCTGGGCGACCTCAAGCGCCTCCCACAGCTCCTCCTCGGTCGCCTCGGGGTTGCCGTAGCGCAGGTTGTCGGCGACGGTGCCGGTGAACAGGTACGGCTTCTGCGGCACCAGGCCGATGCGTGCCCAGAGCATCGCGGGGTCGAGGTCGCGCACGTCGACGCCGTCGACCAGTACGGTGCCCGCGGTGGCGTCGAAGAGGCGGGGGACGAGGGAGATCAGCGTCGTCTTGCCCGACCCGGTGCTGCCGATGACGGCGGTCGTCTGCCCGGCGGTGACGCGGAAGGAGACGCCGGACAGGACCGGGGCCGCGGCGCCCGGGTAGCGGAACTCGACGTCACGCAGTTCGAGCTCGGCACGGGTGCGCACCTGCCGTACGGGGTCGGCGGGCGGGGGAACCGAGGAGTCGGTCCGCAGCACCTCGCCGATGCGCTCGGCGCAGACCGCGGCGCGCGGGATCATGATCGAGATGAAGGTGGCCATCATCATGGAGCCGAGGATCTGGATCAGGTACATGAGGAAGGCGGTGAGCGCGCCGACCTGCATCTCCCCGCTGTCCACGCGGAAGGCGCCGAACCAGAGCACGGCGACGCTGGAGGCGTTGAGGATCAACATGACGACGGGGAAGATGAGCGCGGTCAGCCGTCCGACGCTCAGCGCGGTCGAGGTCAGCGCGTCGTTCGCCTCGGCGAAGCGCCGGGTCTCCTCACGCTCCCTGACGAAGGCGCGCACGACGCGGATGCCGGACAGCTGCTCGCGCAGCACCCGGTTGACCTCGTCGATCCTGGTCTGCATGGCGCGGAACTGGGGGACCATCCGGGAGACGAGCAGGCCGATCGAGACCAGCAGCACCGGGACGCAGACCAGCATCAGCCAGGACAGGCCGACGTCCTGCCGCAGCGCCATGATGACGCCGCCGACGCACATGATCGGTGCGGCGACCAGCATGGTGCAGGTCATCATCACCAGCATCTGGACCTGCTGGACGTCGTTGGTGGTGCGGGTGATCAGCGAGGGGGCGCCGAAGTGGGCGAGCTCCCTGCTGGAGAAGCCGTTCACCCGGTGGAAGACGGCCGCCCTGACGTCCCGGCCGAAGCCCATGGCCGCGCGGGCTCCGAAGTAGACCGCGGCGATCGAGCAGACGATCTGCACCAGGGACACGGCCAGCATCCAGCCGCCCGCGGTGAGGATGTAACCGGTGTCGCCGGTGGCGACGCCCCGGTCGATGATGTCGGCGTTCAGGCTGGGCAGGTACAGCGAGGTGATGGTGCTGACCAGTTGCAGTACGACGACGGCGATGAGGGTCGAGGTGTAGGGCCGCAGGTGGGTGCGCAGCAGGCGGCTCAGCATTGGGGGTCTCCACGTGGGGTCTCGTGGTCCGGGGTCTCCGGAGGGAGGAGATGGTCGTCGTCGTGCCGTCGGCGGATGCCGTCCAGCAGCATGGAGACGATCTCCGCGGGAGGTAGGGGGTCGTCCTCGACGAGCTTGGGGTGGCTGCCGGCGACGGTCAGCAGTTGCAGGCGGCGCGCCGCCTCAGGGGCGGTGCAGCGCAGCAGGTCGCGGTCGGGGACGATCAGGTTGACGATCGCCTGCCTGATGGCGGCGTGCGGGTCGCAGTCCTCCTCGCCGCGCTCGGCTCTGCCCTCACGGGCGATCCGGGTCACCCCTTCGGCGCCGAGCGCGTCCACCAGCCGGAAGACGTGCGTCGTGTGGTGCTGCAGGATCTCGACGGCGGCGACGAGCCGCGCCCGCAGCGGGGCCGTACGGTCGACGGCCGTCAGGTCGCGGATCAGCGGCGTGGAGTCGATGGCGCTGATGATGGCCGCCTTGACCAGCTCGTCCTTGGTGGCGAAGACACGGAAGATCGTGCCTTCCGCCACCCCGGCGGCCTGGGCGATCTGCCGGGTGCTGACGTCGGGACCCTCGGCGAGGATGAGCGCGAGAGTGGAGGCGATGAGCGCGGCACGCCGCTCGTCCGGCGGGAGCGGCGAGGCGCGGGAGGAGGATGGAGAGGTAGAGATCACGCGAATCACCCTATATGAGTGAGTGACTCACTCACTCATATTTATTGGGCGTTGACCGGACGGGAAGGCGTCAGTGGGAGCGCCACTTGGCCAGAAGCTCGGCCTCCCGTTCCCGGGTGATCGTGATCTCGGTGGAGAAGGCGGCCTCGGCGGCGCGGATCTCCCGCACCGAACGGCCGAGCGGACGCGGATCGAGTCCCGCGGCGCGGGCCGCCGCCGGGTCGGCGGTGTTGGCCGTCATCCACTCGTCGCCCTCCGACCACAGCGGCAGGGAGGCGCCGTTCTCCCCCTCGGAGAACAGGAAGTCCGCGCCGACCCAGGTCAGGGTCGTTCCGGGCGGCCCGACCTCGGCCAGGATCGCCTCCAGCATGTCGCCGAAGGAGTACGGCGGCGCCGGGCTGACCGCGTGGAAGACCGTGGGAGCGGCGGGGTCGAGCGGCCGGTCGAGCAGGGTGACGATCCAGGAGGCCAGGTCGCGCGCGTCGATCACCTGGATCGGGTCCGCGGGGTCGCCGGGCGCCAGGACCTCACCTCCTTCGGCGATCCGGTTCACCCAGTAGGTGAAGCGTCCGGTGTGGTCGTGGGGGCCGATCACATAGGTCGGCCGTACGACCAGTGTGTTCCGGCCGAACCTGGCGGCGGCGGTCCGCTCGCACAGCGCCTTCAGTGCGCCGTACGTCTCGTTGGTCACCTCGGTGGGGACCGGGCCGTCGATCTCGGCCAGCGGTGAGTCCTCGGCGAAGCCGGGGGCGGGGGGCGGGGTGTAGACGGAGGTGCTGGAGATGAGCAGGTAGCGCCCGGTGGACAGCGTGTCGGCGAGGAGGTCGACCTGCGTGGGCAGGTAGGCGCTGACGTCGATCGTCGCGTCCCACGTCCTGTCGCGCAGGATCGACAGGTCGGTGTTGCGGTCGGCCGTCAGGTGCTCGGCCTCGGGGAACAGGTCGGCTCCGGTCCTTCCCCGGTGCAGCAGGGAGATCTCGTGCCCGGCTGCGAGGGCCGCCTCGGTGATGTGCCGTCCGACGAACCTGGTTCCACCGATGATCAAAATTCGCATGGCCATAATTTTGTCGTATATGTCGGCTGTGTGGTGGGGAAAATTCCCGAGTGTTCCCGCAGGTATGGTCGATAACATGAAATGTCGGAAAAAGGCAGGTAGGGAGCTTTTGTGATGTCTTTTGGCGGTCGTCGGCTTCGCTGAGAAAGGCGGCAGGGGGTACGTTGGACGGTACCCCTTCCCTACTTCAGGATCATCGCCATGGCAATTCGGCCAGAGCTGGGATCACCGGACAGCTGCCGCCTTCCGGGGCCCGTGCTCGCTCGTCACTCATCGGTTGGCGCGGAGGCGTGATGGACACCGCGACAGCCGAACTCGATCCTTTTGTCCATCCTGCCCTTTTCTATCGCGGTGACCACGAGTATCTCCAGGCGACCCTGCCGTTCATTCGTGGCGGCCTGGCGGCGGGAGAACCCGTGGCGGTCGCCGTCCCCGAACGCAATCTCCGGTTGCTGCGGACCTGGCTCGGCCCGCTGGCCTCGTCGGTGTGCTTCCTCGACATGACCAGGGAGGGCCGGAACCCGGGCCGCATCATCCCCGCCGTCCTGCGCGCCTTCGCCGATCCGCACGAGGGCCGCAGGGTGCGGATCGTCGGGGAGCCGGTCTGGCCGGGTCGCTCGACGACCGAGTATCCCGCCTGTCTCCAGCACGAGGCGCTGGTCAACCTGGCCTTTCCCGGGCGGGCCGTCACGATCATGTGCCCGTACGACGTCGAGGCCCTGGAGCCCACGGTCGTCAGGGACGCCGAGACAACCCACCCCGTCCTGCTCGACGGTTCCGGGCTGCGGGTCAGCGACGCCTACGCGCCGGAACGCGCGATCCGTGACGCCAACAGGGTGTTGCCCGACCCGAGAAGGGCCGAGGTCCTGAGCTTCGGGGGCGGCGAGCTCGCGCGGGCCCGTGAGTTCGCCGTCGGGCACGCCGCCCGGGCCGGGCTCCGCGGTGAGCGCCTCGACGACCTGCGGCTGATCGCGGGTGAGCTGGTGGCCAACAGCCTCGACCACGGCGGCGGCAGGGGAGTGCTGCGCGTGTGGACCGAGGGCGGCCAGGTCGTGCTGGACGTCAGGGACGCCGGGCACATCACCGACCCCCTCGCCGGGCGCGGGCCGGTCGATCCCGGGCGGCGGCGCGCGTGCGGGCTGCTCGTCACCAACCTGCTCAGTGATCTCGTCCGCGTCCACACGGGCGAGGGCGGAACCACCGTCCGGGTGTACTTCACGGTCTGACCATTCGACGAGGGGATCCAGCCGGGTTATATACGAAGTTGACAGGCGGACGCCGCTTTTTTGCCGCTGACGGATTACCAGTTGGAATTAAGGGCGTCATATGCCGTTTTGGGTCTTTTCTCCGGACCGTGACTGGGTTATCAATGGCGCAGAGGCCAAAAGGCCGGCTTCATCCATCCCCCGTATCAGCACCGGCTTCCACCGGTGTCGCTCCCATATGCGCCATCACACCCCCCAGAAATAAGGATGGAGAAACGCATGCACCGGTTGAGAAAAACGTTTCTCGGAGTTCTGTGCGGCATCGCAGCGCTCCTCGCCGGACTCATTCCGACCGCGAACGCCCAGGCGGCGGTCCCCGACCGCTGGGGATTCGCCTTCGTCGACGTCTTCTCCGGCGTCCCCTCCCTGGCCCACCAGGCGGGAAGCTGGGCGTCGGGGCCGACCGTAACCGTCTCGCCCGGTGCGACGGGCCAGGTGAAGGTGGTCTTCCCGGGCATCGCGAGCTCCGGTGGCGTCGCGCACGTGACGGCCGTCTCGCCGAACGCCGAATGGTGCCAACTGCAGACCTGGCTGCCCTCCGGCGCTGACCAGGTCGCGGTCGTCCAGTGCTACAAGTACGGCGGCACCCCGGTGTTCACCCCCTTCACCATCGTCTACGAGACGAGCACCGGCCTGCTGCCCGCGCCGCAGGCGCTCGGCTACATCCACTACAACGGCGGTGGGATCGCCTCGCAGTTCAACTCGTCGGGCGCGGTCAACACGGTCGCCTCGGGCGGGACCGGCGTCTGGGGCGTCACCCTTCCCGGGCTCGGGTCGCCGGGCCCCGAGGGCGGCTTCCAGGTGACCGCCGTCGACCCGCAGCGGCCTGCCCGCTGCAAGATCGGCTCGTGGGGATCGGCCGTCAGCGCGCAGAACGTGAAGGTGATCTGCCATGACGCGACGAGCCGGCCGATCAACACCGGCTGGACGCTGACCTACCAGCGTCAGCGGGCGATCACCGGGGCCGCGGTTCCGCCCAGGTTCTTCGGCTACGTCCTCGACACCAACCCGACGGCGGCCGGGCCGTACGCGCCGACTCCCGCCGGGATCAACTTCAACACCCTGGTGCCCGGTGGGAACACCGTCCAGAACTTCGCGCCCGGACGGAAGGTGACCTTCCCCAAGATCGGTTATCTCCGTGACCACGTCCAGGTGACCGCGTTCGGCCCCGGCCCCGAGTACTGCAACATCTACAAGCTCTGGGTCACCCCGCCGAACGACGCCGTCGTCAACGGCGTCAAGTGCTACAACGCCGTCACGTTGAAGCCGGAACGTTCCTTCACCAGCTACACCTCGGAGAAGTGACCGACGGCCGGTGGTCCCGTGCGTCCTCCGGGGCCACCGGCCGTTCAACGACTCCGGATTCCGGTGATCAGCCGGATCAACTCGGCGCGCAGCGCGCCGGGGTCCTCGACCCGGTCGGCGATGATTCGCTCGGCCGGGTCTCCTTTCATGATCTCGGCGTAGGTCCGCCCGCCCAGGTCGGTACGGCTCACCATCACCCGGCGCCGGTCGGCCGTGTCCCGCTCGCGGACGATGTGACCGTCGCGTTCGAGCCGGTCGAGCACCGGCCGGATCGTCTGCTCCTCGACGTAGGTGTGGGCCGCGAGCTCCCGCTGGGTCCGGGGACCGTCCTGCAGGACGTGCAGGGTCAGGAAGCCCGCGTGGGTCAGGCCGCGTTCGGCGAGCACGGCGTTCCACTCGCGTTCCACCAGCCGCGCGGCCACCAGGAGCAGGCGGCCGGTCGCCCATGAGGCGTGATCATCCATGAACCCCATTTTTCCGGCCTTCGGCTGAAACCCTCCGTCCACGCTATCCGAAGGATGCTAAGGGTACTTAGTATTTTCGGCCCGAAGAGGGTCAAGGTTCGAAAAGGAGAGCGTATGGGCGTGACGGCGCCGCCGGAGACGGCGGAGACGAAACGGACGCGGTGGGCCGGGCTGGCCTTCATCGCGCTGGCCGTGGCGATGGTCATCTCCAGCACGACGATCACCAACGTGGCCGTCCCGCAGATCATCGGTGACCTCGGGCTCAGCTCGACCGACGCGCAGTGGATCCAGGAGTCCTACGCGCTGGTGTTCGCCGCGCTGCTGCTCACCTTCGGCAGGCTCGCCGACCGGCTCGGCAGGCGCAGACTCCTGCTGACCGGGGTCGCGCTGTTCGCGCTGACGTCCCTGCTGGCCTCCTTCTCCGTCAGCGGGCCGATGCTCATCGGGGCCAGGATCCTGCAGGGCGTTGGCGGGGCCATGATCTTCCCCACGACGCTGTCCCTGCTGAACGCGGGCTTCCGGGGCAGGGACAGGGCGACCGCGTTCGCCGTCTGGGGCGCCACGATCGGGGGGATGGCCGCGCTCGGGCCACTGGTCGGCGGCTGGCTCACCACGGACCTGTCCTGGCGCTGGGCGTTCGGCGTCAACATCCCGGTCGCGGTGGCCGTACTGGCCGGGGTGCTGGTCTTCGTGGCCGAGTCGCGTGAGTCGGACGGCAGGCGGGGCGCCGACCTGGGCGGCGCGGTGCTGTCGACGCTCGGGTTCGGCCTGCTGGTGTTCGGGCTGGTCGAGGGGAGGGTCTACGGCTGGTGGCGGTCCGTCGAGCCCTTCACCGTCGGCGGATGGCGATGGCCGTTCGCGCTGTCCCCGGTGCCCGTCGCCTTCGCCGCCTCCGCGCTGGCCCTGACCGCCTTCGTGCTGGTCGAGCGGGGTCGTGGCCGGCGTGGCCAGGTCGCCCTGCTGGACCTGTCGTTGCTGTCCATCACCTCCTTCCGCAACGGCAACATCGCCGCGCTGATCGTCAGCCTCGGCGAGTTCGGCGTGCTGTTCGCGCTGCCGCTGTGGATGCAGTTCGTCCTGGGCTACTCGCCGCTGGAGACGGGGGTCGCCCTGCTGCCGCTCGCGGTCGGCTCCTTCGCCGCCAGTGCCTTCGCCTCCCCGTTGTCGCGGGCCAGGGGAGCGGCCTTCGTGGTCCGGCTCGGCCTGGTTCTGGAGATCGCCGGGATCGCCGGACTCGGCCTGGTGATCTCCGCCGGCACCCCGTGGGCGCTGCCGGTGCCGTTCCTGTTCTGCTACGGCATGGGCATCGGGCTGGCGACCGCCCAGCTCACCGGGGTGGTCCTGGCCGAGGTCCCGGTTGAGCGCAGCGGTCAGGGCTCGGGCACGCAGAGCACGGTCAGGCAGATCGGCTCCGCGCTGGGCATCGCCGTACTCGGCACGCTGCTCTTCGGCGGGCTCAGCGCCGACCTCGACCACCGGCTGAGCCAGGCGGACGGTGTCGACCCGGTACGGCGTGAGCAGATCGTCTCGGCCGTGCAGCGCAGCGCGGGAGGGGCCATCGCCGGACTGTCCCGGCTGCCCGGGGTCGCCGAGGCGGCCAAGGAGTCCTTCGCGGTCGGCACGCGCTACGCGGCGTTCGGGGCGGCGGGCTTCCTCGCGGTCGGCCTGCTGGCCAGCCTGTCCCTCGGCTCCCCCGGCGGGGGCCGTACCGAGGAGTGATCTGGGTAAATCTCCAGTCATGGATGTAGACATTCAGATATAGGCGACATAGCATTTTTTGTGTCACGGAAAGGGAAAACCATCTGTGACAGGTGACGAAAAAGCCGTGCGACGCGGGGAGGCCACCGGTCGCGCGGGACCTCTCGCGACACGGTCCCGCCCGGTGCCCGCCGCGTCGCGGAACATGGGAAAGGGAAGACGGACACCACACCGCAGACCCACGGCTCTGGAGGTGGTTCCTCGTCAACTCACACGCGATTCCCGCCCGCCCCGCCTTCGACGGGGCGTGTGCGGTCAAGGAAGACCGGCAGGATAGCCGGTAGATGGTGTTGAACTCCTCGGGCCCCGGTGCTTCGCGCGCACCGGGGCCCGACACACGTCACGGAAGGTGCGATGGGAGAGGCCCGGCCGGCGCTGTTCGACAGGTTCGACGATGACGACCACCCCGCCTACAGCATGGGCGGGCCGCGGAGATCCTCGACGTCGCCCCGGCGTTCCTGCGCAGCCTGGGCGTCGCCCGGCTGATCGAACCCCTCCGGTCCGCCGGGGGCCACCGGAGATGCTCCCGCCGCCGGCTCCACCTGGCCGCCCGCGCCCGCAGGCTGCTCGACCAGGGCACCCCACTCGACGCGGCCTGCCGCATCATCGCCCTGGAGGACCGGCTTGAGGAGGCCCTGCGCCTGAACGCCGAGCTGAGACGGCGGGTGGAGTCTCCCACCGGGTGACCCCGCCGGTCAGCGGGTGGCGATGAGCGTGTCGAAGTCCGCGAAGTCGTCGGCCAGGCGACTGCCGGTGAAGTCCCCGACCCAGCCGTCCTCGTCGTGGAAGAACCGGATCGCCACGAAGTCGGGCCGGGTGCCCATGTCGAACCAGTGGGTGGTGTCCGCGGGCACGCTGAGCAGGTCACCCGCCTCACACAGCACCGCGTACACCCTGTCGTCGAGGTGCAGGTAGAACACCCCGGCGCCCCGCGCGAAGAAACGGTCCTCGTCGTCGGCGTGCGTGTGCTCCGAGAGGAACCTCTCCCGTGCCCTGGCGGCCTGCTCGGCCCACTCCGGATCGTCGGAGGGCGTCATGCGCACGGCGTCGACCAGCACGTATCCCTCCTGGCCGATCACCCGGTCGACCTCGTCGCGGTAGGCGTCGAGCACCTGCTCCGGGGTCGGCTCCGCGGGCAGGTCCCTGACCGGCTCCCACCGCTCGAACCGGATCCCGAACGGCTTGAGCGCGTCGGCGACCTCCTCGGGGTCCTCGGTCCTGGTGAGCACGGTGTCCGGGTCGTCGTCGGCCCAGACGGTCAGCAACGTCATCGGATTCTCCTCGTCACGGGTTCCTGCGGTTTCCAGGGCTTCCCGTGATTTTCTCCCCCGAGCCCGGCGGACTTCTCTTACCTTTCGGGCTGATTTTCCCGTGTGCCGCCGGTGCGCTCCGCCGTACCCCAGAACCACTCGATCTTCGCGGCCCTCCTGCGCCGCTCGATCCACTCGGCGAAGATCCGCCGCTCGACCAGGTCACGGACCGCGTCGTCGAGTACGGCGGGCTCCACAGCCAGCACCTTGACCGTCAGGTCGCCCAGAGCCGTGGGGAAGGGGCCGGCGAGTGTTCCCGGCGCGGCGGACAGGACCACCTCGGCCGCCTCCTCACCGATCTCCCCGGCCAGCTCCGGTCTGCGCGCGGTGACGAACACCTCACCCGGTACGGCCAGGCCCGCGGCGAACGCCCGCTCGACGTCGGCGAGGAAGTCGTCCGGGTTCCCAAGGCCGGGACTCCCAAGGCCGGAGCTTCCAAGGCCGGGGCTCCTGGGGCTTTCGGGGCTCCTGGGGTTTGCGGGGGCGAGGACGACCCTGGCCAACCGTACGGCGTCGAGGTCGCGGCCGTGGGCGGCGAACCAGTCCTCGACCCGCCCGGCGGCGACCCGCGAACGCAGCCTGGCGACCGAGGCCTCGACCGCGACCAGTTCCTCAAGCTCGGCGTGGGAGATGTGGTTGCGCTCCATCCAGGCCCGGGTCCCGGCGCCGGTCAGCAGCCCGCGCGCCCGGCGGAAGGCGTCCATCGCCCGCTGCAGCTCCGCGTCGGAGATCGGCTCCGGCTCCTCCTCAAGCGCCTCCCGCACCAGGCAGTCCGTCACCAGGCGGTCGGCGACCCCGCGCTCGTCCCAGACGAAGTCCAGGCAGGCGACGGCCCTGGCGACCGGGGTCTCGACGCCGTTGACCCGCAGCAGCAGGTGTTCTGCCGCCCGGTGCACGCCGCGCAGCGGCCAGGGCAGCCCCAGGTCGGGGGACCACGACAGGGAGACGGTCGAGCCGTCGGGCTCCTTGAGGAGCAGGGCGTGCTGGAGGGAGCCGTCGAACTCCTCCCGCTGGGCGACCAGCCGTACCCGGAGACCGGGGTTGGCGCGCCGGAAGGCGCCCAGGTCGGCGCCGTCGGTGAGCACGCGCAACGCCTCAGCCAGCGTCCGGCCGTCCGCCATCACGTCGCTCCGATCATGAGCAGGTCGCGGATCGCCGCGCCGATGGGAAGTCCCGTCGCGGCCTCGATCCAGAGGAACTGGCCGTTCGGGTTGATCTCAAGGAAGACATGGCGGCCGTCGGGTGTGAGGATCAGGTCGATCGCGCCGTAGACGAGGCCGAGCCGTTCGACCAGCCGCACGCACCGCGTGGCGATCTCGGCCGGCAGCTCGTGCGTCCTGATGGGGGTGGCGCCCGGGTCGTAGTGCCGCCAGTCGTAGCGCGTGTGGTTGCTCACCTGGGAGTGGATCTCCGCGGCGAAGACCTGCCGCCCGACCACGGTCACCCGCACCTCGACCCGCTTGGGCACGTAGGCCTGGACGATGACCGGGCACAGCCGCAGCGCGTCGGCGTGCGCCACGTCCGCGGGGGTGACCGGTGCCGCGAACCGGCCGAACCGCTCCCCGTCCGCCTCGAACCGGTTGCCGTGCACGGGCTTGGTGATCACCCGTCCCTCGTGCCGGTCGTAGAAGTCGAGGAAGCCGTCCGGATCGGTGGTGATCAACGTCTCGGGCAGCTCGAAGCCGAGCAGCCGCGCCTGTTCGAGCTGGTACGGCTTGCGCCCGGCCCGGTCGACGACCGGCCTCGGGGCGGGAACCGTCAGGCAGCCGAGACCGTCCCACAGCCCCTCGGTCACGGCCAGGCACTCCTGCTCGACGTAGGCCTTCACGGAGGCCTTCACGTGCTCCCGGCGGATGGCGGGGCTCACGGCAGGGGGCAGCGGCCTGCGGTACCAGAGCGAGGTCAGCTCGTCCAGCACGACCCTGCGCTCACCGGTGTCGAGCACCCTGCGGGTCGAACCGTCACCCGACAGGCCGATCTCCACGCTCGCGCGGACCGGGTAGGAGGCGGGGTCGAAGACGACGACGTCCGCGCCCGCGGACGTGAGGAGACCGGTCACGTGGTCAGCGTGGTCGTCTCCTGCGGAGGTCAGTACGAGGATCATCAGGGATCCCGCACGGGGACGCGGTCCCACACGTCCCCGTGGCGGACCGATCAGCTGTCGCCGGAGGTGTGGGAGTGGTTACCGTGGATCACGATGACCTGGCTCTTCGCGCCGCCGCTGACCTGGAGGAGCTGGTTCTCGTCGAGCTCGGGGCCGAGGGCCGCGATGTCGTCGAGCGTGGTACGCGACTTGCTCACGTCGTTCCTGCCTTTCCTGTTTCCGCGGGCCGTCCGGTGCGGTCCGATGCCGGAAGGCTAGGCGGGGGCGGCCGGGCGGGTCGTCCGTCACGCGGATGATCGGCGGTCCCCCTCCCAGGGGACTCCTTCGGTGATCATCGCGACCGGCGAAAGCGGCATAATGCCCGGGTTAGGTAATACCGGCGACCGATGCCTGGCCCGTGACGCTGTGCCAACGGGGGCGACACAGCCGTCATCGGTCCTCTCTGATCGGAGAACCCATGACCCACGATGTCGTCGGCGAAGGCCTGGTCAAGGCCCTCGCCGAAGAGGGTGTCACGGGCAGCCTCATCGGCCCGACGACCGTCGGCGTCAGTTACCCGGGTGTCAGCGACTTCACCATCGACATCGGTGAGTGGCGTGCCCGCGCCGCCGAGATTCCCCCGGCCCAACTGCCGTCGTTCATCGCGCACGTCGCCCAGGGGTTCGCCAGGTCGATCCGCGCGCAGGCACAGCCGTCACCGCCGTGGTCCGACATCGAGCGGCTGCTGGCCGAGGAGTCGCTGCGGATGCGCCTGTACACCGAGGAGGCGTTGTCCGAGCCGCCCGGCCTGCGGGACGCCCTGCTGACCCGCGCGCTCGCTCCGGGACTCGTCGAGACGGTGGTCGTCGACACGCCCGACTCGATCGTGCCGCTCAACCGCTCCCAGATCGGCGACAGACCCGAGGAACAGGTCTTCGGCGCCGCGCTGCACGCCTCCCTGACCAAGGAACCCCACTACGCCAAGACCGACGCGATCTGGGGCGTCCCGATCACCCACGTCGGGGAGACCCACCGCTACGTCGGCTCCCACATCCACGTGCTCAGGCGCCACGTCGGAGCCGCCAGGTACGGCGCGCTGGTCTCCTTCCCCGTCCCCGAGTACCTGATCGTCCACGAGATCGGCGACACCCACATCGTCGCCGCCCTGGAGGCCATGCAGGAGCTCACCAGGACCCACGTCGAGAAGGGGGACAAGGCCCTCACCGCGCAGGTCTACTGGTGGTTCCCCGGGGCCTACGAGCAACTGCCCGAGCCGGCCGCGCTCGCCAGCGGACAGGTCCCCGACCTGCGGCCGGTCGAGGTCGAGGTGAACCACCGGGAGAAGAGCGTCACCCCGCTCACCGCCGACACAGGACGGCTCATCGAACTCTGGATGAGCGACCGTGCCTGACCCGATGTGAAGCCCTGCCGAGAGGCGTTCCGGGGGGCGTTACCGCGGCGCTCGACGCCCCCCGGCCGCCGTGACCGGCCCGCGTCTCACCCTGCCCTTCGGCCGCCTCGCCGACGAGGCAGGCGTCTCACACCCGGTCACCGTACGGCTCGCCCCGCGGGTCAGGGGGCGAACAGCCGCCGTGGCCCGGACCCCTCCTCACCCATGGCGTCGCCGGGATTGACCAGCGCGCACTCCTCGAACGACAGGCAGCCACAGCCGATGCACTCGGTGAACCGGTCACGCATCCGCTCCAGCCGTTCGATGCGCTCGTTGAGCCGATCTCTCCAGCAATCCGAGGCCCGGACCCAGAACTCCTTGCTCGGGGTGTGGTCGGCGGGCAGCAGGGCCAGGACCTCACCGATCGCGGAGAGCGGGAGACCGACGCTCTGCGAGGCGCGGATGAAGGCCACCCTGCGCAGCGTGCCCCTGGTGTAGCGGCGCTGGTTTCCCGTGGTGCGTCTGCTGTGAATCAGCCCCTGGCGTTCGTAGAAGCGCAGGGCGGAGGTGGGGACACCGCTGCGAGCCGACAGCTCGCCGACGGTGAGTTCCCCGGCGCGTGTCATGCGGCCCACCCTAGCTTGACTTGAACCTTTGTTTAAGTTCCAGGCTTGTTCTCACCCCACCGTCTCGGGGTTCCCCGCTTCGGGGTCCCAAAGGAGGACATGTCATGGAACCGTTGCGGCTCGCGGTGATCGTGGGCAGCGTCAGGCAGGGCCGGTTCGGGCCGACCGTGGCGAACTGGTTCGCCGACCGGGCCAGGTCACGCGACGACGTCCTGGTGGACCTCGTCGACCTGGCCGACACACCGTTGCCCGAGGTGCTTCCGGCCTTCGGGCAGGCTCCGTCACCCGAGGCCGTACAGGCCCTGAAGACACTGACCCCGCGGCTTGAGGCGGCGGACGCCTTCGTGGTCGTCACCCCCGAGTACAACCACAGTTTCCCCGCGTCCCTGAAGAACGCGATCGACTGGCACTTCACCCAGTGGCAGGCCAAACCGGTCGGCTTCGTCTCCTACGGCGGTATGTCCGGGGGCCTGCGGGCGGTCGAGCACCTTCGCGCGGTCTTCGCCGAACTGCACACGGTCACCGTCCGCGAGACGGTCAGCTTCCACGACGCCTGGAACCGCTTCGGTCCCGACGGCCTGCCGAAGGACCCGGGCTGCGGTCCGGCGGCCGAAACCCTGCTCGACCAGCTCCTGTGGTGGGCGGACGCGCTCAGGGACGCAAGGAACAAGAACCCGTACAACGACAGGAAGCAGGCGGCATGACGAACCTCGTCCGAGACCTCAACCCCACCCTGGCCCGCGCCGACGCCGGTGCCGTACTGGTCGGCCGGTGGCCCCTGCGGCACACGCCACCGATGGCCGTCACCACGGCGTGGGAGAACAGACCGTGGCCCGAAGGACTTGTCTCGGTCAACGTCTACGTCAGCACCGACGGGCAGGACGTGCTGGTCTACGAGCAGTGGGCGGACGAGCCGGACGGCCCCTACTCCCCGATGGGGGCCGAGCCGGTCGCCTACCGGCTCTACCGCAGCGGGCTCAGGGAGAACGCGCCGGTGCCGGGATGCGTCGTCATCGTCTCCGTCGAGTTCGACGGCCCCGACCGGGAACGGCAGGAACGGTGGGTGGACACGGTCTTCGCGGCGCTGGCCGCCGAGACCGACCTGCATCCCGGAGGGATCTCCGGCCACTTCCACACCAGCCTGGACGGCACCCGGGTGCTCAACTACGCGGAATGGACGGACGAGGCGTCCCACCAGGAGGCCCTGGACAACAGTGGGCGGGGAACCGTCGGCTCCGCACCCGAATGGCTACGGGTCCTGGAGTTCCCCGGCGTGCGGAGGAACGAGTTCAGGCGCTACCACCTTCACGCGAGCCTCGCCAGAACCGGTCCCACCGGGGTGACCGGATGACGGATCCAGAGGTTCACGACAGCAGGACGGGCTGGGTGGCCGAGCACATCCGCCGGTACGTCGAGACCGACGGCGCGGACGGCCACATGTACCAGGGATGGCCGACCCTGCTGCTCACCACCCGGGGCAGGAGGAGCGGCATGCTGCGCCGTACCGCGTTGATCTACGGCCAGGCCGACGGCCGCCATCTGCTGGTGGCCTCGAACGCCGGTTCGGCGGAACACCCCGCCCGGTATCTCAACCTGAGCGAGGACCCGGCCGTCGCGGTGCAGGTCGGCCCGGACAGGTTCACCGCCAGGGCCCGCACCGCGACCGAGGAGGAGAAGCCCCCACTGTGGCGGCTGATGACCTCGATCTTCCCCCTCTACGACAAGTACCAGGCCGAGGCGCCCAGGGACATCCCCCTGGTGATCCTGGAACGCGACTGACCGGGACCGTTCGGCGCCCTGCCCCTGACACACCGGGGCAGGGCGCCATCAGCCCCCGAGCTCGTCGGGTCGCGTCACCTTGTCGAGCCACAGGCGGCGCTTGAAGCCGCCTCGCTCGGCTCGCTTACGGCGGGCCGCCTCCCGAATCTGCTCATCGGAGAACCCGAGTGTCTCGGTGAGGGTCGTCAACACCTCGTGAATGTCGGCCAGCTCCCCCAGACGGTCGTCGGGGCTCGCCTGACGTAGTTCCTCGGCCTCCTCGACGAGCTTGGCGGTCAACGCCGGGACCAGCTCCGACTCGTCGAGCACCCTGACCTCGGCCGTCAACCCGTCGGCCTCGATGACCTCCGGAATCCGGTCGCGGACCAACTTGCCATAGGTGATTGTCCGGCTTTGGCGCAAAATGTCGCCCCCTTGATCGATACTGCACGGGTGGATTACCGACGCGGCGTGGTCACCGGTGAGAGCGTATGGCGTGCCATCGTCCTGTACGGTGCCAACTCGGCCACCTACAAATTCGCCTTCGGCACGACCCTCCTGAAGGTCGCCGCCACCGGCCGCACCCACGTGACGCTCGAAGAGCTGGCGGTGCCGTACGCGGAACTGCTCTGTCAGGCCCTGCGCCGTCAGGACCGGCAGGGCACCGCCGCCCGCAGCAGGTTCCTGGACGCCTGCCGCGCGTTCAACGCGGGCGAACTCGACCGGGACACGCTGCACCGGCGCACCGTCCAGTTCGGCTTCGCCAACGTCGTCGACGCCTTCCCGCAGCTCGGCGGCGGCCTGGCGCCGGTGCGCTACTACGAGGACCGGCGCCGGGACTCCACCGCTCCGGGGCTGGTGTTGCGCGACGAACTCCGCGAACTCGCCCTGTCAGCGCACGCCCCGGGCCTCGGCGCCGAGATCACCGCCCGCTGGCGGCTGGTGGAGACGGCGTGGGCGACCGGTGTGTCCGACGCCGTGCTCGGGTTGGTCTACGACTCAGGAACCCAGGAGCTGGTTCTGCGGACCAGACAGCGTCGCAAGTCGGTGACCGGGGTCGTCGCCGCCCTCAACGGATACCAGGACGGCCGTTGCGCCTACTGCGACCAGGTCATGGCGGGGCCCGTCGTCGAACACGTCCTGCCGTGGAAACTGCTCACCCGGCACTGGAACGGCCCCGACGTCGACGCCATCTGGAACCTGGTCCTGGCATGCAAGCCCTGCAACGACGCCAAACGGGACCGGGCGCCGCACCAGGAGTGGATGCCCTGGCTCGAACAGCGCAACAACGACCTCATCGAGTCACGTCATCCGCTGCGCGAGGTCCTCATGACCCAGACCGGCGAGACCGCGGCCATCCGGCACGCCACCCTCAAACTCGCCTACCGGAGGGCCACCGAACTCCTGCCCGCCGTCTGGGCACCCCCCACGGGCCGTACGGCCACCACCTTTCTCCGATGAGGGGGAAGGTGGTGGCCGCCCCCGTTGCGTGGTCAGTTCGTCAGTGCGCCACCACCGGGCTGTTGTGGTAGGCGGCGATCAGCCATCGGCCGTCCCGCCTCTCGAAGACCCAGGTCGCGTTCACCTTGCGCCGGTCGTCCGGGACCTCGGTCTCGCCGGGGAACAGGATGGCGGACTCGCTGATGACGATCGCGCCGTCCCTGCCGACGAAACGGATGCCGAGCTGCTTGTTGTGGGTCCAGCTGCCCTTGAGCGGGCCCTCGAAGCCCAGGGCCATGTTCTGACGGATCACCTCACGGCTGCCGCGGAGTGAGCCGGTCATGATGGCGGTCGCGTCCTCGGTGTAGTCGGCGACCATGCCGTCGGCGTCGCCCGCCGCCCACGCCCTGTAGGAGGCGACCAGTACGGCCTGGATCGCGGCCTCGTCTTCCACACGACTGTCCGACATCGGATTCTCCCCTGTGAACGGCTCGCCGGGGTGTTCCGGCGAGCTCGTCAGTACATACCGGCGGTGAGGTCGGAACTCATCGCGCCGGCGCGCAGAAGACGCCGGGACGTTTTCGGCGCACGGGCCGGGGCCCGATCAGACCCCGGCGACGGCGCGTCCCTCGTCGTCGAGCCTGGCCGCCAGACCGAAGGTCGCGTAGACGGCGGGGTCCTGGAACACCGAGTTCCGGGCGATGCCCCCGCCGACGACGGTGAAGATCTGGAGCGTGTGCAGGTCGTACCCGTCGCCGACACGCCGGTAGGCGGCGAAGCCGGGCTGGCCGCCGTTGGCCGTGACCTCCTTGAGGAGCCAGTCCTTCCCGGCCTTCTCGAAGACCCACTCCATGAACAGGCCGTAGTTGCCGCGGCCGGAGAACCAGTTGAGCATCGGCGGCATCTCCATGATGACGTCCTCGGTGAGCAGCCGTTTGAGGCCTTCGACGTCGGCGAGCTCGAAGGCCTTCATGTAACGCTCGATCCAGGCGCGCTGCTCGGTCGCGGACGGCTCGCTGACCCGTTCCCGCAGGTCGCCGATCTCCTTCATGCGGGTACGCGCCCGCTGCAGGGAGCTGTTCACCGACACGACGGTGGTGCCGAGGATCTCCGCCGCCTCGGCGGCGGAGAAGCCGAGCACCTCACGCAGGATCAGCGCGCCGCGCTGCCGGGCCGACAGGTGTTGCAGGGCGGAGGCGAACGCCAGACGCAGGCTGCTGCGGTCGATCACGGTCCCGGCCGGGTCACCCGCCTCCAGTGACGAGTCCGGCAGAGGCTGGAGCCAGGTGGCGTGCTCTCCCTGGACGAACGGCGCGAGCGGGTCGGAGGCGGCGACCAGCCCCGAGGGCAGCGGCCGACGACCGCGAACCTCCAGGGCGGTCAGGCAGACGTTCGTCGCGATCCGGTAGAGCCAGGTGCGCAGCGAGCTGCGAGTGTCGTCGTACTGCTCCCGCGCCCGCCACGCCCTCAGGTACGTGTCCTGGACCAGGTCCTCCGCGTCGTGGGCCGAGCCGAGCATCCGGTAGCAGTAGGCCAGCAGTTCCGCCCGGAACGGTTCGACCCGCCGGTCGAAGCCCTCTTCCCCCACCACGCCACGCCCCGTCCCACTGCCGCCGCAATCGCCGTACCTGGCGACTGCGGCGACAATACGCCATGGGCGGATATGTCACCATTTGGTGATCACTCTTCGGAGTGATGGTGTCCGTCGCAGTGCTTGGCCGTGTTGGCGGGCACGTTCAGCGTGGGGTTGCGGTCGAAGAACCCGTACGGCGTCAGCGAGAATCCGGTGTGGTCGACCGGCATCACCGGCCAGTCCTCGGGCCGCGGGAAGTGGGTCACGCCGAAGGTGTGCCACAGCACGACGTCCTCGCCGTCCAGGGGCCGGTCACCCGCCACGTACGCCGGCAGGCCGTCCCCGCCGGGGTTCTGGTTGACGAACTCGCCGGCCGGGTACCGCTCCTCGGGCGCGTACCGGGTGATCCACAGATCCCGGGTGGTGAACGCCGCCCGCGCGGCGATCGACGAGGACGGGTCCGCCAGCAGGGTCGGGTGCTGCTCGGAGCGCAGCACGTAGCCGGTCGGCTGTCCGAGCCGGTTGGTGCGCTCGGTGCTCACCACGTGCCATGACCGCCCGACGGAGGCGTCCGCGCTGCGAACCCCCTCGGCCTCGCTCACGATCCGGGTGCGGGCGTGGCCGAAGGCGTTGCCGTACGGATTCTCCGGAGAGACCGGCACCCGGACCGCGTCGACCTCGTCGACCGCGTTCCGGACACCGTCCACCATCATGTCGAGGCGGGCACTGAACAGGTGCTGGTGGAACGGTGCGCCCAGACCCGGGGCGACCTCTCCGGCGTAGGGCCACTCCTGCAGCCCGCGGTAGGCCGAGGTGAAGAGGATGCCGGTGAGCTTGGCCTCACACTCGATCCTGCCGTCGAGGTAGAGGTACCAGTAGAAGCCGTAGTCGTAGTTGCCGATCGTGGTGAAGAACGAGATCACCAGGCGGCGCTGGCGGCGGACCTCGGCGGAGTTCGGGGTGTAGATGTCGGTGTGCTTCCACAGCGTGCCGTGGTCCTCCTCGTGCAGGCAGATCGCGTTGGGGATGCGCCGCACGTCGCCGGTCTCGTCGGCCAGGTCGACGTCGACATAGTGGATCTCGCCGAGACAGTCGCAGCCCAGGGTGAGCGAGTTCGCGAACCGGCCGAAGAGGTACTCACCGGTGTCGAAGTAGTTCTGCCAGAACCGGACCGGCGCCGGATCGCCGTACGGCACCACCATCTCGGCGATGGAGGCGCGGTAGACGATAGGCCGGACCTCGCCGTCGTGGTCGGGGTCGGCGTAGGACAACTGGTGGAGCACCAGACCCTCACGGGCGTCGAACCCGAAGGTGAAGGACCAGTTCGCCCAGGTGATCCGGTCGCCCTCGACCTGGAACGACGGCCCCTCCGGCTGGGTGATCTCGATGGGCCTCAGGGTCTCCAACGGCGCCGGGCGCCCCTGCGGGAGGTGGAACCTGCTCCGTTCCTCCGGCAGCGGGAAGACGCCGATGTCGATGATCTCGGTCGCCTTCCTCGCGATCAGGTCGACGTAGGCGCTCAACCCGTCCACCGGGTGCGCCCAGACGTGAGCGTCGGGGTCGAGCAGGGCGAAGCAGAGCACCCGGATGATCCGTTTGCCCTCCTCACCGGGCAGGCCGAAGGCACCGGCCGAGAGCGGTGCGCATCTCACCTGCTCGGGGGTCAGGTCGCGCTTGGCCAGCGCGTCGACCCAGGCCGGGTCCTGGGCGAGGATCCCGTCGACCGCCATGAACTCCTCGGCCAGGATCGGCATCCCGCCGTGGGAACCGTCGACGTCGACGATCGCGGCCACCACGTCGGCGGTGAGGTCGACGGTCACGTCCCGGGCGTCACCGGTCGCGGTGTCGAGCAGCAGCACCCGTGCCCGGCGGTCGGGCCTGGGCCCGGTGCCCGCCTGGAAGGCGAGCACCTCCTGCTTGTGCGGTTCGAGCAGGCCGACGTAGACGAAGCGGACGCTCTCGCCGGCCAGACCGGCTTCGCGTACCAGGGCGGTGGTCCGCTCGATCTCGGTCGCGGTGAGGCTGGAAACCGGGGTGGTCATGGTGGCTACGGAATCCTCTCTGGGTGGTTCGCGCCGAGCCGCTCGGCTCGACGCCCTCGACGTCTCGTGTTCCGTCGCAGGGAGCGCACGCGTGCATTCCTGGGCTGCCGCGTTCAGTGGGAAGAACCCGCCTCCGGGCCTGTCTCCGGGCTTCTGGAACGGTTTCCAGGGGGGCGATCCACATGGCAGGCCCTGGAAAGAGCGGCCTGGTGAGCAACATTTATCAATGGGGCGTGATGGGCGCCAGTGCCAAAAATGTGGCCGAACTGACAGGATTGTTGTGGGCGGATTGGGCGCACCGAAAAGGAAAATGCCCATTGATATCAGCCGTTTTTATGTGAAAAGTCCCATTCGTGATGGTTGGCTGATCGAGGTTCCGGCGGGAATTCTCCCCTCTTTCGTCGGGCTGTCCTCATGGCCGTATGCGGACAAAGGAGGCCGGGCGTCGGCCGCCCCGGCGGATCCCGCCGCGCTGAGGCCGAGGTGACTCGGCCGGACACGAAGGCACCGGAGTGCTCGCCGCCGGGTCGGCGCGCCTCCGCGCGTGTACCGAGCGCGACGCGGACCTGTGCTCCCCGTCGGTCGGCGGATTTCCGGCGAACTCGGTGATCACCCTTCTGGCCTTCGTGCCGTTATCTGGTTCTGCGCATGACGTGACAGAGAGAACGGGTGCCATGGTCGCGGTTGTGGGGTGTTCCGGTGCCGTGGAGGGTCAGGGCACCACGGTCGCGGTTGAGGCCAATGCCGCATGCGGAAGCGGAGGATCCCAAGTCGGCCGCGGCCCCGTCGGCCGGTCAACGGATTTGTCGTACCTCTCTGCGACACTCCCAGGATGCTGAGCGTGGAACTGCTGCGGCCGTTGCTGAGAGCCGCATGGGGACCCGACACCTGTGATCCGGTGGGCCGTGAACAGTGGCGGCCGGACAACCCGGCGAGAAGCCAGTGCGGCACGACGGCACTGGTGGTTCAGGACCTGCTCGGCGGAGACCTGATCCTTGGCGAGGTCCATGTCGACGGGGCCAAGGCCTGGAACCACTACTGGAACCGGCTGCCTGACGGCACCGAGGTTGACTTCACCTCCGACCAGTTCGGCTCCGGCGAGGTCGTTGTCGGCGGCCACGTACAGCATCGGCCACCGGGCCCGCCCCGCCGGTGCCGCGAGCAGTACGAACTGCTGCGCCAACGGGTGTTCAACGCCCTGGCCCCGTCGCGACCCGCCTGAGGAGTACGCCGACAGGCGTGGGTCTCCGCGATCGGCCACCGGCGCGCACCGGGGCTTCCCGTTCGCCCTCAAGGACGTCGGCGACGGTGTGGTTCTCCTCGTGATCCTGGTCCGGCCAGGTGCCCCCGCCGAGCCCGATCGCCCGCGGGCCCGAGGGCCGTTCGCCGACGACGTCCGCGGTAAGGATGATCCGAACGTGATGCCGGTGCCGGGCCGGGGGATCCATGCGGATGGAACGCTTGGAAAACAGCGGCGAAGTGGGCGAGCACCTTCAGGATCACTCCGTGTGCCGCCCGTGACGGAACCAGGCAGGCTCGCTATGACGCCGGTTCGGCCATGCTGAGGAGCGAGGCGAAGCCTTCTTCGTCGAAGATGGCCTCGAAGTCCTCGTCGGGAACCCGTCTGCCGTTGATGTCTACGGCGGGAGTTCCCGGGCCCGGCCGGCCTTCATATGTGCCCGCCTGCTGGTACTGCTGTTGCGATCTTGTAATGAAGTCCTGGTGCCTCATCCCTTTCACGGCTGTGTCGAAGGATGGGCTTCGGAGCCCGTCGACCAGAGAGGCCAGTTCGAGTAGCCGTGCCTCGGTAAAGCCGTCGTTCGGCTCATCGGGCTGGTGCGCGTAGAGGACCGCGTGGTACTCGGCGAACTTCCCGACCTCAAGGGCGGCTCGGAGGGCGTTGACGGCTCTTTTCGAGCCATTGCCGCCCAGCCGATCATCCAGGAAAGAGGCCAGCGTGTATTCGGCTTTCGCTTTCCGCTGCAGGACCCAGTTCCGCAGGACCGGTCCACCGCCCGTCAGCTCGAATTCCTCGCAGACCGGGCAGCGCGGATCTTCATACAGATGGACGGTGACGGCCGCGTTGGGATCACCGATCGAGACCGTCGTGCCGTCCTTTTCCAGCTTCTGCGGTACTTCGCTCAAGGACGCGTAGGATGCCCTGGCCCGCTCACTGCCGGATTCCCCGGATTGGGCCCATGTCACTGCCAGTACCGCCACGAGAAGCGCAGGGACCAGTCCTCTTTTCCAGCGCTTCACCGATATAACCTCCTAGATCACGATTTTAGGGAGGGTAACATAACATATTATGATGATTAGATGTGGCGGGTCGCTCGAAAGGCGATATGAGATGGTTCCTCTGTCCTCCCGCACAAACCGTGCTTGATATGGGGGAGGCCGGTGGTCGTCTCCACGGAGGCGGTGTGTGAGTTTTCCGGCTGGATGGCGCGGTGCCCTGAGTGAGGACGGCCGTCACGTGATCCTTCGAGTGGCGAAGACCAAGTTCGAAACTTGAACCAGGCGATGGCCGGCGCGGCAGATCGAGACCGGCGATCCGGATCTGTTGCGATCCATGGCGAAGACCATGGCCGAGACGCCGATGTCGGCCGATGCCAATGTCCTGTGGCGCCGGACGCGGTGAGCGGACCGATGAACGCGCCGACCGCCGCGAGCGGCGACTCTGGCGTGCGCTGTCTTCGACCGGCCCGCCGTCGAGCGGATGTGCGTCCAGTAGGCCTGGGCCATCGAGGCCTTGGAGGCCGGGTAGCCAGTCGCGTGTGGGCGCCTGGACCACGCGCGGCCGCCTTCTCGAACGAGGCCTGATGGCAGGCCTGGTCGAACAACCCGCGGGGCGGTTGAACAAGGAGGTCCGCCCCACCAACGTGGTCGGGATCTTCCTCGACCGGGCGGTGACCGTCCGGCTTGTCGGTACGGTTTTGACCGAGCAGGCCGATGGGTGGGGGGCCCGCCGCCACCTGGGGTTCGATGGGCTCGCCAGGTGCCGGATGCGCCTCGTCGCGGACGGTGTACCGGCCCACAACCCGCTTAATTTGTAGAAACAGGATCACGCGCCATCGGCGTGGACGTGACCCGCCCGGGTGGGCCCAGCCACAGGTCGAGCGTGTACCCGCTGGAAGAAGAGTGCCCCCGGCATGATTCGAACATGCGACACCCGCTTTAGGAGAGCGGTGCTCTATCCCCTGAGCTACGGAGGCAGGGACTCTCCATAAGAGTAGCGAAAGTGTGGAGTGGATGCGCGCCCGGAGGGGGAGTTGGCGGCGATCGCCGGGTTATCGGTTCGCTGAGCTGCGGTAAAAGGGCGGCAAGTGGACGAGTGTCGCCGGAGCGGCGACGCCTAGTGTCACACTCCGTGACGGACGGGCAACGGAAGCGAATCCACGGGCACCGAGCGTTGCAGCTGCTCGTGCTGTGCGGGGCGATGCTGGCGCCCGTGCTTCTGGCGATAGGCCTGCTGGTGGCGGAACTCACCGGATACCGGACAGGTTCTCGCGGGGTCGCCGGAGGACAGTTCCGTGGTGGCCTGCCTCGTGGTCCTCATATCCCCCACGAGTCTCATGCCCATGGGTTTCATGGCATCCGTAAGGGTTTCGAGGGCTTCGACACACAACCCGCCTTTCGAGGGCTCGGTGACATCGGCAGAGCCTTGAGGCACGAGAAGGACTGGGCGCTCGCTCGGGCTCATGATCGTGGCCGCCGTGAGTCCTACGTGGAAAGGGTGAAGGCGGCGAGGCAGGCACTTGGGGTTTGGGGAGTGACAGAGGAGGAGGGAAACGGTGGTTCGTCGCGCGCCATCGCCCTGGTGCCCGTCACGATCGCACCGGTGCGGGATGTGGTGCGCAGGGCCGAGACCGTTCCCCCGGGCGCACTCCAGCGGGCGGAGGCCGGCTCGCCGAGTACGGTCCTGGGACCGAGAGGCATCCCGCATCGGCATGGGCTCGTCCGCGTCTACGGGAGGCGGGTGCCGCCGGTGGCCGTTCCGAAGGCGCGCTCCGCGGGGGTCGCCAAGCCGCCTCCCCCGACTCGTGTGATCAGAAAGGAGCGTCCGGCTCCGCCGGTGCGACGGCCTGTCCAGAAGCCTCCGCGCCCCGAACCGTCGAACGACAGATTCGAGTGCCCCAAGGAGTGGCGGAACACCTGGTTGTGGGAGGTCTGCGTAGAAGAGATGCGCAACAAGACCTGAGCCACCAGATGGTCAAATGGGGTGTTTGACGCATATCAGCTGTACTGAGTCCGACCCAGGCACTTGGTTGACTGTAGTAACGTGCGTGCCTGACCCAGGTCACGAGTTCGCAAACGGAGGGGTCGAACGTGCCACCTCGTCGATCGGCGGGCCTGATCGTCGTCGTCGCGGCGATGTCTTCCCTCGTCCCGGGGGTGGCTACCGCGAATCCGACGCAGACGAAGGCCCAGTCGGTCGCCGCCGGTAAGTCGACCACCCTCGCAGGGAAAACGCGGGTCACCCCGACTGGAACCCTTCGCGCACCCGTCAACCTCACCGAGCTGCGGCGTGAGGCGGAGAAAGCAGCCAAGGAGCTGGAGAGCGCGACAAAGGCGCTGGAGCAGAGGCGTGCCAAGATCCAGGCTTCGGAGAAGGAACTGGCCGCCAAGCTCCGTGAGTTGCAGGTCGCGGAGCGGGCCTTCGCACAGCTACGACAGCCGTTGTCGGACCTGATCGGTCAGCTCTACCAGCGTCCCCTCGGGGGCGACGCCCTTTTCTTCCTGGCCGGTGACGCCGACGCCTCCACCCTCAGAGCCATGGCCGACATCAACCAGATCGCGGCCGAACGCAACCAGGTCCTTGGGGACGGCGCCCGTCTGCAGGCGGAGAAGGAGCGCCTGGCGGGGGAGGCCCAGGAACTCCGGGCGAGCACCCTTCTGGCGGAAGCGCAGATGAACGCCGAGATCCAGACTCTCAGGGACCGCTCCTCCAAGATCGTGAAATCGCTGACGCAGGCACTGGTGAAACTGGGGGTCAAGGTCAACAGGTCGGGCAACCCCGTGGGGGGGTGTGATCCGACGAGGGCGACCTCGCTGGAGGACTTCCCCAACGGCCTGATCCCCAAGGCCTATCTCTGTCCGCTCCAGCAACAGGGCAACCAGCTACGGGCCGACGCGGCGTTGGCGTTCATCAGCCTGAACGAGGCCTACCGGCAGAGGTTCGGCAAGCACATGTGCGTGACGGACAGCTATCGGAGCCTGGCCGAACAGCAGTCCGTCTACTACCGCAGGCCCGGATTCGCCGCCGTGCCCGGTCGCAGCAACCACGGTCTCGGGCTCGCCGTGGACCTGTGCGGGGGCGTGGAGCGGTTCCGGTCGGCCGAGTTCAACTGGCTGGAGGCCAACAGCAAGAAGTACGGCTGGATGCATCCGAAATGGGCGTATGTCAGTCCTTTTGAGCCTTGGCACTGGGAGTACGACCCGAAGCTTGGCTCCCTGCTGTAGGGCTGCGACGTGGTCGCGAAGCCATGGCGCGCCTTTCGCGACCAGAGCTCTTTAGGGCAGGTGCCCTTCATGACCGGTGCCTTTCGTGATCAGCGGACAGGGGTGACCTGGGCGGTGCACTGGGAGCAGCGGACGGCGGCCCGGGGGATCTCGGAGAGGCATTCGGGGCAGTCGCGCAGGCTGCTCTCCTCCCGCCTGGCGAACCTGGAGGAGAGCTTCTCGTAGGGGCTGACGATGAGGAAGTAGATGACGGCCGCCACGATCAGGAACGAGATCAGGGCGTTGAGGAAGAGGCCGTACTTGATCTCGCCCCCGCCGATGCGCAGGGTGAGCGCGGAGAAGTCGGGACGCCCGCCGATGGCGGCTATCAACGGCGTGAGGATGTCGCTGACGAAGGAGTTCACGATCGCTGTGAAGGCGGCGCCGATGATCACCGCGACGGCGAGGTCGATCACGTTGCCCCGTAGCAGGAAGTTCTTGAATCCGTTGATCATGGTTCCCCCTCGTCCATGCGCTCAGCCGGCATCCATGTCATCACCTTGAGTATCTGTCACATTACTTTATGTGAGGGTTGATGGTGATCGAGAGGTGACCACCCACCTGGGCGGACGCCAGCTCGGCGGCCTGTGCCGATGAGGTGGCCAGCACCACGAGCGCGCCCTGGTCCGCCTCGCCTCCAGGCGTGGCCAGTACGGTGACCCCCTCGGCCACGGTCCGGGCGGGGGCGGCGCCGTCCCAGGAGGAGGGGGTGGCGAGCACGTTCACGACGTCGCCGGCGGACAGCAGGCGCGCCGTCTGAGGGTCCGCGACCCGGACAGGGGTGGCGACCGTCCCCGGCCCCCGGGCGGACAGCAGGCCGGGACCCAGCAGACGGACGTTCGTCAGCGGCTCCCCTCGTCGCACGGGACCGGTCAGGACCCTGCCGACGATCGGCGCGCCGGGTTTCAGCGCGCCGTCGGGGACGGTCTCGGGCCGCATGGCGACCGCTCTCAGGTCGGAGGCGCCCAGCGCCCCTCCGGGAAGATCCCTGGCTGCGGTGAGCACGGTCACCGACGCACTGCCGGGCCTTAGCCCGACCAGGGCACAGGCCATCGCCGACGCGGCGACGAGGGCCGCGACGATCCGATGACGACGCCCTCCGAAACGGAGCAGGGCGTCCACGCCACGGACCGGGGAGCCGGGAGCGGAGGGGGCGCGAGGGCGGGCGGGAGACCGAGCCGGGGGACCGGCCGGATCGCGGAGGACGCGCATGTCTGACTCCAGGGGTGGTCGAAGATCCGGTCGTCGGAACGACCGGACATCAGTGGGTGAGACGGCGGGAGAGGACGCCGGAAGAGCCGAAGGCGGGAGGCGTCGACGTGCTGGGAGCCGGTGAGAGGCCGCGGGAGGAAAGACCTTCTGAGGCACCGGAGGCGGGGAACGCGGCCTCGGGAGTGGTGCGGGGCGCCTCTCGCGGAGCGAGGCGATGCTGGACGGGACCGAGGAGCACGCGGGTCGGCTGAGCGGCCGGGTCTCGCCGTACGGAGATGTGTCGTCTCGGGCAGTGGTGTCTGGAACAGCCGAACAGAGCGGACGGGCGGTGCCGTACGGCAGGCCCGGCGCGGAAGCCGGGCGCCTGCCGTAGGAGATCTTGGTCAGCCGGGGAGCTCGAAGGGGAGGGACAGGCCGTTCAGAGTGTTGGGACAGGGACAGGCGCGCTCTTCGGGCAGGGCGGTGACGACGTCGGCGACCAGGGAGCGCATCCGGTTGATGTTGGTGGAGAAGAAGGCCAGGACCTCCTCGTGGGTGACCCCTTCACCCACCTCGACGCCGGCGTCGTGATCGGTGACCAGGGACAGCGTGGTGTAGCACATGGCCAGCTCACGGGCGAGGACCGCCTCGGGGGAGCCGGTCATGCCGACGATCGTCCAGCCGTTGGAGGTGAACCAGCGGGACTCGGCGCGGGTGGAGAACCGAGGGCCCTCGATGACCACCAGCGTGCCGTCCTTGGCCAGCTCCCACCCGGAGGACTGGGCGGTCTCGATGGCCGCCGTGCGCCCCAGGGGGCAGTAGGGATCGGCGAAGGAGACGTGAACGACGCCGCCGGTGTCGTAGTAGGTCTGGGTGCGTCCCAGGGTGCGGTCGACGAGTTGGTCGGGAACGACCAGGGTGCCGGGGCCGAGCTCGGGACGCAGGGAACCGACCGCGCTGGGGGCCAGAACCTGGCGGACACCCAGGGAGCGCAGGGCCCACAGGTTGGCGCGGTAGGGGATGAGGTGAGGGGCGAAACGGTGGTCGCGGCCGTGCCTGGGCAGGAAGGCGACCGACCGCGATCCGATCCGGCCGACGGTGATGACGTCGCTGGGCGGGCCGTAGGGGGTGCTTACCTCGACCTCTGCCGCGTCGTCGAGCAGAGAGTAGAAGCCTGAGCCGCCGATGACTCCGATGTCCGCTTTGGTGACCATGGCGCCGAGATTAGCGTTATCGGCGAGCCGTTGAGGAGGCCCATGCGCGCCCTGTGGATAACTGGAGAACAGCACATTCTCCCTGTGGAAAACCGGGCCGTAATCCTGGACAACAGCGTCATGGATCGTGAAACCCGCTATGAAAACGGTCAAGGGCGGTGGGTCACATAAAAGCCCATGATCCAGGTGAAAGCGTCGCGTAAACGGTTCAACAAGGTCCTGTCGTAAAGCCGCTCCCACCGGGGCGATCCGACAACCGTGAGGGGCCGGACACGACGGGCGCCGCCGGGACAGACATGGCCCGGACGAACAAACCTGGCTGATCCCTGCCAGGGCATGCCGTACGGAAACAAGAGCCGTGGGTAGGGGAACGGCATGGATGTCGCGCGCCGTACGGGGGCCGGGGTGGGGCTCGTCATCGGGGCGCTCATGATGGGCATGTTGCTCGCCGCCCTCGACCAGACCATCGTCGCCACCGCGCTTCCGACGATCGTGGCCGACCTCGGCGGCCTCGGGGAGCTTTCCTGGGTGGTCACGTCCTACATGCTGGCCTCGACGGTCTCGACGCCGTTGTGGGGCAAACTCGGCGACCAGTACGGCAGGAAGGGACTCTTCCAGGCCGCCGTCGTCATCTTCCTCATCGGCTCCGCGCTGTGCGGCCTGTCGCGGAACATGGGACAGCTGATCGGCTTCCGCGCCCTGCAGGGGCTCGGCGGGGGCGGGCTCATGGTGCTGGCCCAGGCGATCGTCGGGGACGTCGTGCCGGCCAGGGAACGTGGGAGATACCAGGGGTTCTTCGGCGCGGTCTTCGCCGTCTCCAGCGTCGCGGGGCCGCTGCTCGGCGGCCTGTTCGTCGACCGTCTGTCCTGGCACTGGGTCTTCTACGTCAACCTGCCGGTCGGGGTTGTGGCGTTCGCCGTCATCTCCTCCGCGCTGCCCCAGGACACGGAACGGACCCACCACGTCATCGACCATCTCGGCATCGTCCTGCTCGGTTCGGCCGCCGCCTGTCTGGTGCTGGTGACGACCTGGGGCGGCACCGTCTACCCCTGGACCCACACGGTCGTCGTCGGCCTGGTGCTGGTGGCGGCGCTCCTGCTGGCCCTCTGGTGGCGGGTGGAGAACCGGGCCAGGGAGCCCGTGCTGCCGCCCCATCTGTTCCGGTCGAGGGCCTTCGGCGTGGCGTCGCTGATCGGCTTCGCCGTGGGCTTCGCGATGTTCGGCTCGCTCACCTACATGCCGCTGTTCCTCCAGGTCGTGCAGGGGGTCTCGCCCACGTGGTCCGGCATCCACCTGCTGCCGATGATGGCGGGCATGCTGGTGACCTCGATCGTCAGCGGTCAGATCATCACCCGGACCGGGAGGTACAAGGTCTTCCCGATCGCGGGCGGCGCGGTCACCACGCTCGGACTCTGCCTGCTCTCCCGGGTCCGGGTGGACATCCCGGTCCTCGAACTGAGCGTCTACCTGCTCGTACTGGGCGTCGGCATCGGCCTGGTGATGCAGGTGCTGGTGATCGTGGTGCAGAACGCCATCGGTTTCGAGGACCTGGGAGTGGCCACCTCGGGGGTCACCTTCTTCCGCTCCATCGGCGGTTCCTTCGGCGTCGCCGTCGCGGGCACGGTCTTCGCCTCACGGCTGACCGACGACCTCGTACGGCTGTCGCGGACCGTACGGCTCCCGCCGGGGGTCGCCACGGCGGTCCAGTCGGACCCGACGGCCGTCAGGAGGCTGGAGCCCGGGGCCATGGCGGCGTTCCTGGCGGCCTACTCGGACGCGATCGCCGGGGTGTTCCTGTACACCGCGCCCGTCGCGCTGGTGGCCTTCGCAGCGGCCTGGCTGCTGCCCGAGGTGCCGTTGCGCGAGACCACCAGGCCCGTGGACCTGGGGGAGTGCTACGGCGCGGTGTCCGCGCAGCGTTCCTCGTTGCGCGAGGTGGAACGCGGGCTGTGGCGACTGGCCGACGCGGACATGCGCCGGGACTACTACCGCCGTCTTGGAGAGACGGCCGGTCTCGACCTGCCGCCGGGTTCGGTGTGGCTGATCGCCAGATTGGGCACCGGGGGCGGTCAGAAAAGCGTGGAACTCGCCGAACGGGCGGGGGTCACGGTCGAGAGGGGCAGGCCGTACGCGGATCTGCTCGTCACGCGAGGGCTGGCCCGCCGTACCGACGGCGGCGGGCGCCTTGAACTGACCCCGGCCGGTGAACGGGTGGCCGGGGCACTTGTCGCCGAGGCCCGCGAGGGGCTGCGGCGGATGATCGACGACTGGGACCCCGCGCGGCATCCAGGGCTTCGTGAGCTGCTGGACAGGCTGCCCCACGAGATGCTCGGCTCTGCCTCCGACCGCCCCCGAGGAGCCGCCGGAGCGTGACGGGTGCCGCGCTAGGAGGCCGCGGGAGCCGGGGTGCCGGCGGCGGCGGGCTTGGACTCGCTCGGCTTGGACTCGCTTGACTTCGACTCTCCGGACGAGCCGGAGGAGGCGGACGTCGAGGACGAGCTCACCGTGCTGGTCGAGGAGGACCTGCTGTCGGTCCGGTAGAAGCCGGAGCCCTTGAACACGATGCCGACCGCGGAGAACACCTTGCGCAGCTCACCGGCACAGGACGGGCACTCGGTGAGCGCGTCGTCTGAGAACTTCTGGACGATGTCGAACTCGTTGCCGCATGCGCTGCAGGCGTACTGGTAGGTGGGCACCGTTCCTCCTCCTTCGATCCGCGCCGTCTGGCACTCTACTGACGCGACTGCTAATGATAGGCAGCCGACAAGCATAAACGCGAGTCGGATCTGTCGCATTCCGGGTGGGAATGAATGGATCAGCTGCCCCGCTCGCCGAACCAGCCCGCCAGCTTGCCCCGGCGGCTGATCGCCTTCATCCTGCGCTCGACCGTTTCCCTGCAGGCCGCGGTCGTCACGATCAGGAGTTGGTCGTCGATCCTGATCCTCGTCGAGTCCGAGGGAACGAACGTCCTGCCGTCCCTGACGATCAGGGTGACCTGGGCGTCGGTCGGCAACCGTAGCTCGAAGACCTCGACGCCGTGGAGCTTGGAGGTCGGCGGCACCTTGACCTGCAGCAGGTCGGCGTTGAGTTCCTCAAGGGGAGCGGACTCGACCTCAAGGTCACGTGCCTCGTCCGGTGTCGACAGGCCGAGGGCCTTGGCGACGAAGGGCAGCGTCGGCCCCTGCAGCAGCGTGTAGACGACGACGATCACGAAGACCTCGTTGAACACGAGTTTCGCGACGCCGTTGTGCACCGAGTTGGCCGCCCAGGGGATGGTCGCCAGCACGATGGGCACCGCGCCGCGCAGTCCCGCCCAGGACAGGAAGGCCTGTTCCCGCCAGTTGAGCCGGTCGATCCGCGCGCTCCTGACGATCAGGGCGGAGACAACGATCGAGAGCGGCCTGGCGACGGCGACCAGGATCAGTCCGGCGACCAGGCCCGGAATGATCGCCGACGGCATCTCGGAAGGGCTGGCCAGCATGCCGAGCATGACGAACAGGCCGATCTGGGCCAGCCAGGCGACGCCCTCGGCGAAGCCCCTCGACGAGGCGCGGTGGGGCATCCGGGAGTTGCCCATGACCAGGGTGGCCAGGTAGACCGCGAGGAAACCGCTGCCGTGCAGGAGTACGGCGCCCGCGTAGGCGACGAACGCCAGCGCGAGCACCGCGATCGGGTACAGGCCGGAGATCGGCAGCGCGATACGGCGCAGCGCGTAGACGCCGAGCGGCCCGACCGCCAGGCCGACGACCGCTCCGACGGCCAGTTCGACGACGACCATGAGCAGTGCCTCTCCCAGGCTGGGGGAGGCGGCGGCGCTCAGCAGCATGACCGCGATGACGGTCGGCGCGTCGTTGAACCCGGACTCGGCTTCGAGGACGCCCGCCAGCCGGGAGGGCAGGGGCAGGCGGCGCAGTACGGAGAACACCGCCGCGGCGTCGGTCGAGGCGAGGACCGCGCCGAGCAGCAGCGAGGTCCGCCAGTCCATGTCGAGCAGGGTGTGCACCGCGGCGGCGACGGTGGCGACGCTCACCCCGACCCCGACGGTCGCGAGCACGAGCGCGGTGGGAATGGAGCGCCGTACGTGGTTCCAGTTGGTGGTCAGGCCACCTTCGGCGAGGATCACCGCCAGGGCGATCAGGCCCATCTGCTGGGCGAGCACCGGGTTCTCGAACTGGAGCCCGAGGCCGGACTCACCGATGAGCAGGCCGAAGGCCAGGAAGATCAGGAGACTGGGAAGTCCGCTGCGGTGGGCGACCCGTACCGCGACGATCGCCGCGATGACGACACCCGCACCGAGAAGCAGCCAGACATCCAACCCCATCCGGTCCCCTCTCTGATTCCAGGGACCATTGTGTCGTATTGGACAGAGTCGTTAGGCACATCAAGGGACAATTCGGGTGATTCCATTTGGTTGCGCGACGTAACGAACCGGTATGTCGTGCGGTTCTCCGGGGACGTCTTCCCGCAGCTCGTTCGCGTAGAGCAGGGCGACCGTGGGCACATTCGGGCCGACCCTGGCCAGGGCCCTGTCATAGGAGCCACCACCGCGGCCGAGCCGCACCCCGGTGGAGCGGTCTACCGCCAGGGCGGGCACGATCACCAGGGCCGCGGTCCTGACGGCGTCCACGCCACGCCGGGTGTCGACCGGCTCCATGATCCCGAAACGCCCGGGGGCGAGGGTGTCGGGACCGTCGTAGACAGCCCAGTCGAGATCGTCGTCCTCACGCAGCACCGGAAGGATCACGGTGGCGCCGTGCTTCCACAGCGCGAAGACGAGCCCGTGGGTCGAGGGCTCGGTGCCGATCGACCAGTAACACGCCACCAGCCCCGCCATCTGGACCCACGGCTGTTCGAGCAGCGACTCCCTCGTCATGACGGAGGCGGTGTGCCTGTCTTCCTCGGAAACCGCGGCGCGCGCGACCCCGATCGCCGACCGCAGCCTCGGCTTGTCCACAACCCCTCCACTATCGTTTTCGTATGGCCGACTTCGATCTCGTGACCAAAGCCGTCGTCCCTGCCGCGGGCCTGGGCACCCGCTTCCTACCGGCGACCAAGGCGACTCCCAAGGAGATGTTGCCGATCGTCGACAAGCCCGCAATCCAGTATGTCGTCGAGGAGGCGGTCTCCGCCGGTCTGCTCGACGTCCTCATGGTCACCGGCAAGAACAAGCGCTCCATCGAGGACCACTTCGATCGAGCCATCGAGCTGGAGGAAGTCCTGGAAGCGAAGGGTGACGACGAACGGCTCTCGCAGGTGCGCGAGCCCGCCGATCTGGCCACCCTCCACTACGTACGGCAGGGCGAGCCGAGGGGTCTCGGCCACGCGGTGCTGTGCGCCAAGCAGCACGTCGGCGATAACCCCTTCGCCTGCCTGCTCGGCGACGACCTGATCGACTACCGCGACGAACTGCTCAAACGCATGATCGAGGTCCGCCAGGCCCACGGCGGCAGCGTCATCGCCCTGATGGAGGTCCCCAAGGAGCAGGTGTCCCTGTACGGCTGCGCGGCCATCGAGCCGACCGATGAGGACGACGTGGTCCGGGTCACCGACCTGGTCGAGAAGCCCCCGGCGGAGGAGGCGCCGTCCAACTGGGCGATCATCGGCCGTTACGTGATCGACCCGGCCGTGTTCGAGGTCCTTGAGAACACCCCGCCCGGCCGCGGGAACGAGATCCAGCTCACCGACGCACTGCGCACCCTGGCCGCCCGTGGCGGCGACGAGGGCGGCCCGGTGCACGGCGTGCTGTTCCGCGGCCGTCGCTACGACACCGGCAACAAGCTCGACTACCTGCGCACGGTGGTCCAGTTCGCCGCCGACCGCCCCGACCTGGCACCCGAGTTCCTGCCCTGGCTGAAGGAGTTCCTGGCCAACCGATGACCTCGATGAGATCGGTCGACGAGCACCTCGCCGACATCCTGCTCGCCGTACGGCCGACGGCCCCGAGGGAGACGGGGCTTCAGGAGACGCTGGGCACGGTCCTGGCCGAGGATGTCACCTCTCCCGTCGCGCTGCCGCCCTTCGCGAACTCGGCCATGGACGGCTATGCCGTACGGGCGTGTGACGTCGCGGAGGTTCCGGTGACGTTGCCGGTCACCGGTGACGTCGCGGCCGGCGAGGGCGGACGGCCGGTCGTCGCGCCGGGGACGGCCATGCGCATCATGACCGGCGCCCCCATGCCTGAGGGCGCGGACACGGTCATACCGGTCGAGTGGACGGACGGCGGTAGGGAACAGGCCAGGTTCGAACGGTCCGCGCCCGCCGGGAACGCGATCCGCCTGGCGGGCGAGGACGTCCTGGCGGGCGACGTCGTGCTCCCCGAGGGGACACTGATCGGACCCGCCCAGCTCGGCATCCTGGCCGGGGTCGGCCGCGCCCACGCGCTGGTACGGCCCCGCCCACGGGTGGTGGTCATCTCGACCGGCTCCGAACTGGCCGAGCCGGGCACGCCGCTGGGGCCGGGGCAGATCTGGGAGTCCAACAGCTACGCCCTGGCCGCGGCGGTGCGGGAGGCGGGCGGTGGGGCCTACCGGGCCGGGATCACCGCCGACGACGCCACGGGCTTCCTCGACCAGCTCAACGCCCACCTGCCCGAGGTCGACGCCGTGATCACCAGCGGCGGGGTCTCGATGGGGGCCTACGAGCCGGTCAAGGAGGCGCTCGGCGATCTCGACACCTTCCGCTTCGAGAAGGTCGCGATGCAGCCGGGCATGCCCCAGGGCTTCGGAGTCGCGGGGGAGGGCCGGATCCCGGTCTTCGCCCTGCCGGGCAACCCGGTGTCGTCGTTCGTGTCGTTCGTACTGTTCGTCGGGCCCGCGCTGCGGAAGATGCGAGGGCTGGAGCCGGGGCCCGTGCCGGCCGTACGGGCCGTGACCCTCGCCCCGCTGCGCTCGCCCCAGGGCAAGCGGTCCTATCTGCGCGCCGTGCTCACCGGGGGATCCGTCACCCCGGTGACCAGACAGGGCTCCCACCAGCTCGCCGCGCTCGCCACGGCGAACGCGTTGATCGTGGTCGACGAGGACGTAACCGCGGTGCCCGAGGGAACGGAAGTCGAGGTCATCCCGCTATGAGTGGCTTCACACACATCGACGAGACCGGCGCGGCGCGCATGGTGGACGTCTCGGCCAAGGACGTCACGGTCCGTACGGCCCGCGCGACCGGCAGGGTGCTGCTGTCAGAGCAGGCCGTCGCCCTGCTGCGGTCGGGTGAGGTGCCCAAGGGCGACGCGCTCGGCACCGCGCGGATCGCGGGCATCATGGGGGCCAAACGCACCCCTGACCTGGTCCCGCTCTGCCATCCGATCGCGCTGCACGGGGTGAAGGTCGAGCTGACCGTGGCCGACGACGGGGTGGACGTCGTCGCCCTGGTCAGGACCGCCGACCGGACCGGCGTCGAGATGGAGGCGCTGACCGCCGTCTCGGTCGCGGCCCTCACACTGATCGACATGGTCAAGGCGGTCGATCCGGCGGCCGTGATCACCGACGTCCGGGTCGAGGAGAAGACCGGCGGCAAGACCGGGACGTGGACCAGGACATGAGAGCCTTGGTGATCACCGCCTCCAACCGGGCCTCTGCCGGGATATACGAGGACAAATCAGGAAAGCTCCTGGCGGAGCTGCTCGCCGAGGCCGGATGCCAGGTGGACGGCCCACGGGTGGTCCCCGACGGAGAACCGGTCGAACAGGCCCTGCGCGCCGGGATCGCCGAAGACTACGACGTGATCGTCACCACCGGCGGCACCGGGCTGACCCCCTCCGACCTGACCCCGGAGATGACCGCGCGGGTGCTCGACCGCGAGATCCCCGGCATCGCCGAGGCCGTACGGCAGGCCAACCGCGACCGGGTGCCCACCTCGATCCTGTCCAGAGGGCTCGCGGGACAGGCCGCCGACACCCTGGTCGTCAACCTCCCGGGCTCCTCCGGCGGGGTCCGCGACGGCATGGCGGTGCTCGCGCCGATCCTCGGCCACGCGGTCGACCAGATCAGGGGCGGCGACCACCCCCGATGACGCCCTCCTGTCGCACACGCTGACAGGCCGGGGGACTCCATGGCACGTCGGCGCGTCTTGGGAGGATGATGGGGAACGTGGATCGACTTCGTGGCTGGCCGGTGACCCTGACGGAGGGCCCGGTGGGACTCCGGCCGCTGCGCCTGCGAGACGTTCGTGTCTGGCGCGAGACGCGGCTGCGCAACGCCGGCTGGCTGCGCCCCTGGGAGCCGAGCAATCCGGAGACCCCGCTCTTCCGGACCGGTCTCGGCCCCTACATCTCGATGGCGGGCACCCTGCGCAGGGAGGCCAGACAGGGGCTCGCCCTGCCCTGGGTGATGACCTACCGTGGCGCCTTCGCCGGGCAGCTCACCATCGGCGCCATCGTCTGGGGCTCGGCCAGGTCGGCTCAGATCGGCTACTGGATCGACGGCGCCCTGGCGGGCCGGGGCATCACCCCGACCGCCGTGGCGATGGCGGTCGACTACTGCTTCTTCACCACCGGTCTGCACCGGGTTGAGGCGAATATCCGTCCGGAAAATCACGCGAGCCGACGGGTGGTTGAAAAACTGGGGTTTAGGGAGGAAGGCATAAGACGGCGCCAGCTGCACATAGATGGCGCTTGGCGCGACCACATTTGTTACGCGCTCACGGTTGAAGACGCACCAAGAGGTTTGCTGGTGCGTTGGCGCAGGGCCCGGGAGGCGGCGGCTCATGGTGGCCCTCCCCATGAAGAGGCTTGAAGATCTCGCGACACACCGCACTGAATACTCGTCAAATAGTGACACGCGGTCTTACTGTGCGTGACGTGAGCACATTGGAGACGCCAAAGGACCCCAGGCGTTTCCATGCTGCCCGGAGGTGGCCGTGAGCAGCGTTCTTCTGTACCTGGCCATTGTTGTCATGTGGTTGTGCGTGCTCGTGCCCATGTGGTTGCGTCGCGACCGGGCCGCCTTCACCGAACTCACCGAGGACGCCGAGCCGTACGTTCAGGACGAGGAGGAACTGCCCTCAGAGGACTCGGTCGAAACGCAGCGTGACATCGTTCTCCCCTCGGCGCCGTCGGCCCCGGTCGTCCGGGAAAACCTGGACAGGCCGTCCGACCCCCGTCCGGCTGAGTCGTCCGGCTCCCGTCAGGCCGGAGCGTCCGATCGTCCGGCAGCGGCGTCGTCCGGCTTCCGGGAGACCTCGTCGGAGGCGTCCGCGCCTCGTGGGACCCCCGCCCCGTCCACCCGGCCCCTACGGCGCTCCGCCACGGAACGCAGGCGCGCGGAACTGCGTGGCCGGGCCAGACGGGTGGCCAAACGCAGACGGTTGACCCTGTGGTGCTTTCTCCTGGTCGTCGCCTCAACGGTGACGGCCTCTGTTCAGGTCATCCCCTGGTGGGGCGTGGCGCCCTCTGTGACCCTTCTCGGCCTCTATCTGGTGGTTCTCAGGAGCGCCGTACGGCTCGACGCCCAGCGTCGTCAGGCCGCGGCTCAGGCGCGTGCGGAACGCGCCAGGCGGGCCCGCAGGCGGGCCGAGCTTGAGACACGGCGCCCGGCCGCCGAGATCATCGACCTGTCGGCCCACCGCGACGAGATCTTCGACCAGTACGCCGAACCGAACCGCCGCGCGGTCGGCGACTGATCTCCTCCACACCCCGATGCACGGATGGCGCGAGCGCCTCCGGATGTTTGCTAATCTAGGGGACGTCTTCGGGGATGTAGCGCAGTCCGGTAGCGCACTTCGTTCGCATCGAAGGGGTCAGGGGTTCGAATCCCCTCATCTCCACCAGGACAAGAGGCCGCTTCCGAGAGATCGGGAGCGGCCTTCTGCGTTGCTGGGTGACTACGCCATGCGGAAACCGGTGATGCGGGGGCGAGGTGGACGAGGTTGCGCGATGCTGCGGTGAAGGCGTTTCCCCCCGAACTGGGCGCCGAGGTCGAGCAGGCCGTGCGACTGCTGGTGCCCTCCCGCTATGCGCCGGTGGACGGCTTTGACGTGTCGGTGCGGGGGCAGTGGTCGCAGATCCCGTACCGGATCTATGAGGACCCGCCCTCGTCTGGAGCGATGGACGACCTCGGCGAGGTAGCCCGGGTAATCTTGGACTGCCTGCTCACCCGCCATCAGAGTGGTTACGTACGCCAGCGGTACGTGGAGAAGGTGATCTCCACTGACGCTGACTGGGTTGTGCCGTTCGTCGTCACCTTGGTCGGCGAGTATGTCATCGAGATCATTGATGTGGTGCGAGTAGGACTTGCCGGAGTGGAGACTCCCGGTACCTGGCAACGACAGCGGTACGGGCGCTTCACGGCCGACAACCCGGACTTCATGGTTTTGACGCGGCAGCGTGCCGCCAGCTACTGGAGTTGCTACCACCGCTGGAGGTTTCCGGAGCTCAGCGGCTACCCGGGCGCGCAGGTGCTCGCGGCTCTTCGCTCAGCGGCCGCTGACCACATGTGAAGGCCGTTCCCCATATGTGGAAGCGGCCTTTTGCCGTATGCCCAGTTAACGTCCCGGAGATATGGTCCATCACTTCGGCCTCTTCCAGGAGCATCGGGCGGAGCTGCTTGGGGTAGACGGTCTCCGTCATAGAGGTGTTGCGGGCCGACCAGGCGGGAGATGTTCTCCGGGGAACCCCGGAGTCCGAGAGCAGTGAGACGAAGCTGTGCCGCAGCTCGCGAGGTGTCCAGTCCCTGGCGTTCAGGCCCGCTTTCTCGAGCACGGTTCGGAAGGAGCGCTGGACGTTGTGCGCGTCGAGCTCCGTCTTGGTCACGTCCAGCGAAGTGGTGTATGAGCTGACCTTCGCGTGATCCTGTTTCTGCAGGTTAAGCGGTAAGTGTCTGCGGTAGCGGTTTGTGGGCCGGTGTGTCGCCGGCAAGGACGCGCATCCGGCATTTGGCCAGGATGTCGAGCCCCATGGAGCGGCGGGCCTTGGTCCACTCATCGGTCTGCTCGGCCAAAACCGCACCGACGAGCCCGACGATCGCGGCCCGGTCCGGGAAGATCCCGACCACGTCGGTGCGGCGGCGGATCTCCTTGTTCAACCGCTCCTGCGGATTGTTCGACCAGACCTGCCGCCAGGTCTCCTTGGGAAAGGCGGCGAAGGCCAGCAGGTCTTCGCGGGCGGCTTCCAGGTGCTTACACGCGGCTGGATACTTCGCCGCCAAGGCATCAATCACCCAGGCATGCTGGGCGCGTACCTGCTCGGCGGTGGGCTGGTCGAAGATGGTGCGCACCAGGGTGGCCACCCATGGCTGCGCCGACTTGGGTACGGTCGTCAAGAGGTTGCGCAGGTAGTGGGTGCGGCATCTCTGCCAGGACGCGCCCGCCAAGGTCGCGCCGATCGCCTCGACCAGGCCAGGACGGGCGTCGGAGACGACCAGCTGCACCCCGCCCAGGCCGCGGGCACCAAGCCCCGCAGGAACGTCAGCCAGCCGGCGCCGTTCTCAGCCGAGGTGACCTCCAGCCCGAGGATCTCCCGGTTGCCGCCTGCGTTCACGGCCGTGGCGACCAGGACGCGCACGTTGACGATCCGCCCGCCTTCGCGGACCTTCTGGGTCAGGGCGTCCAGCCACACGAAGGCGTACGGCCCGCCGTCCAACGCGCGGGTGCGGAAGGCCTCCACCTGCTCGTCGAGCACCTTGGCCATCTGGGAGATCTGGCTTTTGGAGATGGTCTTGATGCCGAGCTGTTCGACGAGCTTGTCGGCCCGCCGGGTGGAGACGTCCAGCAGGTAGCTGGTGGCCACCACGCTGATCAGGGCCTGCTCGGCCCGCCGTCGACGCTCCAGCAGACAATCGGGGAAGTAGGAGCCCGAGCGGAGCTTGGGAATGGCGAGCTCCACGGTTCCGGCGCGGGTGTCCCAGCCGCGGGAGCGGTAGCCGTTGCGGCGGTTGGTGCGCTCGTCGGTCCGCTCGCCGTATCCGGCGCCGCACAGGCCGTCGGCCTCGGCCGACATCAACGCTTCGGCCATGGTCTTCACCATGGATCGCAACAGATCCGGATCGCCGGTCTCGATCTGCTTCGCCAGCCACTGCGCGGGCGTCACACTGTTGTCTGCGGCCATCGCCTGGTTCTCCTTCGAACTTGATCTTCGATACTCGAAGGATCACGCGATGACCGTCACCATTTCCTGGCGCCACTCTTGTGACCAGGTCAAACTCGTATACCACCTCCGTGGACGCAACCATGGCCACGGACGAGGCCCGGATAACCACGGACCGCCGGGGACTTTTTCCACGACGTCAGACGACGTCGGCCACTGTTCGGACCCCGGTGACTTGGCTTCGCATCGAAGGGTTAGGGGACGAGCCCCCATCTTGAAAACGTTCCTATTTTGGCGGGCTGGATGGTTAGGTCGGCCGATGGCTTGTCCGCCTTTTTGATTGTGTCGCCTCGGACCAGGTTATATGCCAGAAAACGTCCGTTGGTTTGTTTTATTGCGGATCGATTGGAAGGGGGTCCGTCGAAGCGGAGGCTCTTTTTGCTGTGGGGTGTTGGCGATGTTGGATAACCAGGAAGGTGAGGTGGCCGGCGTTGTGTTGCTTCAGTTTAATTAGGTTCCTGGGGTCTGCTCTGCGCCGTTTTACTAGGGGAACCCGAGCCCACTAATAACAGTACAGGATTCCGTTTTCCTCACGAGCCTCTAGATCGTTCCTTTGGTATTGCCAATTGCAGGCAGAGTCAGGGTTGACCTTCAACTGGCAATTCCAAGTATTGCCCGAAAGCGCCGCCTCGACGGTGGTGCTGGGTGAGTATTTATAGCGACAGTAACCTGCCATGTCGTTTATGCCGCCGATGGGACTGCTCTGGGGGTCCGTGCAAATCCCGCTGTTCGGGTTGGCGGATGTAAAGACGATAGAGAGATCGTTTCTCTTGTACTGCCAGTTGCACGCATCGGTAAGATCTACGTCAGACGAGCATAGATCCCTATTGTTTGTGTTGAAGTTAAGAGACTTGCAGTATCTCGCCACATCTATGCCGCCCGGAGAGGGTGATGGGAGAGCGTATCGGACACCTACAAAAAACCCGGTAAGGGGGAGTCCTAATATCAGTAAGATTGCAACAGTGGTCTTGAGCCATTTCGGCCAGCTCTTGATGAAATCGATCAGTTTTGTCACCAGGTCAATGCCGACGTTGAAGATGTTTACTTCCATTGCTTTACCCGATTCCAGAGAGATGCTTACAGGAATTTGTCGGCCTTCGGGTGGCGCTCGCGAACGGTCTGAGTCCGAATCCGTGCTACGCCTGGCGAACCTCTGTATGCGAACTTCGCCCGCATGAAATAGGTGGGGGAGTGTGAACCTCGGGCATTGATGAGCCTTGTCCCAGCGGGAACTATTCATAACATGAACGTCTAGACGCACACAAGGGTTTGCTTCGTCCGCATAAAAACAGCATGGAGTGAGGTGCGCTTCCGGGCGGTAAGCGCAGGCGCGAGGGGTGTGATTTGAAAATTGATCATGCCGGTGCGCTAGATGGGGCTGGCGGCTGCAAATGTCGCACTTATGGACCTTTGCTCTAATTTAGAGGATTTGCAACCTTCTAGCTGTTTTTGTCCACTAGTGATTATTGAGATTAGATCTCGAATGCTGCGTCATCGAGGGTGTTTTATGGTTATTTGATGCTTTGTGCTCTGAATATCGTGATTATGGGATATCTCAAAGGTGGTGGACTGGCCGCCCGAAATAGAGAACGGCGTGAGGAAATGTGGCTACGTGCGGCGGATATGTTCGCGGATGGAACGTCGCAGGCCCAGATAGCTCAAGATGTTGCAGGTCTCGCCGATGTCTGCCAACCGCTGGTATCGCGCCTGGCAGACAGGAGGAACCGCCGCCTTGGCCTCAAAGGGGGGCGGTCGGGTGGCCATGCCAGGTGACCGAGCAGCAGCGAAAGCGATTGGAGGCTGAACTGCACAGAGGACCGGTCGCGCACGGCTAGAGAGAAGATCAGCGAACGAGACCGGTCTACCTCTCGAACTGGCCTAACTCCAGAGATCTAATCTCAGTAGCGAGCCCTGGACAGGTGTGGCGGAGTCAGCGAACGTCCTCGCAACGGGTGAGCCGTCACCCGTGACGGGGGCGGTGGCCGATGACCGGGTCAGGCGTCGGGGTTGTCGAGGATGACGACGGGGGCGTTCTCCACAACCGGCAACTCACCGTCCAGGTCCATGCCGGTGGCCGCCTCGATGAAGGCGAACGCCGCACTGCGCTTACCGCGGTAGTCCTCCGGGCCGAGCGTGTCGAGCATGGCGCGGAAGTCGGTCAATGTGCTCGGATCACCCTCCTCAATGCGGTGCTCGGTGAAGACGAAGTCGCGCATTCGTGCCCTGATCTTGCCGTCGGCCGCGTAGAGGATCGTGTATCCCCCGTTGAAGTGCCAGGTCACCATCCATACGCGTGACTCCCTGCTGAGTTCGGTCAGGACGCGGTCGGACAGGCCGAAGCCGTAGGCGAGTTCGAGGAAGCCCCAGGTTCCTTCTCCCTCGGAGAGGAGGAGTACGGGGCGGCCTTCGTCCATGGCCTCTTCCCCGGGATGGTCCATGACGCGCTGCTCGGGGTCGCGACCTCCGTTCAGCCGCCGTAGAAGGTCATCCACCGTGATCTCTTCGTTGAGGGGCAGCACCACGGTCCAGGAGAGACCGTTCTCCAGCCACTGATGCCGCTCGAAGAAGCCACGGTAGTAATCGATCACATGATCATTGTGGTGGAGAACAAGGGTGTCTGCATGATCTGGTGTGCCGGGAGTACTGCCATTACTCTCGGCCGTCTGTGATCGTTTGACTCCTCCGGTCGCCCTCGGGCTGAGAACCGGCCACAAGGGACGGTGAGTGGTGTCTGATCTGGTGCGGCTGGACACGGACGGTTCCTATGCCTCTGCCGGCGGTCCAACCGCGCCGGGTATGGGTGACCCCTCGGTGGACGACCGATCTTTCCCCTCCGCTCGGTCCGGCTCCATGAAGCCGACAGCCGTATCGGCGCGACCGTCGTTCTTCCGTCGAAGTCTCCGGTGGGTCGTCGCACTGGCACTTCTGGGAGCGTTGGCCGTCGTCGTGTGGCCTTCCTTCGATCTGCTGGGGCATCACGACGACCCTGTCGGGGCGGCGGCAGTGGGGGAACTGGAAGGCAGGCCGGTCGCCGTAAGCGCCGGTAGTGGCCCCGACGACACCACCTTGCGGGTGTGGGACCTGACCACAGGCGATCCGATCGGCGAACCGATCGTCGCTCACCCGGAGGGCGTCGTGGCGATGGCACTCGGGAAAGTGGACGGCAGGCCGGTCGCCGTCACAGGCGGCTACGACAACACCGTACGGATCTGGGATCTGGCTACGCGCGGCCTCGTCGGTGAACCGATAAGGCTCGGCAACACCGAACGCGTCGATGCTCTTGCGGTCGGGGAGGTGAACGGTCGAGCCGTCGTCGTCGTTGCGGCGGGCTGGGGCGACTCCGGCTATGAACTGCCTGTGTGGGTGTGGGACCTGGCCACACACGAACCTTTCGGCGATCCGATGATCGGACACACCGACTTCGTCTCGACTGTGGCGCTCGGAGAGGTGAACGGTCGAGCGGTCGCCGTCACCGGCAGCGTTGACGGCACGATACGCATGTGGGACCTGACCACCCGCGAACAGATCGGCGATCCGATGACCAACGGCGCCGGCGTCGGGGATGTCGCGCTTGGCCGGGTGGACGGCAGACAGATCGCTGTCTCCAGCGACGATAAGGACGTTCGGGTGTGGGACCTGACCACCCACCGGCTCATCGGTGCACCGATGGCGGCCGGCCATGTCCATGGGGTCAGGACAGTGGTGGTCGAAGAGATCAACGGTCGGCCGGTGGCCCTCACCGGCGGTGGCGACGACGAAAACGGCGGCGGTGCCGTGCGGGTTTGGGATCTACGTACGCACAGACCGCTGGGCGAACGAATGAGATACGCCAACTGGGTCGGAGACGTAGCGGTCGGACATGTGGGTGGAAAAGCGGTCGCCGTCACCGGGGATGGCGACGGCGACGTGCGGGTGCGGGATCTGAGCGCCTACGCGAGATGAGTCACGTCTGTCGCAACGGGTGATCCCACACAGAGGTCTGTCTCACCGAGGACGACGGGCGCCCCTGGTTCCTCACGGCTGTCTCGGTTCGACGCGGTGTCCATCGCTCACGGAAGCCAGGGAGGCCCACCGACAGGTCGTCCGGGTGACCCGGCCTGAGGCTCAGCTGGATCTGGTGTCCACGACGCCGACGACGTCCGAGACCGCGATCGTGCCGTGCTCGGCGGTGTCCTGGTAATAGCGCGAGTCCGCGGATATGTCGCGGTTGTCACCCATGATCCAGAGTCGGCCCGGCGGTACGTCGAGCTCGAAGTCCGCGGCGGAGGCCGGATGTGCGGACACGTACGGCTCGGACAGCGAGCGTCCGTCGACCACCACCTTCCCGGTGGCGTCGCAGCAACTGACGGAGTTTCCGGGAGCGCCGATGATCCGCGCTATGCGGAAACCGGTGTCCGGCTGGGAACTCGGGTCGGTCCAGGACGCGGGTGGCCGGTAGAGGATGACCTCACCGGTCTTCGGAACGAAGTCTGCGCCGACCATGCGGGCGATGAAGTGCTGACCTTTCTTGATGGTGGGCTCCATCGCGGCACTTCCGGTTCGGAAGCCTCTTCTTCCCGTGATGTCCTCCACCATCCCGCAGGCGGTCGTGGGGAGGATGAGTAACACCACGAGTAGGGCCCTCAGTCCTTTGAATACCACCCGGGCATTATCCGAGTCACATGCAGTTCTGAACTGGCGATTCTTGTCACGATCTCATTCCGCCTCCACGGCGCGTGTTTCGTTCCCAGAGGGAGACCCGGAACACGGGCTTCGGTCCCAGGTTATGGATACGTCGCCGCCAGGCGGAAAGAGGTGCCTTGTGAATGTTCAGGACCTGAAACTGTAGGCGCGTTCGACCCGGGCGATCTGAACGTCGTAGTACTCGTACCAGCGCTCGCGTCCGAGTCGTTGCGCCTCCAGGTGCTCGACGTCCGCCTTCCAGCCGGCGATCGACTCGGCGTCGGCGTAGTAGATCACCGTCAGTTCGTGGCCGTCGGCTCTGGCGACGGACTCACGGCCCAGATAGCCCGGCCACTTGGTGCCGAGCTCGACCATCCGGGCCGCCATCTCGTCATACCCCTCCAGGCCGGTGTCCTTCAGCTTCTGGGTGATGATCACCGCGTAGTAGGGGGGTGTAATAGGCGTCATGCGTCTATGCTACTGACAATTCCGTTTTGGCGCGCTTGATATCAGAGAGGGTCCCGCTCGCCGGAGTTGCTTTCTGCCGGGCCGAATGCCCCTGCTGGGGGATATGGCGCCGCCGAACGGAATCGTGCGATCACCGACCGTTATAATTCCATTCGGGCGTTCCTTGCTTCGTCGACCGTCCTGGTTCTTGTGGTGCTGCCCGGTCCGCGGAACGGCTGGGAAAAGCCCGCTGTTGTCAGGGCGAATGCGGCGCCGGCAGTACGGACAGTTCGCAGGCGTAGGCGTCGGGGGGCGCGTTCAGAACCCAGACGATCATCGCGGCCAGAGACCGCGGCTGGATGCACAGTCCGGGGTCGTACGGGCGCCCGAAGGCGTGCCTGACCTCTCCGAGCAGGTCGGTCGCCGTTCCCCCGGGAAAGACCGTGGTGACACGCACCCCGTGGGCCGCCTCCTCCGCGCGCAGCGACTCGGCCAGTTCCCGCAGCGCCGCCTTGCTGGCGACGAAGGCCGACCAGCGGGGGACCGCCGTCATCCCGGGCGAGGCGTTGACGAAGATCACGTGACCTCCGGACCGACGCAACGCGGGCAGCGTCAGCCGTACGAGCTCGGCGGCCGAGGCCACGTTCACCGCCAGGGTCCGCCGCCACGTCTCAGGGTCGCTCTCGGCGACGGCCTCGACGGGGGAGACGCCCGCGCAGTGCACCAGCGCCTGTATGTCCTCCAGCCCTTCCAGCGCGGCGGCCAGGGTGGCGGGTTCGGCCAGGTCGGCCTCGATGCCACGGACGTCGAGCCGCCCGACGTCACGGCCCACGGCGATCACCCGATGTCCCGCCTCGGTGAGCGCGTCGACCAGCACCCTCCCGATCCCACCCGTGGCCCCGGTCACCAGTACGTTCACGATGCCAGCCCATGGGCGAGGTCGAGCAGGTGTGACAGGCGCAGGACCCGGCCGCCGCTTCCCGGAAGCGGGACATGGAGGGGCTCGGTCCAGCGAGTCGGGATCGCGGCCAACCCGTGGACGGCCCCGGCCAGGCCGCCGGTGACCGCGGCGACGGTGTCGGTGTCGCCGCCCAGGTCGATCGCGGCGCGGACCGCGTCCTCGTAGCCCCGGGTGGTGCGCAGAGCCCATGCCGCCGAACCGAGGCAGGCCCAGACGGCGCCGTTGGACTCGGTGGCCTGGCTGGGATGCCAGTCCGGCGCCAGGACGACGGCGTATCGCTCCCGGTGGTCGGGGTGAACGGCGGAGAGGGTCAGGGAAAGGGAGTCCAACGGGTCGACACCGCTCAAGGCGGCGCGGACCAGGTCGTGGAAGATCGCGGTGCCCTCCCAGGCCGCGGGGTCGCCGTGGGTGAGGGCGGCGATGCGGCGGGCGGCGTCCATGGTGACGTGCCGTCCCTTGGGGGCGAAGTACACCGCTGAAGGGGTGGCCCGCATCAGTGAGCCGTTGCCCGCGGCGCGGTGACTGCTGCGGTAGTGGGCGACGGCGGCCTGATCCCAGGGCAGGCCACGCGTCAGGACGTCCTCGGTCTGCAGCCCGATGTCCTTGGGGTCGTCGGCCGCCCAGCGCAGGAAACGCGTGAAGATGTCCGGCAGGTCCAGGCCGCCGCGTTCCAGAAGCGACTCGGCGACGTGAACAGCCATTTGTGTGTCATCGGTGGCCTCCCCGGCATTCCAACCACCGCCTTCGCTCATCTCGTCTCCAGAGCCAGGCGCCGGAAAGCGGGCGGAGAACGCACCTGGTGGACCGAACTCGAAAGGCGCGCCCAGAGCGTCACCGACCGCCGAACCGACGACCGCCCCGGCGGCACGCTCCAAGTGATCCACAACAGCAGGGTACTGACCGGCCCGGTGGACCGCGTTAGTCTCATTTGCAGACGACTCGAATGGAGGCGGTGTGGAGGTTGATCCGCACGTCCACGTCGGGCGGCAGGTGTTGCGGGCCGGTGCCGACTTTCGCAATGTGATCGTTTCGTCGTTCGGGCTCGTGCCCGACAGTCCGAGCGTCGTCACCACCGGGTGCGGGCTTCAGGTGCTCTACGCGATGACCTCGCTCCGCCCGGAGAGCGTCACCTGTCTGCCGTGCCGGGAGCACGCGCACCGGGAGTGTCTCGGCTTCGCCGAGCAGGTGGAGCGCCTGAGCCGGATGCCCGGCGCGCCCGTCCCCGGCGACCAGGCGGCCGAGGCCGCACGATGGGCCCGGGACCTCGCACGGCGGTTCTCCAGCTGAGTCACAGCGGTTCTCCGGTTGAGTCACGGCGGTTCTCCGCTGAGCCATGGCGGCTCCGTGCCGAGTCGCGGAGGTTCTCCCGCCGGGTCGCAGTGGCCCTCCGGCCGGGTACGGTGACCGCGCGCCAGGACGGGTGTCCTCCGCGCGGACGGCCGGAAAGCACCTCGAACCGATCGGCCGGGCGACGGATCCCGCGGCCCGGCTCCATCTGTCTCTGAGCAAGGATCTGCCTCCGAGCAAGGCGGGTACGGCGACCGCGCCTGCTCCGAGCGGGGTGATCACGGCGGGCGCGCGTCGGCCCTCCGCCGCACCGGACGGCGAGCGCATCCTCACCTGGCGGCGGAGGTACGACCTGGAGAAGCTGCCCGGGCGTCTCATCGTGGTTTCGCCGGCGCCTACCGCTCGGCCCCAGGGGCATGCTCGCCTCCTCACGTGACCGGAGGACGCCGAAGGTTGTCGGGATCGTGGGGGTTGGGCATGTAACGCTTCTTTTGCCTTCTTCCAAGCACTGACGTGTTCGGGAGGACGACGAAGGGAGCGCGGCCAGTGCGCCTCAAACACACGGGATCGGTGGAGATCTCCACCGATCCCGAGGCTTTCGAAGCCTTCTACAGGCGCCACGTCGAAGCGGTCACGCGATTCATGGCCCGCAGGGTGGACGATCCGCACACGGTCGCCGACCTGGTCGCGGAGGTCTTCGTCGCGGTGCTCGACTCGGCGCACACCTACCGCTCTGGCCTGGGCAGTGAGATCGGCTGGCTGTACGGCGTGGCGCGCAACACCCTGTCCGCGGAGCGGCGGCGGACGGCGAGCGAGCTGCGTCTCACCAGCAGGATCAGCGGACGGCGGCTCCTCGACGCGGACGACCTGCTGCGGCTTGAGGAACGTCTGGACGCGGAGAGCCCGGCCCGGCGGGCCTTCGAGGCCATGGCCGGTCTGCCGGAGAGCGAACGCGCCGTCCTGGAACTGGTCGTCGTCGACCAGCTCTCCATCCCTGAGGCGGCGACCGCGCTCGGCATCCGGCAGGGGACCGCCAGGGTCCGGCTGTACCGCGCCCGCCGCGCACTGCGCCACGCTCCCGGCGTCACCTCCCCCACGGTCATGGAAGGACTCCGATGAATTTCGAGGAGAGACTGCTCATGGAACTCAAGACAGAGATGAGCGAGCGGATGGCGCGGGGGCCCGTCCGCAGGCCCATGCGCCGACGGCTGCTGACGGGGGTGGCGGTGGCGGGCCTGGCCGCCGCGGCGCTGGTGGCCGTACCGATGGTCATGGGGACGGAGAGCTCGGCGTACGCGCTGACCGAGAACCCGGACGGATCCATCACGTTGAAGATCAACGAGTTCCGGAACCCGGACCAGGTCGAGCGGGACCTCGCCGATCTGGGCGTGAAGGCGGACGTCTCCTACGTCCGACCCGGCAAGAGGTGCGCCCCGGGGCGGTTCACCACCATCGATGAGCCGTCCTTCACCCCCGAGGAGCTACGGAGCAAGGACCCCGGGGTCAGGAAGCGGGTCCTGGAGGCGATGGAGGGCACGCCCTCACGTCAGGCGTACGACACCGTGCCGGGGGGCGGCCTGAAGATCTACCCGGAGAAGATCAAGCCGAACTGGACCGTGGTCATGGAGTTCACCGAGAACGATGACCAGACCTCGGGTCCGGAGAAGCCGAGGGCGCTGTGGCAGTTCCTCTTCCAGGTCACCGACGGCCCCGTCAAGCCCTGTGTGGTCATCGACGATCCGTCCTGGGACGTGATCGGCCCCGAGGGGCTCCCGCCCGCGGGGAGCTGATCCCCGGGCAGGGCGGGCCACCGCGGAGCACGGAACTCACCGGCGAAGTTCGTTAGGTAGCGCCACTATCGAACGTTGGATAACATCACTATCCAAGGAAGGTGAGTTCTATGACCGTGATCGTTCTTTTCGTGGCCACGCTGTGCTTCCGTCTGTCGGGGGCGGTGTTCGGCGTGGCGCGCTTCGCCACCTGGAGGATGAGCGCCGCCTGCGGGCTGGCCGTCATGCTGGTCATGACGGCCAGTGCCCATTTCGTCCCGTCGAGCGTGACGTTCATGCCGAACCACGCCGACATGGTGGCGATGGTTCCGCCGTTCGTCCCGCTGCCCGCCTTCGTGGTCTACCTGACCGGGGTCCTGGAACTGGCCGGGGCGGTCGGGCTGGTGCTTCCCGCCACCCGGCGGGCGGCCGGGATCTGCCTGGCACTGCTGTTCGTGCTCATGCTCCCGGCCAACGTCTACGCCGTGCTGGCCGGGACGACCCTCGGAGGGGAGCCCGCGGCACCGCTGTGGCAGCGGGTCCCCGAGCAGATCCTCTACATCGGCGTCGCGCTGTGGGCCGCGGGCGTCGCGGCGCGCAGGACGCGTGAGCCCTCCGCCGTGCGTTGATCAGCGCGCGACCCTGGTGCCGCCGAAGATGAGGCCCTGGGGCATCGGGCTGGTCAGGAACGCGTGCGGGAAGCCGAGCTCGACGGCACTGGCCTCGCCGAGGGCGGTCACCTCGTCCTCGGTGAGGCGCAGTTCAAGGGCGCCCAGGTTGTCCTCAAGCTGCTTGAGGGTCCTGGCTCCGACGATCGAGGACGTGACCGCCGGGTTGAGCAGCGTCCAGGCGAGCGCGACCTGCGCGGGCGTGGCGCCCCTGCCCGCGGCGACCTCCTTGACCACGTCGGCGATGGCGAGACCACGCTCGGTCAGGGAGCCGTTGGACACCGCGATGTCCTTCCGCGTCCCCTCGGCGGTGGCCGACACCGCCCCGGTCTCCAGATCGGCGCGGGTGTACTTGCCGGTCAGCACGCCACTGCCGAGCGGGGACCAGGGGATCACCCCGAGCCCCATCTCACGCGCCATCGGGATGAGGTCACGCTCGACGGTCCGCTCGATCAGGCTGTACTCGATCTGCAGCGCGATCAGCGGGCTCCACCCACGCAGGTCGGCGATCGCCTGCATGCGTGAGACCTGCCAGGCGGGGGTGTCGGAGATGCCGACGTATAGCACCTTGCCCGCCCTGACCAGGTCGTCCATGGCGCGCAGCACCTCCTCGACCGGGGTGGTGCCGTCCCAGGCGTGCAGGTAGAGCAGGTCGATGTAGTCGGTGTTCAGCCTGCGCAGGCTCGCCTCGACCGAGTCGATCATGCTCTTGCGGTGGTTGCCGCCCGAGTTCGGGTCGCCGGGGCGGGTGGCCAGCGTGTACTTCGTGGCGAGCACCAGACGTTCGCGGCGGCCGTGCGCGAACTCGCCGAGCAACCGCTCCGCCGTACCGTTGGTGTACTGGTTGGCGGTGTCGACGAAGTTGCCGCCCCGGTCGAGATAGGCGTCGAAGATCTGCCGGGCCTCGTCCTTGTCCGATCCCCAGCCCCAGTCGGACCCGAAGGTCATGGTGCCCAGGGAGAGAGGGGAGACACGCAGGCCGGAACGGCCGAGCAGCCGGTAGAGGTCGAGGGAGACGGGTTCGGACACGATGGCCTCCTGTGTGCCGGATTCGTTTCTCCCATGCTGGAACGATCACGTACGGCCAACCAGTGAAGGTCCTTCCTGGGACTGGCTCTCCCAGGCAACCGGAGGCCTTCGCCCGCCCAACGGCGACATCGGCGTCGAGGCCCGGGGACCGGCTCTTCCAGGGGGCCGGAGGTAGGATCGAGACGGTGAACGGCAACGCGTACGTGACCAACGAGCTGGCGGTGTTCCTGCGCACCCGCCGTGAACGGCTGGCACCCGACGACCTCGCGCTTCCGCGAAGCGGACGTTCGCGCCGCACTCCCGGCCTCAGGCGCGAGGAGGTCGCCGAGCTGGCCGGGGTGAGCGTCGACTACGTGATCCGCCTTGAGCAGGGGCGGGGGCTGCGCCCCTCGCCGGAGGTGCTGGACGGCCTGGCCAGGGCGCTGCGGCTGAGCGACGACGAGCGGGCCTACCTGTTCGACCTGGTCGGGCAGCGGGCGGTGACCCGGGTTCCGCCGTCGAGGCAGGTTCCCCCGCCGGTCGCCCGGCTGGTCCACGACCTGTCGCCACTGCCGTGCATGCTGCTCGACCACCGGTTCGACATTCTCGCCTGGAACCGTGAGATGGCCGCGCTGATGCTGGACTTCGGCGCCGTGCCCGCCCGGCAGCGCAACTCGCTCTGGCTCTGCTTCGTCCACCCCGGGCTGCACGACTTCTACCGTGACCGTGAGCGGGTGATGCGCGAGGGCATCGCCGACCTGCGCGCGGCGTGGGCCGCCCACACCGACGACGCCGCGCTGGGCGACCTGGTCACCGAGTTGCAGGAGCAGAGCGAGGAGTTCGTCCGTCTGTGGGCGCTCCGTGATGTGAAGGTGAACGGCCGGGGCCGTAAGCCGCTCATGCATCCCAGGGTGGGGCCGCTCACCGTCGACTTCGAGGTGCTGAACCCGTTGCAGGACCCCGGTCACCGGCTCGTCATCTACCGGGCCTCCGACGCGGCCTCGCAGGCCGCCCTGGACGCCATCGCCCGCGAGGCCGAGGACGGCCGGCGCACGCTCCACCGGGCCGTCGGGTAGGACCCTCGAAGGCCGCGGGTTCAGCGAGCGGGAGGCGTGACGAACTCGGGCTGGTCGAGCAGGCGCAGCCAGCTCCCGTCGGGCTGGCGCCGTACGACCTGGGCCCGGGCGCCCGAGCCGTCCTTCGGCGGGGTGGAGGTGAGGGCGATGTCGTCGCTCACCAGGGTCGGCAGCGGTTCCTCCGCCTCGAAGCGCGGCCGGTTGGCCAGGACCTTCTCCCACAGCACGCGGATCGCCTCCCGGCCGACGGTCCGGCCGCCGGGCGGGTAGGCGAGGACCGCTTTCTCCTCGTAGAGGGCGGCGACCCCGGCCGCGTCACCGGCGTTGGACCGCTCGACGAACAGCCGGGTGATGTCCTCGGGGCGCATGGCCTTCTCGTACTCCGTCATGGGGTCCTCCTGGTCGTCGGTTCGGACGTTCTCCAGTCTTGTCACCCCCTTTTCAGAAGTCCAACAGATTGTTCTTCTCGTAACTAGAATCCATGCTTATGGAACTGAGGCAGCTGGAGTACTTCGTCGCGGTCGCCGAGGAGCGCAACTTCACCCGGGCGGCCGAGCGGGTCCGCATCAGCCAGTCCGGGGTCAGCGCCCAGATCCGGCAGCTCGAACGGGAGGTCGGGGCGGAGCTGTTCGACCGCTCGGCGCGCGTCGTGACCCTCACGGTCGCGGGTAAGGCCGCCCTCGGGCACGCCCGCGCGGCGCTCGCCGGGGCCGCCGCGTTCGGCCGGGCGGTGGGGGAGGTGACCGGCCTGGTCAGGGGGCGCCTCACAGTCGGAATGGTCGTCGGTTGCACCGTCACGCCGCTCTTCGACGCCCTGGCGGCCTTCCACCGGGCCCATCCCGGGGTGGAGATCTCACTGTTCGAGGCAGGTTCCGACCGGCTCGTCGAGGAGGTGCGCGCGGGCACCGCCGACCTGGCCCTCGCCGGCAGCGCGGGCACGACCCCCGAGGGGTTGGAGGCGTTGACGGTCGTCAGGGAGGGACTCGTCGCGGCCGTGCCGTACGGTCACCCGCTGGCGGAGCGGCCGAGTGTCACCCTGCGGGACCTGACCGCCCACCCGATCGTGTGCATGCCGCCGGGCACGGGGTTGCGCACGGTGTTCGACCGGGCCTGCGCCGCCCGCGACCTCACCCCGGTGGTCGCGTTGCAGGCCAGTGCCGCCGACGCCGTGGCCGACCTCGCCGCCCGCGGCCTGGCGGTCGCGGTCCTCAGCGACTCGATGGCCGCCTGGCACCGCGACCGGCTCGCGGCCCTCACGATCGAGGACGCCGAGGTGCCCGCGCTGCTCGCGCTGGTCTGGCGGGACACGCACAACCCCGCCGTGCGTGAGCTGCTCGCGTACGGCAGGCGGGCGTTCGCCGGCGTGGACCCCTCGCAGGACGGGGACTGACCGCCGTCAGGGCCTCACGTGTGCGGGCACCGGCGCTGGCTCCACGCCTTGGACTTCGCGATGGCGCCCAGGTCGAGCTGGGCCCAGAGCGCGCGCTCGGCTCTGGTGGCTCCGACCTCCGGGATCAGCCGTTCCGGGTGGCCGGGCGGCGGGCCGAAGGGCGACGGGCAGCGGTCGCAGGGCTCGGCGGGCGGGGCGTAGGCCTCACGCGGGATGTGCCAGTGCATCGAGGCGAGCGAAGGGCCGATGTGCTCCGCCACGTTGAAGGCCAGGCGCAGCAGCCTCCGGCTCAGCTTCCATGACGGCGCGGGTCTGTTCGGTCGCACGGCGATCGTCGCTCCTTGTCCGGCCCTGGTGTGGTGACGGAGATCATGCCCACGACGGCGGCACCTCCCACATCTTTCGTCCCGGCTGTCTTCGGAAGCGCCCGCGAACGTCGCGGGATACGACGCGTGCCATCGTGTTCCATGAACAGGGATCGTTTGGAACGAGCCCGTCAACGTCCCACAGAGGAGTCGACATATGTCCACAGACGCACCGACGCCGAAGAGCCGGAACGAGGCCGTCATCGAGGAGTTCCGCGCGAACAAGGGGAAGGTCGGAGGCTTCTTCGAGGGGGCCGACCTCCTTCTGCTCACCACGGTGGGGGCCAGGAGCGGCAGGCCGCACACGACCCCGGCGGTCTACGTCAGGGACGGTGACACGGTCGCCGTGGCCGCCTCCTACGCCGGGGCGCCGAAGCATCCGGCGTGGTACCACAACCTGGTGGCCAACCCGGAGGTGACCGTGGAGATCGGCGCGGAGAAGTATCAGGCGACCGCGGTTCCCGCCGAGGGCGCCGAGCGCGACCGGCTCTTCGCCCTGATGGTGGCGGAGAACCCGCGCTTCAACGACTACGCGGAGAAGACGACACGGGTCATCCCCATGGTCGTCCTGCGCGCTCACTGAGCTCACCGGGCAGGGCCGCCTTCTGTGAAAGGCGGCCCTGCGTCTCATGTGCGGGGGGAGTCGTCCAGGAACAGGGCCGCCAGCCGGGGCAGGCGGCGGCGCATCTCGGCGGGGTCGTCGAAGTCGAAGTCCTCGCCCATGTCCGGCTCGTCGAGTGGCTGCGGGTATCGCGTCCTCTGGGCCGCGAACAGGTCGTCACCGCCGGTGAGGCGCCTGTAGGCGTTGGCGGGCACGTAGACGAAGTCCTCGTAGAAGAGGTCCTCGCCGTCGCCCGCCAGGACGAGGGGAAGGTCCGCGAGGCGGTCCGGGCCGGTGAGGGCGATCCGGTGACACTCACGGCCCTGGGCGATGACGCCGGCCCGGAAGTCCATGAAGGAGTCGTCGCTGCAACCACCGCCGATCAGGTAGGCGGCGGCCCAGACGTCCCAGCGGTGGAGCGCCGCCCCGTGCTCGTCGTAGTGCTGGCTGTAGTCGACGACCGCCTCGGCCGGCATGTCCGCCAGGACCGTCTCCAGGGCCTCGTGGAGAGGGCCGCCCAGGGCACGGGCTCGTTCGATGGTCGCCCAGAAGTCGTCTTGGTCCATGGCTGGATGGTGCCAGAGGAGGCGGACGAAAAAGGGATCCATGGCGTCAACTTTGGGTTGACGACCACATGGCGTCAACCTATGGTTGACGCATGACGGATTCAGTTCGCATGACGAACCAGGTTCGCCTCGACGATCTGATCGAGGCCATCAAGAAGTCCCATTCGGACGCGCTCACGCAGCTCTCCGGGGCGGTCATCGTCGCCGACCACCTGGGTGAGCTGGCGGACCACCTGATCGGTCACTTCGTCGACCAGGCGAGGCGTTCCGGCGCCTCCTGGACGGACATCGGCAGAAGCATGGGGGTGACGAAGCAGGCGGTACAGAAGCGTTTCGTGGCCAAGGGCGACGCCTCCGGCGACCTCGGCCAGATGTTCGGCCGGTTCACCGATCGGGCGCGGAACGTCGTGATGGCCGCGCACAACGAGGCCCACGCCGCGAACAACGACGAGGTCCTCCCCGAGCACCTGGTGCTGGGCCTGCTGGCCGAGCCCCAGGGGCTGGCGGTCAAGGCGATCGGCAGGCAGGGGGTCACGCCGGAGGCCCTCAGGCAGGCCGTGGTCGCCCTGCTGCCCGAGGCGGCGGCCGAGGTGCCGGACCTCATCCCGTACGAGGCGCGCTCGCGCAAGGTGCTGGAACTCACCCACCGGGAGGCCCTGCGCCTGGGGCACAACTACATCGGAACCGAGCACCTCCTGCTCGCCCTGCTCGAATTCGAGGACGGCCAGGGCGTGTTGTCGGGCCTGGGGATCGACAAGGCCGCCGCCGAGGCCAGCATCGGGGAGGACCTCGCAGCCTTCCTCGCCGCCCGGAAGGGCCAGGGCTGACCTCATCCTCCGGGGCGCCGCGGCTGTTCGACGGTCGCGGCGTTCCCCCTGGTGGGAACGCTGCCAAACCCCACCAATCACTCTGTTATCTAATCGTTGCGTGATCCGGTACGCATAACGCGGTTTTCGGTTGTCTCACATATGGAGCGCGCCAGTAGCTCAAACGGGCGCGGAAGCATGCATATGAGGAGCAGACCGTGAAGACCATCAGGCGGACGGCCCAGGCCTCGCTCGCCCTCGTGGCCCTCGCCGCCGTTGCGGCCTGCGCTGGGGAGGGCGGCTCGGCTGTACAGGCGGCGCCCGTGTCCGTGTCCAGCGCCGCATCGGCCGCGGACAAGGCGGCGGTTCCGCCTCCCGCGGCGGGTAAGGCCGCCAAGACCGCACGACGTGGCAAGCCCATACTCGGCATCGCCGACATCACGCCCATGGGGGAGAAGGTCGAGCGGATCGGCGTCGGCGCGCCGATCATCGTCACCTTCGACAGGGCGGTCGCCAAGCGGGCCGCGGCCGAGGCCGTCCTCCAGGTCCAGGCGGACAAGCCGGTCCAGGGCGCCTGGCGCTGGGTCTCCGACCGCAAGGTCATCTACCGCACCAAGACCTACTGGAAGCCGCACCAGAAGGTCCTCTTCACCGCCCGCCTGAGCCAGATCCCCGGCAACGAGGCGGCCAAGGACGTCAGCCGCCGCTTCGCGATCGGCACGGCCAACATCTCGACGGTGAGCACCACCAGGCACCTGATGAAGGTCTACCGGGACGGCAAGCTCGCCAAGACCATCCCGATCAGCGCGGGCCGGGGAGGCCTGGTCAAGAACGGGGTCGACGTCTACCTCACCACCAGTGGCGTCCACCTCACGATGGGCAAGAAGGCGGTCGAGACCATGACCTCCTCCTGGCTCGGCGTCACCGACCCCAAGGACCCGCGCTACTACAAGGAGGAGATCCCCTGGGCGGTGCGGATCTCCGACAGCGGTGAGTACGTCCACCAGAGCGCGGGCTACTACCAGTACCTCGGCCGCTCCAACCAGAGCCACGGTTGCGTGCGCGCCACGCCCGAGGGCGCCAAGTGGTTCTACGGCATCGCCCAGCGCGGTGACGTCGTGAAGATCGCCGGCACCAAGCGCAAGCTCGACTGGCGCAACGGCTGGGGCTTCTGGCAGCTCAGCTGGACCGAGTGGAAGAAGGGCAGCGCCCTGCCCGCGGCCGGGGTCCCCACGCCGACCCCCACGCCCAGCGCGCCCGCGACGCCCCCGGACACGGGTGAGGAGCAGGCGGGCCAGGAGAGCGGCGTCTGACACGCACCCCTTCCCGTACGGCGGGCCCGGTTCTCCACGACACGGAGAGCCGGGCCCGTCCGGTCAGGGAAGGTTGACGTACTGGCGAGGGCGCAGGGCGTGGTTGCGCAGGGCGGCCAGGGCGGCGGAACGGCCCGCGGGCGTCAGCCTGCCCCCGACCCTGAGCCCGAAGGCGTCCAGACGCCGCCCGAGTTCGGTCAGCGAGGCCTCGACCTCGGCCGCCTGCCATTTCTCGCAGTCGATCACCGCCGTGACGTGCTCGCGCTCGGCGGGGGAGCCGTCGACCAGCAGCATCAGCGCGACCTCCCGCGCCGAGGCGCCGAAGTCGTTCTCTCCCGGCACCGGCGTCAGCAACGCGGCCGCCGCGGACTCCCAGAGCAGGACGGGGTCGGCCAGCAGTCGCTGCCCGATCGAGGTGGTCACCAGGCGTCTGCCGACCCGGTGCAGCGCGCCCAGCTGGGTCTGCGCCATCTCCCTGGCCGCGGCCAGTTCCCCGGCGCTCCAGGTGCTCTCCGCGAGCACGGCGCGGGCCAGGTTGTGGCGCTGGGTCAGTGAGACGCCGCCGGGCCTGTCGCCCACCCTCAGCAGCCACCGCAGCGCTTCGAGGTGGTCCTTCTCCGGAGCGGGGATCGGGGCGTGCAGGCACACCTCGAAGGGCTGGGCGAGTTCGCGCCACGCGGTGCCCCTGCCCAGCACCCAGCGGTTGAGCCGTTCGCCCTGGACCCGGTGCAGCCAGTTGTCCCCGCCGAGTTCGGCGCGGGGCGTGGTGAGCCAGCGGCGGGTCAGCGCGATCCGCTCCCGCGAGTCGGGACTCAGCTGTCCCGAGACGATGGCCAGTTCGAGGGCGGCCGAGCAGGCGCCGTGCGCGCCCAGCTCCTCGGGACCCATGATCGAGCTCCACCGCAGCTCGGGGACGTCGGGCGGGAGCACGCCGGTGGCGTCGAGCGCGCTCTGGTAGGCGGCCATCCCGGCCTCCTCACCGGCGTGGGCGTAGACGCGCAGAATCCTGGTGGTGGTGGGGGAGACGCAGATCGCGGCGTAACGTTCGAGACCGCCCAGGCGCAGCAGGCGGCTCAGGGCATGGGCGATCGCGGCCCGGTCACCGCGGGCCTTGGTCGGCAGCGTGTACCAGAGGAACTCGCACACGTTGAGCTCGGTGATCGTCTCCAACGGCTCGCCGCCGGTCAGCCAGTCGACCGCGTTACGGGCGCGCTCGGCGCAGTCGGGCTCGGACCGCTCAAGCTCGGACAGAAGCGCGGCCACGTCCGGTGCAGGCATGCTTCGAAGTCTGCCGTATGCGGGCCTGCCCTGACGATGAACGTGACGTAATGGATCGCGCACGTCGCCTACCCTAGGAAATCGGTGCTAAGCGGATCGTGAGCCGGAGCTCAGATCCACCCCTTCTTGAAGAGCATGCGGGAACTCCAATCCGCGTAGGGAATGATCTCGGCGGTCAGCACCGGATAGAGCCACCAGAAGTTGATGATCGAGATCACCGTGAACGCGCCGACCACCACGGAGCCGAGCAGCCGCCGCGACGGTATGGCGTCCGCGGGGCCGATGATCAGCCCGGCCGCCAGGGTGATGGCCAGGACCATGAACGGCACCATGGGAATGGCGTAGAACATGAACATGGTGCGGTGGTCGGCCAGCGCCCAGTAGAACCAGGGCAGCCAGCCCGCGGCGTAGCCGAGCAGGACGGCTCCGGCCCGCCAGTCCCTGGTGGCCACATACCAGGCGATCATGGCGACCAGGGCGGCGAGCCCGCCGTACCAGATGACCGGGGTGCCGACGCCGAGGACGGCCTGTGAGCAGGTATCGGCTCCACAGGCGTTCTTGGGGCCCTCGTAGAAGAAGGCCACGGGGCGAAGCAGCAGCGGCCAGCTCCACGGCTCCGACTGGTAGTTGTGCGGGGTCGACAGGCCGGTGTGGAAGCTCAGCACCTGGAAGTGGTAGTTGAGCCACGACCGGATGGAGTCGAAGACGAAGAAGGCCGGTCCCTGTGAGGTGGCCTGCGCCCAGTTGCGGCCCCAGCCGGTGGCGCTGATGAACCACCCGGTCCAGGAGACCAGGTAGGTGAGGGCGGGCAGCAGGCCGACCGCTCCGAGCAGTGTCGGCAGGTCCTTGCCCAGCGCCCCGCTGTACGGCCTGCGCAGCCCCACGGCGCGGCGGGCTCCCGCGTCCCACAGCAGTGTCATCACCGCGAAGGCGATGAGGTAGAACACTCCCGACCACTTCACCGCGCAGGCGGCGCCCAGGAGCACTCCGG
>NZ_JBHSBC010000047.1:54669-58760 GCF_042650425.1 Streptosporangium jomthongense | reverse complement strand
ATCCCGGTCCACATGGTCGAGGTGATCAACAAGCTGGCCCGGGTGCAGCGGCAGATGCTGCAGGACCTGGGGCGCGAGCCCACTCCCGAGGAGCTGGCCCGCGAGCTGGACATGACCCCGGAGAAGGTCGTCGAGGTCCAGAAGTACGGCCGTGAGCCGATCTCCCTGCACACCCCGCTGGGTGAGGAGGGCGACAGCGAGTTCGGTGACCTCATCGAGGACTCCGAGGCCATCGTTCCGGCGGACGCCGTCAGCTTCACCCTTCTGCAGGAGCAGCTCCACTCCGTGCTGGACACGCTGTCCGAACGCGAGGCGGGCGTGGTCTCGATGCGGTTCGGGCTGACCGACGGCCAGCCGAAGACGCTGGACGAGATCGGCAAGGTCTACGGGGTCACCCGGGAGCGCATCCGCCAGATCGAGTCCAAGACCATGTCCAAGCTGCGTCACCCGTCCAGGTCCCAGGTCCTGCGCGACTACCTGGACTGATCGCTCACGGTGAGAGGCCGCGCCACATGGCGCGGCCTTTTCCGTACCCGGGCCCGCGAAGTCAGGTGGTGACGTCGAGGGCCCAGGGCTTCCTGCCGCCCGGGACGGGGCCGAGCGTCACGGTGTGGCCGAGTTCGTCCAGGACCTTGGCCAGCTCCTGCGGTGTCTGCGGATCGACGCCACTCTCCAGGAGCGCCCGGGCTATCACGCCCCGGGTCGCCTTGGCCATGTGGCTGACGACCTTGCCGTCCTTGAGAACCCGCACTCCGACCGCCCGTTGCCCCGGCTGCCAGGCCGCCGCGTAGGTGCTGGAACGCAGGTCGACGACCAGGCCGGGTTCGGCGTCGAGGACCGGGGTGATCGTCTTGCGCCAGTAGGGTCCGAGGGCGCCGAGCGGCGGTAGCCGTACGCTCATCGACAGGCGGTAGGGCGGCACCCGGTCGGTGATCCGCAGCAGGCCCCACAGGCCGGAGAAGATCAGCACGCTTCCGGCGGCCCGTTCGGCGGCGCCTGGAGACAGTGAGGCCAGGCCGAGATTGTCGTAGAGCACGCCGGTGTACAGTTCCGCCGCCGTCAGTGTGGCGGCGGTCCTCAGCTGCCGGTTCTTGTCGAGTTCACCCACCTGCCCCGGGGACAGGCCGAGCACGTCCTGCGCCTGGCGTTTTCCGGACAGGGTGACGAGCGTGCCCAGGACCTTCCGCCTGGAGGCCGTCAGGGAAGGAAAGCTCAGCAGGGACAGATCGAGGGCGGGGCCGTCGCCCAGCGCGGCCTTTCCCTCGGATGGCGGCAGCAGAATCAACACAGTCGCCGAGCGTAACGCGGCGGGGCACGCCGACGAGGCTCGATGTCTTCGCTGGAGAACCGGTGGAGAAAGACCGTGTGCTCCGCTCCGATGACGCTGGAGCGGAGCACACGGCAGAGATATCTGAGATGGGTCAAGCCGGGCCACGGGACGGGTCGTTCACGGGAACGGCCGCACCCGCGGCGTCGGTCCGGTGTCGCCACCGGACCTGCCGGTCTCTATCGTTCGTCGTTGCCGGCGGTTGAGGGGGTGTCGCTGAGGCGTGCCGACTCGTCCTGGATGTCGGCGCCCTTGTCTCTGAGCACGGCTACGTGCTGCCGCCCGTGGTGGGCGCAGAACAGCAGCTCCCCACCTGCGGGCAGGGTCGCGCGGATGTAAGCCTGGGCGCCGCACCGGTCACAGCGGTCCGTGGCCGTCAGCTGCTTGGTGGGGGCGAGTGTTCCAGTCACGTATCGCCTTTCAGGTCATCCCCTTGTGTGGAGGATCTGGCGTCAGTCACTTGAGACAACATCTAACCGGATGCGAGGCTTCCCAACCGGCCCCCGGCTACGCCGAGAGCGGAAAGCGCCGGAAGGTAACGGACTTTTCACTCGGTGTAACGCCATGGTGCTCACGTGAGAAGCTTGTACCCGCCGCGGCGGGAAGAACGGTAAGCTGCGCACACGTGTTCGAGCAGAGTGGGAGTGGGTGTGACCGCAGTTAGCGCGGAGAAGGGCTATACGGCGCGCCATCTGTCGGTGCTTGAAGGTCTTGAAGCCGTCCGCAAACGCCCGGGCATGTACATCGGGTCGACCGACAGCCGTGGTCTCATGCACTGCCTCTGGGAGATCGTGGACAACGGGGTCGACGAGGCCCTGGCCGGATACTGCACCCGCATCGAGGTCGAGCTGCACGCAGACGGCTCGATCGAGGTGCGCGACAACGGCCGTGGCATTCCGGTGGACATCGAGCCCAAGAGCGGCCTGGCCGGAGTCGAGCTGGTCTACACCAAGCTGCACGCCGGAGGGAAGTTCGGCGGCGGCTCCTACGGTGCCTCCGGCGGCCTGCACGGCGTCGGTGCCTCCGTGGTCAACGCGCTGTCCTCCCGCCTCGACGTCGCGGTCGACCGTGACGGCCGGGTCCACGAGATCAGCTTCCGCAGGGGAGTCCCGGGCGTCTTCGACGGCGACGGGCCCGGCGGCAGGTTCAAGAAGAAGTCCGGCCTGCGCGACGGCGGCCCGCTCCCGCGCAAGGTCACCGGCACCCGCGTCCGCTTCTGGGTCGACCACCAGATCTTCCTGCCCGAGGCGGAGGTCTCCCTCGACGAGATCCACGTCCGGCTGCGTCAGACGGCCTTCCTGGTCCCCGGCCTGACCCTGGCCGTGCGCGACAGCCGCGGCGAGGATTCCGCCGAGGAGGAGTTCTGCTTCGACGGCGGCATCTCGGAGTTCACCGAGTTCCTCGCCCGCGACGAGGCCGTGTGCGAGGTGCTGCGCCTGCAGGGCTCCGGTCACTTCCACGAGACCGTGCCCGTCCTGGACGAGCTCGGGCACATGACGCCGACCCAGGTGCAGCGTGAGCTCACCGTGGACGTCGCGCTGCGCTGGGGCAAGGGCTATGACAGCACCGTCAGGTCCTTCGTCAACGTGATCGCCACCCCCAAGGGCGGCACCCACGTCACCGGCCTGGAGCGGGCGCTGGTCCGCACGCTGAACGAGTTGCTCCGTGAGACCCGGCTGCTGAAGAACGGCGATGCCCCGGTCACCAGGGAGGACATCCTCGAAGGCCTCACCGGGGTCGTCACGGTGCGCGTTCCCGAGCCCCAGTTCGAGGGACAGACCAAGGAGGTCCTCGGCACCTCGGCCGCCTCCAGGATCGTCGCCCACGTCGTCTCCCGGGACCTCAGGGAGATCTTCACCAATCCGCCCCGCGGCGCCAAGCAGCAGCTGCGCGCGGTACTGGAGAAGATCGCCGCGGCGGCCAAGGCCAGGATCGCCGCCCGTGAGCACCGTGACAACCAGCGGCGCAAGACCGCCCTGGAGAACTCCGCGCTCCCGGCCAAACTGGTCGACTGCCGCAGCGACGACGTCGACCGCAGCGAGCTGTTCATCGTCGAGGGTGACTCGGCGCTCGGCACCGCCCGCGCGGCCCGCGACTCGGAGTTCCAGGCGCTGCTGCCGATCCGCGGCAAGATCCTCAACGTGCAGAAGGCGTCCGTCGCCGACATGCTCAAGAACGCCGAGTGCGCCGCGATCATCCAGGTCGTCGGCGCGGGGTCGGGGCGCTCGTTCGACATCGAGGCGGCCCGCTACGGCAAGATCATCCTGATGGCCGACGCCGACGTCGACGGCGCGCACATCCGATGCCTGCTGCTGACCCTCTTCCACCGCTACATGAGGCCGATGGTCGAGGCGGGCCGGGTCTTCGCCGCGGTTCCGCCGCTGCACCGCATCGAGGTCACGAACCCGGGACGCGGCCAGGACAAGTACGTCTACTGTTACTCCGACGCCGAACTGCACCGGGTCCTGCGTGACCTGGAGCGCCGGGGCAAGCGCTGGAAGGACCCGGTCCAGCGTTACAAGGGTCTGGGTGAGATGGACGCCGACCAGCTGGCCGAGACCACCATGGAGCCCCGCCGCAGGACGTTGCGCAGGGTCAGGATCGAGGACGTCCAGGAGGCCGAGCGCATCTTCGACCTCCTGATGGGCAGCGACGTGGCCCCGCGCAGAGAGTTCATCGTGGGCAGCGCGGCCGAGGTCGACCGCGACCACATCGACGCCTGAGGCGCCTGGGACGCACGGGACGCATGGGCGTCCGAGATGAG
>NZ_JBHSBC010000047.1:0-54657 GCF_042650425.1 Streptosporangium jomthongense | reverse complement strand
CTTCTCACACCTCGACAGGCATGATCTTCCCGGTGTGCACGTCGTAGACGGCGCCACCGATGGCCAGTCCCTCGGGGAGGAACGGGCTGGTCCTGATACGCGTCAGGTCGTGCCGCAGAGCGGCGCTCTGGTCGGGCACGGTGTGGAACTCCAGACTGCGGGTGTCGACGCCGTGCTGCGCGGCGAGCTTGTGCACGTCGTCGTCGGTGGCCTTCGACATGCCGCAGTCGGTGTGCGGCATGACGAGGACCCGGTTGACGCCCAGCAGGTAGACCGCGAGCACCAGCGTTCGCAGCACGTCGTCGGTCACCCGGGCGCCCGCGTTACGCAGGATTTTCGCGTCTCCGGCTTTCAGGCCGAACAGCCCGAGCGGGTCGATTCGCGAGTCCATGCAGGTGACGACAGCCAGGCCGCGGGCTGCCGTACCGGTGAGCTCGGAGTCGGTGAACGTGGCGGAGAACTCCTCGTTCGCGGCCAGAAGATCGTCGAAGGCACCCACGCAAAAACCTTTCGGTCGGCGGAAACTATGGATTGATAATCCCTCATGCGGCTTTCCTGATGCCTTCCGGGGCGGTCTTCTTCGTTCGCTCAGGGAAGACTCCGCCATCTCCGCTCACGATGGGTGATGATGTCGTGACGCAAAGTTCGGGATTTTGGGGGGATCATGAGCAGGATCGCATCGATGGCCGAATACCTGCGTGCGCAGGCCAGGCGGAGGCTGGACCGGGTGGAGACCCATGACGAGGGCCGTAACGCGCGTTCGGCGCTGGCTCTGCTCGATGCGGCGGTCTACACAGAGTCCCTCGGCGACGACGACCCGCTGGTCGAGGTGCTCGTGGCGGCGGGGTGTTTCGGTCCCCACGGCTTCGGTGAATTTCAGCCCGGCGAGCAGGTCGCGCGGCTCATCCGCTCCTGGGAGTCGGGCGAGCCCTGGCAGCTGCTGATGGCGGTCAGGTTCGCTCTGCACACCTCGTCCGTCTGAGGTCCGGAGTCCGCCGACTCCGTCTGCGCGGGGGCGCGCTTCGCCGTACGACCGGGTGGGGGCCTGGCCGTACGGCTTCGGCCGGGCTGTGGTCCGTCGGGTGCCGGTGTGGCGCCGAAGCCCGGGGGAAGGACACTGGCGTAACTTCGTCGTTGGTGTCTCCTGAGAGGGATCATGGCAATCGCGCGCATGAGGTCGGTCGTCCTCGACTGTCCGGACCCGAAGATCCTGGCCGATTTCTACGGCGCCGTCCTGGGCTGGGAGGTGTCCTCGGTCGAGGACGACTGGGTGGTTCTGACCGACGGGCGGAGCCGGCTGTGTTTCCAGCTCGCGGAGGACTACCGGCCGCCCCGCTGGCCCGGTGCGGAGATCCCTCAGCAGTTCCACCTCGACTTCACCGTGGACGACATGGACGAGGGGGAGGCCGCCGTGCTCGCGGCGGGTGCGACCAAGCACGCCCACCAGCCGAGCGAGGACGACAGTTTCCGTGTCTTCCTCGACCCGGTGGGGCATCCGTTCTGCCTCTGTGTGGGAGAGCCCTCCCGCACCGGGTGACGGCCCGCGCAGGCGGGGCCGGGAAAACGAGGGGTGAGAACGGCCCTGACGGGCCCTCCAGGCTCGCAGAGGCGTTCACCGGGGGGAAAGGTCATCTTCTGGGAGAACCCCCGCCCTGCGGGCCGTGAGGGCGGGGGAGGGTTCCCGGAGGACGGGCGCGGGGCCCTCCTCTGGGAACGGTGGACCGGGATCGGGGGCTCAGTCCCCGGCGGTTTCGTCCTCGGACGGGTCGTCCGAGGCGCCGAGAGAGCCGCCGACGGCCGCCACGGTGTGTGTGAGACGCAGGCCCGATCCGTCGCGGCGGCCCAGTTCCTCGGGGAGCGGGACGGGCTTGCCGACGGTCGAGACGGCGCGCACGGGGGCGGGGCCCGCCCAGGCGAGCAGCAGGACGTCCTCACCCTTCAGGAAACGCTGGGCCCGCACGCCGCCGGTCGCCCTTCCCTTGGGGGGATACTCGGCGTAGTCGGAGATCTTCGCGCCACCGACCTGGGTCCCCGGCAGCGCGGTCGAGGAGCCCGCGATCGTCACGACCCTGGACTCACGGGCGGGGTCGACCACGCCGAACCAGATCACCCGGGCGTCCCCGTCGAGGCGGATGCCCGCCATACCGCCCGCGGGACGGCCCTGCGGGCGGACGCTCGTCGCGGGATAGCGCAGCAGCTGGGCGTCGGAGGTGATGAAGACCAGGTCGTGGTCCTCCGAGGTCAGCTCGGCCGCTCCCACCACGGTGTCGCCCTCCTTCAGCCCGATGACCTCGAAGTCGTCACGGTTGGCGGGATAGTCGGGAACGACCCGTTTGACCACGCCCTGAGCCGTGCCCAGGGCCAGGCCGGGACCTTCGGGGTCGAGTGAACCGATGCCGACGACGGTCTCACCCTGCTCAAGGGTGACGTACTCGGACACGGGATGGCCGCCGGACAGCGACGGCGGGCTGTTCGTCGGCGGCAGCGTCGGCAGGTCCACCACCTGGATCCGGATCATCCGGCCCTGGTTGGTGACCACGCCGACCTCGCCCCTGACCGTGCTGCGCACCACGGACACCAGCACGTCGTGCGCCGCGCGTTCGCCGTCGGCGGGCAGCGGGGAGGCGTCGGCCGTACGGGCCAGCAGGCCGGTGGAGGAGAACAGCACCAGGCACGGGTCGTCGGCGACCTCCAGCGGCACCGAGACGTTCCTGGCGACGCCGGAGGACTCCAGCAGAACTGTACGGCGCGGCGTACCGAAGGTCTTGGCGACCTGCGCCAACTCGTCGGAGACGACCTTGCGGAGTTTGGTCTCGGAGGCGAGGATCTCGCTCAGCTCGGCGATCTCCGCCTCCAGGGTCGCCTTCTCCCGGTCGAGCTCCAGCTTGTCGAAGCGCGTCAGGCGGCGCAGCGGGGTGTCCAGGATGTAGACGGCCTGGGTCTCCGACAGCGCGAAGGACTCGATCAGCCGCTGGCGGGCCTGGCCGGAGTCGTCGGAGGAACGGATGACCTGGATGACCCGGTCGATGTCGAGCAGGGCGATGATCAGGCCCTCGACGAGGTGCAGGCGCTCCTCCCGCTTGCGCCTGCGGTACAGGGAGCGGCGCCTGGTGACGTCGATGCGGTGGTCGACGTAGACCTGGAGCAGCTCGCGCAGGCCCAGCGTGCGCGGCTCGCCGTCGACCAGCGCCACGTTGTTGATGCCGAAGGTCTCCTCCATCGGCGTCAGCCGGTACAGCTCCTCAAGCACGGCCTCGGGGATGAAGCCGTTCTTGATCTCGATGACCAGGCGCAGGCCCTTGTGCCGGTCGCTGAGGTCCTTCAGATCGGAGATGCCCTGGAGCTTCTTGGCGGTGACCAGCTCCTTGATCTTGGTGACCACCCGCTCGGGGCCGACGTTGAAGGGCAGCTCGGTGACGACGATGCCCTTGCGCCTGGGGCTGACCTGCTCGACGGCGCACTTGGCGCGCATCCTGAAGGTGCCGCGGCCCTTGGCGTAGGCGTCGCGGATGCCGTCCAGGCCGATGATCGTGCCGCCGGTCGGCAGGTCGGGGCCGGGGACGAAACGCATCAGGTCGTCGAGCGTCGCGTCCGGCTTCTTGATCAGGTGGCGGGCGGCGGCGACGACCTCGACCAGGTTGTGCGGCGCCATGTTGGTCGCCATGCCGACCGCGATGCCGGTGGCGCCGTTGACCAGCAGGTTCGGGAACGCCGAGGGCATGACCGTCGGCTCGGTCTCCTGCCCGTCGTAGTTGGGCTTGAAGTCGACGGTGTCCTCGTCGATCGACTGCACCATCGACATGGCCGCGGCGGCCAGTCTCGCCTCGGTGTAACGCATCGCGGCGGGCAGGTCGTCGGGGGAGCCGAAGTTGCCGTGCCCGTCGACCAGGGGCAACCGCATCGAGAACGGCTGCGCCATACGGACCAGCGCGTCGTAGATGGCGCTGTCGCCGTGTGGATGCAGCTTGCCCATCACGTCACCGACGACCCGCGACGACTTCACGTGCCCTCGGTCAGGGCGCAGGCCCATCTCGCTCATGGAGTAGAGGATGCGGCGCTGGACCGGCTTGAGGCCGTCCCTGGCGTCCGGCAGCGCACGCTGGTAGATGACCGAGTAGGCGTACTCAAGGAAGCTGGTGCGCATCTCGGCGGAGACGTCGATGTCGACGATCCGCTCCTCGAAGTCACCGTCGGTCGGGGGTGTGGTCGTCCGTCGGGCCATCTGTTTTTCCTGCGCGGGCGCCTCGGTTTTCTGCCGAGGGAGAGCGCATCCTCCTTTTAGTCCTCGTGGTGTGACGGGTGGCTGGTTCAGGCCTGCGTGCCGGGGCGGGGCCGTCCTGCGCGCCCGTGACGGGCGGCACCTTGCGGAGTGCGGTGACACGCCCCTGCCGCCCGCGTGGGGGGCGAGATCATGAAGGCGCCTCCTCGGTGGTGGCGGGACCGGTCATCGGCGGGCATCGGGGCTTCGTCCCGATCGACGTGACCGTACATCGTGTGGAGTCTCGCCACCATACTCACCGTGGCCGACACTCCCGGCGGTCGCCGTCTCGCGGGCCCTCGGTCGTGGGGGAGCGGGGACCCGCTCCGGGCCAGGGGCCGGGGGTGACCCCCTCGTCCTCGTCCCCGGGAGCGCCGTGTATGACGTCGTAGACACGGAAGCCCCGTGCCCGGTAGTTGGCCAGGGCGTGCCGGCCGTCGAGGGAACAGGTGTGCAGCCACACCCGCCGGGTCGGCTCGCGGTCCTCGTGACGGTCGGCGAGGTCCCAGGCGCGGGCCGTGCCGACCTCAAGAAGACGACCACCCAGCCCCCTGCCCGTCGCCCAGGACATGAGGCCGAAACAGGTGATCTCGACTGACGCGTCCCGGCCGGGCGTGAGTTCGACGTAGCCCGCGGGTGTGCCCCTGTGGTAGGCGACCCAGGTCTCCACACCGCCCCCGAGCAGGTCCTCCCACTCCCGCCAGGTCCAGCGCAGCCTGTCCGTCCACTGCCAGTCGCCTCCGACGGCCGTGTAGAGGAACCTGCTGAACTCAGGGGAGACGACCTCGGCGCGCACGATGCCGGCCTCGATCGCGGGCCGTCCGGCGGGGAGCAGGTCCGAGCGCGAGGTCTGTTCGAGGTACCACGTTGTGACGTCCATAGCTGAGATGCATCAAACCACGACGTGGAACCGGGTCGGCCCGTTGAACGGAGACGGAGGCCACTCCGTGGGGAAAGGAGAAGGACGCTCCCAATGCTCGCTTCGCCGGTAAGGGCGGGCGGAGTGAAACGGTCACCCCGACCTGGTACCAATAGGCCGGTGAGCGAAGAGCAGATGCTGCGCGAAGAGGCAGAGGAGCGGCTGCGGGCCCTTGCCGGTGAGCACGCCCGGCTGCGTGAGGACCAGTGGGAGGCCATCAAGGCGCTGGTCGTGGACCGGCGCCGGGTGCTCGTGGTGCAGCGGACGGGCTGGGGCAAGTCAGCGGTCTACTTCATCGCGACCGCGCTCCTGCGTGAGCTCGGCGAGGGCCCCACGGTCATCGTCTCCCCCCTGCTGGCCCTGATGCGCAACCAGATCGCCGCCGCGGAGCGGGCCGGGATCAACGCGGTCACCGTCAACTCCGCCAACCCCGAGGAGTGGGAGCAGATCTACGGGCAGGTCGCCGAGGGCCTGGTCGACGTGCTCCTGGTCAGTCCGGAACGGCTCAACAACCCCGAGTTCCGTGACCGGGTCCTGCCCGAGCTGGCCGAGAGCGCGGGCCTGGTCGTCGTGGACGAGGCGCACTGCATCTCCGACTGGGGCCACGACTTCAGGCCCGACTACCGCAGGCTGCGCACGCTGTTCCAGGAGCTGCCCGAGGGCGTGCCGGTCCTGGCGACGACGGCGACGGCCAACGCCAGGGTGACCCACGACGTCGCCGAGCAGCTCAGCGCCGACGACGCGCACTCCGGCGGCGAGACCCTCGTCCTGCGCGGCGCCCTCGAACGTGAGAGCCTCCACCTGAGCGTCGTACGGCTGCGCGGCCCGGAGCAACGCCTGGCCTGGCTCGCCCAGACGCTGCACGAGCTGCCCGGCTCCGGCATCGTCTACACCCTCACCGTCGCCGCCGCCCAGGAGGTCGCGGCCTACCTGCGCGAGCAGGGGCACGAGGTGCTGTCCTACTCGGGGCAGACCGAGCAGGCGGAACGGCTCGCCGCCGAGCAGGCCCTGCTCGACAACAAGGTCAAGGCGCTGGTCGCGACCTCGGCCCTCGGCATGGGCTACGACAAGCCCGACCTCGGCTTCGTCGTCCACGTCGGCGCGCCGCAGTCCCCGGTCGCCTACTACCAGCAGGTCGGCAGGGCCGGTCGCGGGGTCGAGCGCGCCGAGGTGATCCTGCTTCCCGGCGCCGAGGACCGGGAGATCTGGGCCTACTTCGCCTCGCTGGCCTTTCCTCCCGAGCCCGTGGTCCGGGCCGTGCTCGACGCCCTGTCGGAGGGCGGGACGCTGTCGACCGCGGCCCTGGAGAACCGGGTCGATCTCAGCCGCAGCAGGCTGGAGACGATGCTCAAGGTCCTCGACGTGGACGGCGCGGTGCGCAGGGTCAAGGGAGGCTGGGAGGCGACCGGCGAGGAGTGGGCCTACGACGCGGGCCGCTACGCCCGCGTGGCGGCCGAACGCGAGGCCGAGCAGCGGGCCATGCTCGACTACCTGGAGACCACCGAGTGCCGTGAGCGGTTCCTGAGGCGGCGGCTCGACGACGAGACCGCCACGCCGTGCGGACGCTGCGACAACTGCACCGGCGCGCACCGTTCGCCCGAGGTCGACGCGCGGGCGGTCGAGCGGGCGGCGGAGAGCCTGAACCGCCCCGGAGTCGAGATCGAGGCGCGCAAGCAGTGGCCGAGCGGGCTGAGCGACCTCAAGGGGCGCATCAAACCCGAGCTGGGAGCCGAACCGGGCAGGGCGCTGGGCAGGCTGACCGACATCGGCTGGGGCAACAGGCTGCGCGGGCTGCTGGCCGACGGCGCTCCCGACGGCCCGATCCCCGACGACGTCTTCGCCGCCGTGGTCACGGTGCTGTCCCACTGGGAGTGGCGGCACCGCCCGGCCGCGGTCGTCGCGATCCCCTCCGCGAGCCGCCCCCAGCTTGTCGGGAGCCTGGCCGAGCGGCTGGCCCAGGTGGGGCGTCTGCCCTACCTGGGAGAGCTGGGATACCGCCGGGGGACCCCCGGCCGCCAGTTCAACAGCGCCCAGCGGGTCCAGGCGGTCCGTGCCACGCTGGCCATGCCCTCCGCGCTGACCGAGGCCGTCGCGCGTACGGGCGGGCCGGTGCTGCTGGTCGACGACCGTCTCGACACCGGCTGGACCCTGACCCTCGCGGCGGCCATGCTCCGCCACGCCGGGGCCCCCGCGGTGCTTCCGCTCACCCTCGCGGTCACGGCGTAGACGAACAGGGGTACGGCCCGTGCCGGGCCGTACCCCGAGAAGAAGGCGTCAGAGGCGGGGCCGGGCGCCCAGGTGGGAGATGGCCTTGGCGGCCAGGCGGCAGCCGGCGGCGAGAGACTCGGCGGGCGGCTTGTTCTCCAGCCAGGCGGGCAGGAACCCGGCGGTGAAGGCGTCACCGGCGCCGGTCCCGTCGACCACGCGCTCGACGGCCTCGGCGGGCACCTGGACAGGCTCCGCGCGGCCGTTGGTGTACCACAGCGCGCCCTCGTCGCTGAGCTTGACGACGACCTGCGGGAACCAGGCGGTCAGCACCTTGGCTGCGGCGGCGGGGTCGTCACGGCCCGTCAGGACCTTGGCCTGGTCGGCGTTGGCGAAGAGCAGCTTGACGTTCTGCGTCCATTCGAGGAACGGCTCGGCGCCGGTCCGCTCCAGCGGGGCGGAGGAGGAGCAGTCGACCGAGACCGACATCCCGGAGCGGCGGGCCATCTCCAGGGCGGCGAGACCGGCCTCGCGGGAACCCTCGTTGATCAGGGTGTAACCGGACAGGTGCAGATGAGCGCCCTGGGTGAACAGGTCACGGGGCAGGTCCTCGGGCGAGAGGGCGGCGTTGGCACCCGGGTCGGACAGCATGGTGCGCTCGCCCTTGTGGGTGACGAGCACGACGCAGGTGCCGGTAGGCCGTTCGGGGTCCATGACAAGGCGGGCGTCGACCCCGTAGCCCATCAGCTCCATGTCGCGGTTACGACCGGTGATGTCGGCACCCCTACGCCCGATGAAGGCCACCTCGGCGCCCTCGACCGCGAGCCAGGAGGCTATGTTGGCCCCGGAGCCGCCGCCGTGCATGGTGACGATCGCCGGTGTGTCGCTGGCTCGTGCCAATGGGTAGCGAGCTCGTGCGACCGCATCGGTCATCAGATCGCCCACCACGACCACCCGCGTCATGATGTCACCGCCTTGCTGCCTTCGATGCTGACGTGCCTCTAGCCGCGAAAAACTTAACAGCTTCCGGCCAGGGTATGGGGTCCGGACCGGATAGCGCGCCATAGTCGATGCACAAGCGTTGCGTGAACAGGACGCGAACCGCCCTGCTGATCTGGCATACGCGTCTGACGTTTACTCTCAGGACTGTGGAGGCTGCTCAGTATCCCGCTCACTGGGAGGCGGACGTCGTCCTTTCCGACGGCGGCACCGCCCACGTACGACCGATCAGGCCCGCCGACGCGGAACGGCTTCGCTCGTTCTACTCCCGGCTCTCCGAGGAGTCGATCTACTTCCGGTTCTTCGGCCCCAGACCCCGTCTTTCCGAGCGTGAGGTCACCCGGTTCACCAACGTCGACTACGTCGACCGTGTCGCGCTCATCGCGACGATCGGCGCCGACATGGTGGCGGTGATCCGCTACGACCGGATCGATCCCGGGGAGGCGGAGGTCGCCTTCCTCGTCGAGGACGCGCACCAGGGACGCGGAGTGGCCTCGGTGCTGCTCGAACACCTGGCGGAGACGGCCAGGGAACGGGGCATCACCCGCTTCGTCGCCGACGTGCTGCCCGCCAACCGCAAGATGACCGCCGTGCTCCAGCAGGCCGGATACACCGCGCAGAGCCGTTTCGCCGACGGCGTCGTACGGATGATCCTCGACCTGACCCCGACCGAGACCTCCCAGGAGGTGACCGCCTCACGTGAGCACCGGGCCGAGTCCCGCTCCATCGAACGACTGCTCTCGCCGGGGTCGATCGCGGTCGTCGGCGCGGGCAGGGAACCGGGCGGCGTCGGCCAGACCGTGCTGCGCAACCTGCTGGCCGCCGACTTCACCGGCCCCGTCTACCCGGTGCACCGCCAGGCGCGGGCGGTGGCCGGGGTGCGCGCCTACCCGAGCGTGACGGCCATCGACGGGGAGGTGGACCTCGCGGTGCTGGCCGTACCGGCGGACGGGGTGATCGAGGTGGTCAAGGAGTGCGCGGAGAAGGGGGTGCGCGGGCTGGTCGTGGTCTCCTCGGGATTCGGCGAGACCGGCCAGGAGGGGCGGGATCGGCAGGACGAACTGGTCCGCATCGCCCGCGCGTACGGCCTGCGCGTCGTCGGCCCCAACTGCCTGGGCATCGCCAACACCGACCCCGCGATCAGGCTGAACGCCACGCTGGCCGCGACCGTCCCCGGCCACGGCAGGGTCGGCTTCTTCAGCCAGTCCGGCGCCCTGGGCACCGCGCTGCTGCAGCGGGTCGCCCAGCGGGGCATGGGGATCTCCTCGTTCGTCTCGGCGGGAAACCGGGCCGACGTCTCCGGCAACGACCTGCTGCAGTACTGGGAGGAGGACCCCAGGACCGATGTGATCCTGCTCTACCTGGAGTCCCTGGGAAACCCCCGCAAGTTCGCCCGCCTGGCGCGGCGCATCTCCAGGCGCAAGCCGATCGTGGTCGTCAAGAGCGGCGGCACCACCCAGAACGTGCCCAGAGGGCACGCGGCGCCGGTGCTCGGCCTGCCGGACACCGCGCTCAGCTCGCTGTTCGAGCAGGCCGGGGTGATCCGGGTCGACGACCTGATCCAGCAGTTCGACGTCGCGCAGCTGCTGGCCTACCAGCCGCTGCCCAAGGGGCCGAGGGTCGGCCTGGTCGGCAACTCCGACGCGCTCGCGCTGCTCGCCGCGGACGCCTGCGTACAGGCCGGGCTCGACCCGGCGCCGCCGGTCAACCTCGGGGCCAGGGCCGGGGCGGCCGAGTTCGGCGCCGCGCTGACCTCGGTGCTCCAGGACGTGGACGCGGTCGTCGTCATCTACATGCCGCCGATCCCCGGCCCGGCGGACGAGGTCGCGGCCGAACTGCTCAGGGCCTCCCGCGACTGCGGCAAGCCGGTGCTGGCCACCTTCGAGGGCAGGATCGGCGTGCCGCCGGGGCTGCGGACCGGCGCGGTGCCCGAACGGGGCTCGATCCCGTCCTACGCCGCTCCCGAGGAGGCGGTCCGCGCCCTGGCCCACGCCGTACGGCACGCCCGCTGGCGCAAACGGTCCCCGGGCGTGCCCGAGGAGATCGAGGGCGTCGACACGGCCGCCGCGCGACGGCTGGTGCTGTCCAGGCTGGAGCGGGCCGGGAACGGCGAGGGGCCGGAGGAGGACGTCGAGATCGACCCCTCCGAACTGCTGGCCTGCTACGGCCTGACCGTGTGGCCCGCGGAGGTGGTCGACTCCCCCGAGGAGGCCGTCGAGGCGGCCGAACGGCTCGGCTGGCCGGTGGTGCTGAAGGCGGCAGACCCGGAGGCGGCCAAACGCGCCGGGACCGTACGGCTCGGCCTGACCGGTCCGGACGGGGTGCGCGAGGCCTTCGCGGGGCTGAAGGAGCAGCTCGGCCGGGGCGCGGTGCTCGCGGTGCAACGGATGGTCCCGCAGCCCGCGGTGCCGACCGTGGTCAGCGTCATCGAGGACTCCGCCTTCGGCGCCGTCGTCTCCTTCGGGCTCGGCGAGGTCACCGCGCGCCTGCTGCGCGACGAGGCCTACCGTCTGGCGCCGCTGACCTCGCAGGACGCCGCGGCGCTGGTCAGGTCGCCACACGCGGCCCCGCTGCTGTTCGGCGAGTACGGCTACCCGCCGGTCGCGGTCGAGGCGCTTGAGGAGCTGCTGGTCCGGGTCGGGCGGCTGGCCGACGACCTTCCCGAGGTGTCGAGGCTCGACCTCGATCCGGTGCTGGTCGGGGAGTCGGAGGTGATCGTTCTCGGGGCGCGCGCCGTACTGAGCAGTCAGCACGGACCGCGGGTGGACGCGGGGCCGCGCCGTCTCGGCTGGGCGGGGCGTGGGTGGTGATGAAAACCCCGCCACCGCCTTACCAATGCAATTAACGCCAAAAAACCGAATTAACCGCTTAGCTACTTCAGGGAAACCGCATTTCGCGGGGAGCGTCTTTCCGCCGATGGCCGAACCTCACGGGCTCCAGGTGAAAGCGCCGCCCGGGACAGGGCAGGATGGACCCATGAGGGAAACCCGACTCTCGGCCGCCGGTCTGCGCGAGGCAATCGATCGCAGCGGCTATTATCCCGACCTGGTCGCCGACGCGGTCGACTCCGCCCTGGGCAAGGAGCAGGTGAGCGCCTACGTGGTGCACCACGAGGCCACCTTCGACCCCGCCATGGAGGTGCGCAGACACGTCACCGTCCTGGTGCTCACCCCCACCCGCCTGCTGGTCTGCCACACCGACGAGCACTCGCCGGTCGAGGGGGTCTCGGTCTCGCACGCCTCGACGACCACCGAGGCCGTGCGCCTGAGCAGGATCCAGTCGGTCGCCGTGACCAGGGTCGTCCCCGACCCGGCCTCCTACGTGCCGGGTGTGCCGCCGAACGAGGTCACCCTCACCATCGGCTGGGGGGCCATCTCCCACGTGGACCTCGAGCCCGCGACCTGCGGCGACGAGAACTGCGAGGCCGACCACGGATACACCGGCGCCATCACGGCCGACGACCTGTCCCTGAGGGTGAGCGAGGCGGCCGACGGCCCCGAGGCCGTCTCACACGTGCTGGCCTTCGCCAAGGCGCTCTCCGAGGCCACCGCCCACGCCGCCTCATGACCGCCCCGCTGCTCCCCGTGTACGGCACGGCCTCCCTGGCCGACCTGTCCCGCTCACTGCTGGCCGTGCTCGGGGTGGACGGCCACGGCAACCCGCTGGGGCTCGAAGCCGCCCGGCACGTCCTGGTGTTCCTCGTCGACGGCCTGGGCGCCGAACTGCTCGACGCCCACCCGGAGGCGGCCCCGTTCCTGTCCGCGCGACGGGCCAGGGTGCTCACCGCGGGCTTTCCCGCGACCACCGCGACCAGCCTCGGCACGCTGGGCACCGGCCTGCCGCCGGGCGAGCACGGCATGCTCGGCTACCAGCTCGCCATGCCCGGCACGGGCCATCTGCTCAACTGCCTGCGCTGGACCTCGGCGGGCCCGACGGTCCCGCCCGACGAGTGGCAGCCGACCCCGACCGTCTTCGAACGCGCCGCGGCGGCCGGCGTCTCCGTGAGCTACGTCGCCCCGTCCGCGTTCGGGCCGACCGCGTTCAACCGGGCCGTCTACCGGGGCACGGACTTCTTCGGCGCCGACGCACTCGACGACCGGGTCGAGGGCGCGCGCGTGGCCCTGACCCGCCCCCGCTCCCACGTGACGGTCTACTACGGCGACCTCGACGCCGCGGGCCACCGGTTCGGCTGGGGCTCCCCGCAGTGGCTCGACCGGCTCGCCGTCGTCGACCAACTCGCCGAACGGCTCGCGGGCACCCTCCCGCAGGGGGCCGCGATGTACGTCACCGCCGACCACGGCATGGTCAACGTCACCGAGTTGATCGACGTGGACGGCCCGGAGGAACGCGGCGCCGCGCTGCGCGAGGGCGTCGCCCTGCTCGGCGGCGACACCCGGGTCAGGCACATCTACACCGCCCCAGGCGCCACACAGGCCGTGCTCGGCACCTGGCGTGAGCTCCTGGCGGGCAGGGCGTGGGTCGTCTCCCGGCAGGAAGCCGTCGAGTCGGGCTGGTTCGGGCCCCAGGTGCGGCCGGACTGGCTGCTCAGGATCGGCGACGTCCTGGCTGTGCCGTACACCGACTGCGCGATCACCGCCTCGGTCAGGGAGCCGTTCGAGTCGTCGTTCGTCGGCGTCCACGGCTCCCTGACCACCGCGGAGCAGCATGTTCCCTTGCTGGAGGTAAGCACCCGATGAGCCCGCTGATCACCCCGTCCGAGCTGTCCGCCCTGACCGGGGCGACGATCCTGGACGTCCGCTGGAAGCTGGGCGGCCCTCCGGGGGTCGACTCCTACCGCGAGGGGCACATCCCCGGCGCCGTCTTCTGCGACCTGAACGCCGACCTCGCCGCCCCCGCGGGGGAGGAGGGCCGTCACCCGCTGCCCTCCGCCGAGCACTTCCAGGAGGCCATGCGCCGCCTGGGCGTCTCCGGCTCCCGTACGGTCGTGGTCTACGACGAGGCCGACTCGACCGCCGCCGCCCGGGCCTGGTGGACGCTGCGCCACTTCGGCCATCCGGACGTCCGGGTCCTGGACGGTGGCCTGCGCGCGTGGACCGCCGAGGGGCTGCCTCTCGCCGAGGGCGACCAGGAGACGGCCCAGGGCGACTTCACCGCCCGCCCCGGCGGGATGCCCGTGCTCGACGCGGACCAGGCCGCCGAACTCGCCAAGGACGGGGTTCTGCTGGACGCCCGCGCCGCGGAGCGCTACCGGGGAGAGGTCGAACCGATCGATCCCGTCGCGGGGCACATTCCCGGCGCGGTCAGCGCCCCCACCGGAGAGAACGTCGACCCCTCCGGGCGTTTCCACCTGCCCGACTTCCTGCGCGAGCGGTTCAACACGCTCGGCGCGGTCCCCGGCGTGCGGGTCGGCGCCTACTGCGGGTCAGGCGTGACGGCCGCCCACGAGGTGCTGGCGCTCGACGTCGCGGGCATCCCGGCCGCCCTCTACGTCGGCTCCTGGTCCAACTGGGTCGCTGACCCCGCGCGGCCCGTCGCCACCGGCTGATCGCCGTACCCCAGGCAGACGAAACCGGCCACCCCCGTCTTCGCGTTCGCCGTGGCGAGTGCCTGGGCGGGGCAGTGGCCCGCGGCCAGCAGTTCGTGGAAGACCGTCATCAGGTCGAGGGTCTCCTCGTCGCGTACCGGCACCAGGCTGGCCACCACGCACTGCGTCCCCAGCGACAGGAAGGCACCCGCCAGCCCCAGCGGAGCTCCGTCCGCGGGGGCATGGGCCATCCCGGCGTCACACGCCGAAAGCACGACCAGCCTGGGTGGAACGCGCAGCCGAAGCAGGTCGTAGGCCATCAGTCTGCCATCCTCAAGATCGATGCCGGACAACAGCGGGCTGCGGGAGCAGAACGTGCCGTGCGCGGCCAGGTGCGCGACCCCGGTCCCGGGCAGTGCCGTGACCACCTCGGGACGCAGCGCCGGGATCCGCTCGGCACCGGGATGACGGGCGGCGACCATCTCCGCCTCCGCCTCGGCGTGCAGCAGCCCCGGTCCGGCGGCCACCACGATCCTCCCCGCCCCCGCGGCCCGCACCCGCCCGCCGGCCAGCCAGGAAGCGGCCGAGGAGGCCACCGAGACCCGGCGCCCGGAGTTCGACGGCAGGACCGGCCACGGCAGGGTGTGCAGCGCCCCGGTCGGTACGACCACCAGCGCCCTGTCACCCAGGACTCCCGACAGGGGACCGAGCAGCAGACGTTCGAGCAGGGCCGCCTCCCCGGCGACGTCTGCCGCCCGCCCATCGCGCAGATGCGCCCTGCGCAGGCCGTACCTGAGCCGCACAACGGCCTCCGCGACGGCGGAGAAGGAGCCGAGACGGCGTAGCGAGACCCGTTCTGGCGAGACCGCGACGGCGACCAGTTCGTCGCCGTTCCTGGCGAACTCGACCAGGACCGCGTCGCCGAGCGCCGCCCGGAGCTCCGCGACGCCGGGAACCCGTGACCGTTCAGAACCACCCGCGACGGCCCGCCATCGCTCGGCCCAGGCCAGGAGCGTACGGCCCCGCCCGGTGCGCAGGGCCAGTGTGAGCCCGAATTCGGCCAGCGGTTCACCGGCCTTGGCCGCGTGGGCGCGGACCCGAGGGTCCTCCGCGGTGGCCGTACGGGCGGCGACCGCGGACAGGCCGGCCCTGACCTCGGCGAATGCCCCACGCCTGTCTCCGGCGAGCTCCCGTTTCAGCGCCGAGGCGTGCCGGGAGACCACTCCGGGACCACGGGTGAGCCGGTCGAGCTGGCCGTCGGCGGCCGAGCGGTCGCCGACCAGCAGCGCGACCTCCGCGGCGGTGAGCCTCAGCTCCCCGGCGACCTCCGCGTGCCCGGTCTCGTCGAGGTCACCGGCACAGGCGAGCAACTCGGTGAGCAACTCCCGGGTCGGTGAGCCGAGAGCCAGCCGGGCCCTCAGGGCGATCTCCGTCGTGAGCGGCACCAGGGCGGCGCGTTCCTGCGCGGTCAGGGCGGCGCCCGCGCGCTCGGCGGTCTGCAGGGCGCGGTGCGGCTCACCCGTGCGCAACTCGGCCCTGGCCAGCAGCAGAAGGGCCTCGGCCAGGGCGCCCTGCGCGCCCGCCGCGATGAGTTCGGGCACCGCCAGGTCGAGCAGCACCCGCGCCTCGCCCGGCAGATGGGCGGCGACCAGTGCCTCGGCCAGGTCGCAACGCGTCGTGGCCAGCCGCTCCGGGTAGCCGAACAGGCTGTCCTCGGCACGCCGGTAGGCGGCGAAGGCGGCGGGCAGATCGCCGCGCCGCGCGGCGAGGAAGGGCAGGTTCCCCTCGGCGAGGGCGACCACATGGTCGAGACCGGCCCGGCCGGCCAGCTCGGCGCAGCGGGCCAGGTCGGACTCCGCCGCCTCGAACTCTCCCAGGAAGACCCGCGCCAGCCCCCGGTTCAGCAGGGCCCCGGCGAGGAACCTGGGGTCCTCCTCCAGCAGGCCGACGGCCCGGTCACACTGGTCGGCGGCCTCCGCGTAGCGGCCGAGCCTGGCCAGGGCCACCGCCCGATGGACCCCGAGCTTGGCCACCTCGACCGGCCTGAGGTACGGCTCGGCCGCGGCGGCGACGGTGAGGGCCTGTGTGGGACGGCCGAGCTCGGCGTTGACGTGGACCAGGGAGAGACGGGCCTGGGCCGCCCTGTGCCGCAACCCCGCCGCCAGCGCGATGCCGACGGCCCTGCTCAGATGGCTCTCGGCCAGTGGGAGATCTCCCAGCTCCCTGGCGGCCAGCGCCAGAGCCCGATGGGCGATCGTGGCGGCCTCGTCGGGGACCGTCATCGAGCGCAGCACCTCACGTGCCAGCTCTCCGGCTCGCGCGGGGTCACTGCCGGACGTCTCCAGCGCCAGCTCCGCGGCGGCGACCGCCTCGTCCGGCACCACCTAGGGACGGATCCGGGTCCAGCTGGTGACGACCGGGCCGTGGCCGGGACGCCTGCACACCACGCTGAACCAGCCGGGCGGCAACCCGGTGACGGCGAACTGGCCCGTCGCGGACAGCTCACGCGACGCGGTGAGGTGAGGGGTGCGCACCTCGACCGTCGTGCCGGCCTCGGGGAGGGGGGAGACCTGTCCCGCCAGGTCGACCAGGCCGTCGACGGGGACGATCTCCAGCTCGACGACGAGACCGGCGGCGCTGAAGCGCAGCAGCCGTGCCCCCTCGGCGGACCGCACGCCGGCCGGGGCGGGCGTGGACACCGGGATCGCGGTCGAGGCGCCGGGCACCCGAAGGCCGAAGGCCGCCCTGGACGCCGAGAGGACGTGTGCCGGGACGGGGTCCTTACCCGCGGCCAGACGGAGCGCCGCGACCAGGGACTCGTCGTCGATCGCGGGGGGACGGCGGGTGGTCACGGTTGCGCCTCCTGGGCGGTGAGCATGGTGCGTAGCCGGTTCAGGCAGCGCCCTCTGGTGGGGCCGTAGCTGCCGCTGGGCATGCCCAGCCGTACGGCGAGCTGGTGGACCCCCGCGTCCGGCGCGGTGGCCATCAGCAGGAGCAGCGAACGGCAGGGCTCGTGCATCGTCTCGACGGTGCGCCACAGCCGGCGGCCCTCGTCGGCGGAGAGCACGGTCAACGCCGGATCGGGGTGGACGGCGTGGTCGGCCCGCGAGGGGCCGGGCTCGGCCTCGGCCCGCTCGGCGGCGGCGGGGTCGGCGACGAGCCGCTCGCCCCGGGTGCGCCTGCTCAGGAGAGAGGCCTCACGTCTGGCCGTGGTGAGCAGCCAGGAACCGATCCGCTCGGGGTCGCGTATGGTGTGCAGGCTCTCGACCAGCCGCAGCCACGTGCCCTGCACCACGTCCGCGGCGTCCGCCGCGCTGAGGCCGTGGGCGCGGGCCACCGACCAGAGCCTGCCGGAGAAGCGGGTCACCAGCGCGTCCCACGCGGCCTGGTCGCCTGCCAGCGCGGCGTCGATCGTCTGCTGGTCACTCACCGGCGCCTCCGAGACCACGGCGAACACATTTCGTGATCGCGTGAAGACTTTGGGTGAGACTTTACCTTGGCGTGGGCACGACGACCCCCAGATCCGGAATTCGCCGGTTGCGGGTGGGATCGAGAACGTGGGCCGCCGCCTCCTTCGGGGTACGCTCCCCGGTCGCTGCGGCGATCGCTCCGCTGACCACGGCCGCGGCGAAGGAGGTCCCGCTCCATCCGGCGTAGCCGCGGAACGCTCCATGGCGCAGGAAGGCGCTGTGCAGCCACTCGCCGCGTGTCCAGGCGTCCACCCACGGGCCGTGCGCGGAGAACGGGGCTCTGGCCTGCTCGGCCGCGTCGAGCGCGCCCACCGCGACCACTCCGGGCAGGGCGGCGGGCCAGAACGGGCGGGTCGAGGCCGTGTTGCCCGCGCAGGCGACGACGGCGGTCGAGGACAATCCGGCCAGCGCGGTCTCGACCAGCGGGGAGGGCCTGTCGTCGAAGGTGTGGCAGCCGAGGGAGAGGTTGAGCACCTGCGGTGGATCGTTCGCGAGCCTGCCCAGGACGCGCAGCAGCGCCGCCTCGTCTCCCAGGCCCCGGCCGTCCAGCACCCGTAGCGGGCGGATCCGTGCCCCGGGGGCCGCGCGCAACACCAGGCCGGTGACGAAGGTGCCGTGCCCCGCCTGAGGGTCCAGCAGGCCGTCGCGGTCGGTGTCGGGAACCTCGGTCTCCTGCCGTCCCTCCCCGAACCAGGTCCGTTCCCGCCACCAGGGATGCGGGGCGAGGCCGGTGTCGGCGACCGCGACGGTCACCCCGCTTCCGGGGCTTCCTCCCGGCGCGGGGACGGGGTCGACGGGGAAGGGCCGTGAGGCGGGGCCGCCGAAGAAGAGGGGCTGGCCGACCAGCACGTGGTTGGGTGACGCACTGTGACCTTGGTCACGTAGCGTGGCCACCAGTTCGCAGACGTCCACGCCGGGCGAGAGCCGTACGCGGAAGACTCCGTCGGTCTCGGCGACCGCGATCGTCCACCGCTCGGCGGCCTCCGCGCCGAGGGCGTCGGTGAGCAACTGGCCGGGCCTGATCAGGGAGATCACTCCCGCGACGGGCTCCACACGGGTGATGTCGGCGTCCATCCGGTACTCCAGGGTTGATCACCAGGTCGATGGGTGTTTTCCTTTCAGAGGATGCCGCAGACGCGTCTGCGCGTCGCAACATCTCGGTATGACCCCCCTCTGGTGCGGCGTCACAACCGACGGTAGTCTTCCTTCAGTCACTTGTGATCATCCTGGCGAGGCCGTTGGGGAAGGCGCACCTCGTACGAAACGGGAGGTCCGGTGTCTGCTCGTGGCGTGCTCTACGTCCACTCAGCTCAGCCTGCGCTGTGCCCTCATATCGAATGGGCGGTCGCAGGTGTCCTTGGCGTGCCCGTAGACCTGACCTGGACTCCACAGCCCGCCGCGCCCGGTCACGTGCGCGCCCAGGCCGAGTGGGAGGGGCGGCCGGGAACCGCGGCGGCCATCACCTCGTCCTTGATGGGCTGGCAACGGATCCGATTCGAGATCACGGAGGACGCCACACCAGGCGCCGACGGGTCACGCAATGCCTACACCCCCTCACTCGGCGCCTTCACGGCGGTGATCGGGGCCGCGGGCGACATCCTGATCCCCGAGGACCGGCTGCGCTCGGCCATGCTGATGGCCCGCCAGGGCAGGGTGGTCCTTGAGGAGGAGCTGGATCGCATGCTCGGCAAACAGTGGGACGCCGAGCTTGAGTCCTTCCGCTACGCGGGCGAGGGCGCCCCGGTCCGCTGGCTGCACGCCGCGGTGTGACCCGGCGGCCCGTCACGGACGGTGACCGCCCCGGCGTCCCCCTCCTACGGCTTCGCCCCCCGGAGAGCGCTTCCCCGAACGGGCGGTGGAGCACCCGCCCGCGCTCCCTCCCGGGGTGAGGTCCTGCGCGGGCGCGGCACCGTCCGGGGCCGCCGCGGGCCTTCCCGGAACCGGGGAAAGCACGACGCCCCCGGCGGCGTGAGCCGCGCGGGGGCGTCGCAGAAGCGTGGTGTGACGGCGGGATCAGGTCACAGCGGGATGTTGCCGTGGGCGCCCCGGGCCGGAGTCGCCTGGGCGAGCACCTTGGCGATGGCTCCCCGGGTCTCCTCGGGCTTGATGACCTCGTCGATGACGCCGATCTCGATGGCCCTCTGGAGCCCGCCCGCGAGGAGTTCGTGCTCCTCGGCGAGCCTGGTCTCAAGCGCGGCGCGCTCGTCCTCAGGGGCGGCGGCCAGTTCGCGCCGCTTCAGGATGCGTACCGCGGCGACCGCGCCCATGACCGCGATCTGGGCGGTCGGCCAGCCGAAGACCTTGGTCGCGCCCAGGGAGCGGGAGTTCATCGCGATGTAGGCGCCGCCGTACGCCTTGCGGGTTATCAGGGTGACGCGCGGGACCGAGGCCTCGGCGAAGGCGTGCAGGAGCTTGGCGCCGCGGCGGACCACACCGTCGTGCTCCTGACCGACGCCGGGCAGGTAACCGGGGACGTCGACCAGGACGACCAGCGGCACCCCGAAGGCATCGCACATACGGACGAACCGTGCGGCCTTCTCCGCCGAGGTGGCGTCGAGACAGCCGCCGAGACGCATCGGGTTGTTGGCGACGACGCCGACGGTCCGGCCGCCGAGACGGCCGAGCGTGGTGACGACGTTCGGCGCCCACTTGGCGTGCAACTCGACTCCGGGCTCGTCCAGGAGTCCCTTGACCAGCGGCTTGATGTCGTAGGCGCGGCGGGGGTTGTCCGGCAGCAGGTCGGAGAAGTCGACCTCGTCGAGGTCGGTGCGGACCCTGCCCTGGTGGCCCAGCAGCACCGCCAGGCGGCGGGCCTGCAGGTAGGCGTCGGTCTCGGTCTTGGTGACGATGTGGACCACGCCGCTGCGCTTGCTGTGCGGCTCTGGGCCGCCGAGGGCGGCCATGTCGATCTGCTCGCCGGTGACGCTGCGCACCACGTCGGGGCCGGTGACGAAGATGCGGCCCTCGTCGGCCAGGATCACGATGTCGGTCAGCGCGGGCCCGTAGGCGGCGCCGCCCGCCGCGGGGCCGACGACCACGGAGAGCTGCGGGACGACTCCGGAGGCCCGGGTCATGGCGGCGAAGACACGGCCGACCGCGTGCAGCGACTCGGCGCCCTCGGCGAGCCGAGCGCCGCCGGAGTGCCACACGCCGATGATCGGGACCCGCTCGCGGACCGCTACGTCGTAGGCGTGCACGATGTGCTCGCACCCCTGGCTGCCCATCGCGCCGCCCTGCATCCGGGCGTCGCTGACGAAGACCACGACGGGGACGCCCTCAACGCGACCCATCGCCGCCAGCGCCCCGCTGCGGTCCACAGGAGAGATCAGCCTGATCGATCCCTCGTCGAGGAGGGCGGCCAGACGCACCTGGGGGTCGCGGGGATCGTCGGCCTCCTTGTCGGAGGCGTCGTTCACCACCCTGTTGTCGAGCACAGTCATCACGGGCTCCTGTCAGATGCTGGTGAAGGCCACGGCGACGTCGTGTCCGCCGAACCCGAAGGAGTTGTTGATCGCGGCGATCTGGCCGTCGGGCAGCGCGCGCGGCTTGTCACGCACGATGTCCACCTCGACGCCCTCGTCGAGCTCGTCGATGTTGATCGTGGCGGGGGCGATCCGCTCGTGCAGCGCCAGGATGGTGAAGACCGACTCGATGCCACCGGCGCCGCCGAGCAGGTGCCCGGTCATCGACTTGGTGCTGGTGACCAGCGGGTGGTTGCCGATGACCTCGCTGATCGCAACCGTCTCGACCACGTCACCCGCGGGGGTGGAGGTCGCGTGCGCGTTGATGTGCTTGATGTCGGCACCGGTCAGGCCGGAGTTCTCCAGGACGCGGCGCATGGCCAGCATGACGCCCGCGCCGAGGGGCTCGGGCTGGGCGATGTGGTGCGCGTCGGCTGAGTAACCGACGCCCGCCGCCACCGCGTAGATCTTGGCGCCACGCGCGAGGGCGTGCTCCTCGGACTCCAGCACCACGATGCCGGCGCCCTCACCGAGCACGAATCCGTCACGGCTCTTGTCCCAGGGCCGTGAGGCGAGGTGGGGCGCGTCGTTGCGGGTGGACATCGCGCGCATGGCGGCGAAGGAACCGATGTTCAGCGGGTGGATGGCCGCCTCGGTGCCGCCCGCGACCACCACGTCGGCACGTCCGGAGCGGATCATCTCGATGCCGTATCCGATCGACTCGGCACCGGTGGCGCAGGCGCTCACGGTCGCGTGCACGCCGGCGCGGGCGCCGATCTCGATGCCGATCCAGCCTGCGGCGCCGTTGGGCATCAGCATCGGCACGGTGAAGGGCGACAGTCGCTGCCAGCCCCTCTCCTTGAAGGTGTCGTAGGCGGCCAGGACCGTGGTGATGCCGCCGATGCCGCTGCCGACGACCACGCCGAGACGCTCGGGGTCGACCTTGTCGATCGCGGCGTGCGCCCAGGCCTCACGGGCCGCGACCAGCGCGAACTGCTCCGCGCGGTCCAGCCGCCGTGCCTCCGGCCGGGGCAGAACCTCGGTCGGGTCCACGGCGGCCGCGGCTGCGAACTTCACCGGGACTGAGTCGACCCAGTCCTCGGTGAGGTTGCGAACCCCCGACTGACCGGCGAGAAGCGCCGACCAGGACGAGGCGACGTTCCCACCGAGGGGCGTGGTCGCGCCGAGCCCGGTGACGACGACGCGTACCTGGTCTGTGTTCACTGTCTTGCGCTCCTTGTGATTCGCGGGCCGAAGCCGGTAGGTGTCCAGAGACCTTTCTCAGTTCTGGATGAAACCGATGACGTCCTTGACGGTCTTGAGGTTCTTGAGCTGCTCGTCGGGGATCTCGACGCCGAACTCGTCCTGGGCGGCGACGGCGATCTCGACCATGGACAGCGAGTCGATGTCGAGGTCGTCAACGAAGCTCTTCTCCGGGCTGACCTCGGAGGCCGGAATCCCGGTGATCTCGTTGATGATCTTGCCGATACCAGCGAGGATCTCCTGCTCGGTCAGGGCCATGTCGAGTGTTCTCCTTGGGATTGGGTGGTGATGTTGGGTCTTCTTGGGTTTTGCACGGCCGGAGCCGTACAAGCTCTAGGGGATCTCGACGACCTGGCCGGCATAGGTGAGGCCGGCGCCGAAACCGAGTAGCAGGGCGAGTCCGCCCGACTGGACCTCGCCGCGCTCGACCATCCGGGACAGGGCCAGCGGGACCGAGGCGGCGGAGGTGTTGCCCGCCAGGACGATGTCCCTGGCGATGACGGCGTTCTCCGCGCCGATCTTGCGGGCGATGGCTTCGATGATGCGCAGGTTGGCCTGGTGGGGCACGAAGGCCGCGAGGTCGGCGGGGTCGACTCCGGCGGCCTCGCAGACCTGCTTGGCCACCGGGTGCAGGGCCGTGGTGGCCCAGCGGAAGACCGTCTGGCCCTCCTGTGTCAGGTGGGAGGCGCGGTCCTTGATCATGATCGCCTCGGACTTGTCGCCCGCGCTGCCCCACACGACGGGGCCGATGCCCGGTGTCTGCGAAGGGCCGACGACCGCGGCTCCCGCACCGTCGGCGAAGATCACCGCGGTGCTCCTGTCGGTCCAGTCGATCCACTGGGAGAGCTTCTCGGTGCCGATGACCAGGACGTTGGTCGCCGAGCCCGAGCGGATGGCGTCGTCGGCGACGGCCAGGGCGTAGCAGAAACCGGAGCAGGCGGTGTTCACGTCGAACGCGCCCGGAGACTCGATGCCGAGGCGGGTGGCGACCCTGGCGGCGGCGTTGGGGATCTGGGCTTCGAGCGTGCAGGTGGCGACGATCACCAGGTCGATGTCGGAGGCCGAGAGCCCGCTGGTGGCCAGGGCCTTGCCGCCCGCCTGCACGGCGAGGTCGATCTCGGACTCGGAGGCGAGAGCGATCCGGCGCTCCTTGATGCCGACCCGGCTCTGGATCCACTCGTCGTTGGTCTCCATGGTCGCCGCGAGATCGTCGTTGGTGACCACGTTGGACGGCTGGTAGTGGCCCAGTGCCAGGATCTTCGCGCCCGGAGCGCCCTGCCGTACTTTCACTTGAGGGCCTCTCGTGCCGCGTCCAGGTCGTCGGGGGTCTTCAGGGGGACGGCCTTCACGCCGCGCAGGGCGCGCTTGGCCAGGCCGGTCAGGGTGCCGCCGGGGGTCAGCTCGATCATCGTGGTGACGCCCATGTCGGCCATGGTCGTCATGCAGGCGTTCCAGCGGACCGGGTTGGCGATCTGGTTGACCAGGCGCTCGACGAACTCGGCGCCGCCGGCGACCGCGGCGCCGTCGGCGTTGGACAGCAGCGTGACGGCGGGGTCGTTCGGGGTGATGGCGGCGGCGGCCGTACGCAGACGGTCGACGGCGGGGGCCATGTGCTCGGTGTGGAAGGCGCCCGCGACCGACAGGGCGATCAGCCTGGCACGGGCGGGCGGGTCGGCCTTGAACTCCTCGATCTGGGCCAGGGTGCCGCCCGCGACGATCTGCCCGGCACCGTTGACGTTGGCGGGGGTGAGACCGTGCTTGTCGATGGCGGCGAGCACGTCCTCCTCCTCGCCGCCGAGGACGGCGATCATGCCGGTCTCGGTGACCGCGGCGGCCTCGGCCATGGCCAGGCCGCGCTCGCGCACGAGGGTCAGGGACTGCTCGGGGGTCAGCACCCCGGCCAGCGCGGCGGCGGTCAGCTCGCCCACGCTGTGCCCGGCGACGACGTCGGGGGAGGCCCCGAGGACCTCGGCGACGGCCAGCCCGGCGGCTACGAGCAGTGGCTGAGCCACCGCGGTGTCACGGATCTCGTCCGCTCCCGCGGTGGTCCCGTAGGAGATCAGGTCGAGACCGATCAGGTCGGACCACGCGGACAGGCGGTCCGCCAGACCCGGTAGCTCAAGCCACGGGGTCAGGAAGCCTGGAGTCTGGGCGCCTTGGCCCGGCGCGACGAGTACGAGCACGAACCCCAGCGTGCCCTGTAGAACTTCGCTACACGGATAGGGATTCTGACGAACTTTGTGTTCACTCTCTTGTAGGAAGCCTACAACGGAGGTTTCTTGGAGATTACCGGCAAACCACTATGTGACGTCCGTCTCGGACAAGCGGCCGAGAATGAGCCCGACCTGCAGCGTGAAGGCAGAGCGGCCCTCGGTCGGCTGGTAGCCCGTCAGCTCGGTGATCTTCCGCAGGCGGTAGCGAACCGTGTTCGGGTGCACGAACAGTAACCGGGCCGTGGCTTCCAGGGAAGTGCCCTGCTCCAGATAGGTCGCCAGGGTGTCGAGGAGGGGCGTGCCCGCGAGCGGGACGTAGACGTTCTCGATCAGCTGGCCCCTCGCGTCGGCGTCACCGTCGATGGCCCGCTCGGCCAGCAGGTCCTCCGCGTGGACGGGCCGGGGGGCGTCCGGCCAGCCGGCCGCCGCCCGCAGCCCGGCTATCGCGGCCCTGGCCGAACTGGCGGCCGCCTGCAGGTCGTTCACCTCGGGGCCGATCACGACGGGGCCGGGGCCGAAACGCGGCACCACGTGCCTGGCCGCCGCGCCGACGCTGTCCGCGCCGCCGACGATCACGATCAGGCGGCCGCCCTGGACACCGGCCAGCATGTCGAGGCCGGATCTGCGGCCCCGGTCGCGCAGCCCGTCGATCACCGCCTGCGGGTCGTCGTCCGGCGTCTGCCCGGCCAGCACGACGACGGGGGAGGAGGTCCAGCCGAGCGCCGCGGCCCACGAGTGCAGGCCGTCGTCGACCTCGCCCCTGACCAGGGCGTCCACGATCAACGCCTCAAGGCGCGCGTCCCAGGCGCCGCGCGCCTCCGCCTCGCGCGCGTAGACCTGCGCGGCGGCGAAGGCGACGTCACGGGTGTAGCGGAGCATCGCCTGCTGGAGCTGCGCCTCCCCGCCCGGCGCGGCCAGCTCCCCGGTCTGCGCCTCGACGACCTCGACGACCATGCGGACGATGTCGACCGTCTGCTGCAGCGAGATGGAGCGCTTCAGCTCTCTCGGCGCGGTGCCGAAGAACTCGATGCTGGGGGTCAGGCGGCCCTCTCCGGCGTGCTGGAACCACTCGACGAACGCGGCGATGCCCGCCTGGGCGACCAGCCCGACCCACGACCTGTCCTCGGCGGACAGGGCGCGGAACCACATCAGCCGCTCGTCCATCCTCGACATGGCGGCCGTTCCCAGCGTTCCCATGGCCCGCTCCAGCCTGCGGGTGGTGTCCTGCCGTATCCGGTCCGAGGCGAGATCCCCCTGCCCGGCCCCTGCCACGGCGTCGCTGTGTCTGCTGGCTCTCTCGCTCCGCTCCCTCACGTGATAAGAGTGCCAGGTCGCGAGGGATGCGCCAGCCGCGGCCGGAGGCCCGGGCGCCGATCCCGGGGGCGGTCAGATGACGGCGACGGCCGTGATCAGCCCGATGACCACGTGGGTAACCGCGAGAAGACGTGTGCCCGGCTGCAGGTCGGACTCCGTGACGAGTTCGCGGACGGAGATCCCGACCACCCTGTCGAAGGCGAGCATCGCCACCGTCTGCACGGCGATGCCGGCCAGCCCGAAGACCAGGGTGGCCAGCAGTCCCTCGTGCAGGGCTCCGCCGGAGGACCAGATGGAGGCCGCGACGATCAGTCCGACGGCGGTCAGGCCGGAGGCGGTGAGCATCGTGGCGTTGGGATTGCGGTCGACCCTGATCAACCTGCTGAGCTTGCCGGGGATGGCGAGGTCGATCACATAGAAGCCGATGATCAGCAGGATCACGCCGAGCACGGCGTAGGAGGCGATGGCGAGGGCGCCGCGGCCGAGGGTCTCGGCGAGCGAGACGGTCTCCGTGCCCGCGATGGCGAGCGGCTGAGGGGTGGGGATCATGGTTCTCTCTTTTCGGGCTCTTCTGGGCTTTCAGGCGGAGCCGAGGGGGCCTCAGAGTTCGATGCGGTGCGGGACGAAGGATGAGGTGTCGTCGGTGACGAGCCCGGATGTCTCGCGGATGCCGACCCCGGCCGCCTCGTCGTGGACGACCCAGGCGCCGAGCACCGGACGCCAGCCGTCGAAGAGCGGCAGCGCCTGGAACTCCTGGTGGACGTGCCCCTCGGCGCCGTAGTCGCCCGGGGTCTCGACGCTCGTGCCGGGGGTGACGATCCGCATGCCCGCGCCCTCCCTGCCGAGCAGTGGCTTGACGATGTAGGAGGTCAGGTCGCGGGGGCCGTCGAGGTAGGCGGGCAGCAGGTTGGGATGGCCGGGGTACAGCTCCCAGAGCACCGCGAGCAGCGCCTTGTTCGACAGCAGCATCTTCCACAGCGGCTCGATCCAGGTCGAGGAGACCTGCTGGCGCACCGCCCTGGCGCCGAAGGGGTCGGCGACGGCCCACTCCCAGGGGTACAGCTTGCACAGGGAGCGGATCACCCGGCGTTCCATGTCGACGAAGCGCAGGTTGAGGCCGTCCCAGCCGATGTCCTCCATGGCCACGGCGATCGTGCTCAGCCCCGCCTGCTCGGCGGTCTCCTGGAGGTAGGCGATCGTCATCGCCTCCTCACCGGTCTCGTCCATCCTGGTCCAGGCGAAGTGTGAGGGCCCGGTCGGCAGCCCCTCGGCTATCTGCCGCCACCGGTCGATGAGCCGTTCGTGGATGGAGTTCCACTGGTCGTCGCCCGGATGGCGGTCACGCAGCCAGAACCACTGCACGACCGAGCTCTCCAGCAGGCTGGTCGGGGTGTCGGCGTTGTACTCGAGCAGCTTGGCCGGGCCGGTTCCGTCGTAACGCAGGTCGAAGCGGCCGAACAGGTGGGGGTCGCCGCGCCGCCAGGAGTCGGCGATCTCCTGCCCCGCCCACTCCGGCACGGCGAAGTCGGCGTAGCGGCCCCGCTCGACGACGTGCTCGACGACGTGCAGGCACATCCGGTGCAGTTCCTCCACCTGGGCCTCAAGGCTGAGCACCTCGTCCATGGAGAAGACGTAGTGCGCGCCCTCGTCCCAGTAGGGGCGATCCAGGCCGCCGGGATGGGCCGTGCGGTGATAGGCCAGCCCCTGGCTCTCGATGATGGCCTCCCAGCCGTCGCGGGGAGGCGAGGTCTCGCGTCTCATCCGCCCGGGTCAGCTTCCGCCGCTGCCCCAGCGGCTCCCGAAGCCGCCTCGCTGGATGACCGTTCCCTTGCGGGTCGTGATCCGCACGTCGGAGGGACGCACCGTGGTGCCGTGGCCGATCCGGGTCCCCGTCCTCACGCCGCCGTAGTACCACCGGTAGGCACCGTGGGAGCCGTGGTAGCTGCTCTCGTCGTCATCGTCGCAGTAGTCCTCGTCGACGACCGTGTACGAGCCGTCCGGCTGGTAGCTGTTGAGGTCGACGCACTCGGCCCCGACCTCCTCGTAGTCGTCCTGCGCCGAGCAGTAGCCGATCAGGAGCAGCGAGACGACACCGATCCCGGTGAGGGTGATGACCTTCGTCGCCTTGGACCCCGAGGGGGTGACGTCGTGCTTTCCGCCGGAGTTCCGGCCGGCGGCCAGGGGGTGTTTCGGACTTGCGGCCATCGGGCTCCAATGAGATACGTCGACACAGGGTATCGGTGCTGTTTTGTGTGTTCAACTGCCCAACTGGGGCGGGAAAAGTGGGGAGTGTCGGTATCGACGCGTAACGTGACAAGTGTGAACCGTACCGACCGGCTGCACGCTCTGCTCGGGGAACTCCGCGCCGCCTCGCCCGAGGCCCTGTCGGTGGGCGAGCTCGCCGCCAGGCTCGGGGTGAGCGCCCGTACGGTCGAACGTGACGTCTCCGACCTGCGAAGATCCGGTGTGCCGGTGCGCGCGCGGACGGACGGGGACGGTGGCTACCTTCTCGGTGAGGGCATGACCCTGGGTCCGCTCGGCCTGACCCGGGAGGAGGCGGCGGCGGTCGTGGCCGCGCTCTCCCGGGAGGAGGAGGGGCCGGCCCGGGACGCCCTGCGCAAGCTGGAGGCCGCGCTGCCCGCGCAGGGGGCGCGGGAGCCGGCCGTACGGCCGGGCACGGCCGCCGAGGCGGAGCCGTATCCCCGGGTTTCGGCGGTGGTCGAGCGGGCGCTGCTGCACGGGCGGGTGCTCAGGATCGAGTACGAGGACCGGCGTGGACGGGTGAGCGTCCGCGAGGTCGAACCGACGGTCCTGGTCGGCGGGCGTGGCGGGCACTGGTATCTCGTGGGTGTGTGCAGGCTCAGGCAGGACGTCCGCGCCTTCAGGCTCGACCGGGTCGGCAGGGCCGAGGAGACCGGTGAGGCGGCGCCCGGGCACCCGGCCGACTGGGCCGAGGGTCTGGGATGGGGGTCAGCCCCGGCGTGAGGCGCCCGCCCGGTCGCCGAGCGTGAGAAGCACCTCGCGCAGCAGGTCGGCCAGGGTCCGCGCGCTCTCCTCGGAGACGCCCGCCAGGAGGTTGTCGTGCGCCTCGGTCGTGGCCAGGGCGAGCTCCTCGGCCCGCCGGACGCCCAGCGGCGTCAGGCACACCCAGGAGCTGCGGCCGTCCGCCGGGTCCGGCTCGCGCTCGACGAGCCCGGCGGCGGTCAGCCGCTGCAGAATGTTGCTCGTCCCGCCGGTGGTCAGCGAGGAACGGGAGGCGAGCATGCTGGGCTTGAGGCGATGGGGGGCGCCCGCCCGGCGCAACGTCGCCAGCACGTCGAACTCGGCGTAGGTCAGGCCGTACTCGCCGAGCACGGTCTGGGTGACCTCCTCGACCATGGACTTCAGCCGCCCGACACGCTTGACGATCTCCAGTTGGACGGTCGCGGCCTCGGGCAGCTCCGCTCGCCACCCCTCCATCATCTCGTCGACGTGGTCCCGTCCGGCGCTGTCTCCCGGTGCCATGGATTGAGGATAGCTCTCTCCCCTGATAGCTTTTGAGAAAGCTTTTCCGATTGCTTTCTTGGTAGGGAGATGTTCCATGCGCATGCTCATCGCCGGCGGAACCGTCGTCGACACCGACCCCGAGGTGCGCGTCCTGCCGGACGCGGACGTCCTCATCGAGGACGGGGTGATAGCCGCCGTCGGGGCGAACCTGGCAGCGGAGGACGCCCAGGTCCTCGACGCGACGGGCATGATCGTGCTGCCCGGCCTCGTCGACACGCACCGGCACATGTGGCAGAGCGTCCTGCGTTCGATCGCGGCCGACACCACGCTGGGGGACTACCTCGACCTCGTGCTGGGCAGGCTCGGCCCCGTGTTCCTGGCCGAGGACGTCCACGCGGCCAACCTGTGGGGCGCGCTTGAGGCGCTCGACTCCGGGACCACCACCGTCTACGACTGGTCGCACATCCAGATCACCCCCGGTCACACCGACGCCGCGCTCGACGCCCTGGCCGGGTCGGGAATCCGCTGCGTCTTCGGCTACGCCCCTCCCGGAGCCGGGAGCGACCCGCGCCGGCGGGCGGAGGTGCGGCGGATCGCCGGGCTGAGCCTGCCCGCCCTGGTGACCCCGGCCCTGGCGGCGCTCGGGCCCGTCTACGGCCCCGCGGAGGCGGCCAGGGCCGACTGGCTGCTGGCCCGCGAACTCGGCCTCCAGATCAGTGTGCACGCCACCGGGACCGGGACCGTCGAGTGGCTGCACCGCGAGGGGCTCCTCGGGCCCGACGTGATGTTCGTGCACGGCAACGGCTTCACCGACGAGGCGATGGGGCTCATCGCGGACAGCGGCGGCGTCGCCTCCGTCGCCCCGGCCGTCGAGTCCCAGATGGGGCACGGCCTGCCGGAGACAGGCAGGTTCCGCGGCTTCGGCGTCACGACCGGGCTGGGCGTCGACACGGTCACCGCAACGCCGGGCGACATGTTCGCCGTGATGCGCGCCGCGTTCGCCGCCGAGCGGGCCAGGGGAGGATCGCTCACCGCCGCCGAGGTGCTGCGGATGGCCACCGTCGAGGGGGCCGCCGTACTCGGCATGGACGGCCTGATCGGCTCGCTGCGGCCGGGGAGGCAGGCCGACGTCGTCATGCTCCGCGCCGGGGACCTCGGCCTCGCGCCGGTCCACGACCCGGTCGGCGCCGTGGTGACCGCCGCGGGGCCGGCCAACGTGGACACCGTGATCGTGGCGGGCCGCGTCGTGAAGCGGGACGGGCGGCTGCTGCGCGCCGGCACGCGCGGGGCGCTCGACGCGGTGTCCCGCTCGGCGGCGCGGATCGCGCGGGCCGCGGGCACCCCGACCCCGGCCTGAAACGCTTCCGGCCTGGGACCCCGGGCGCCCGGCCGACCGCTCAGCGCAGCGCGTTCAGCACCGAGTCGAGCAGGCCGGGGAAGCGCGTGTTCAGGTCGTCACGCCGCAACCTGACCAGGCGTGAGCGGCCGTCCATGGTGGTCAGGGTGACCCCGGCCTCCCGCAGGACCCGATAGTGGTGGGACATCGTGGACTTGTGCACGTCGATGCCACTGCCGATCTCCCCGCAGTTCTCACCCTCGCTCCTGGCGAGTCTCGCCAGGATCTCAAGCCGCACCGGATCGGCCAGCGCGTGCATGACCTCGGCCAGCTTGATGTCATCCGCAGCGGGATGCCATGGCTCGCGCATCAGTTCACCCGCACCTTCACGGATCCATCCTAGTGCCGAGATAGCACAGTTGAGGGAATGTCAAACCATTTGTCACCTACAGAATCCTTCCGGTAACTCCGTAGGGGTTTTCCCGGTCGATGTCCCTTCTGGGATCACGAAGAGGGGCAGGTGGTGCCGTTCTCGGGGACCTTCCCGTCGAGCAGGTAGCCGTCGGTGACCCGCTTGACGCACGAGTCGCCGGACAGGTAGGCGCCGTGCCCCTCGCCCTTGTAGGTGACCAGCACACCGGTCTTGAGCTGGGAGACCAGCTTCGGTGCCCACTCGTACGGCGTCGCGGGGTCCCCGGTGCCGCCGACGACCACGATCGGGGCCGAGCCCGTGGCGTCCACCCGCCTGGCCTCGTCGCTGCCGGGCACGGGCCACGCCGCGCACAGGGCGCCCATTCCCGAGCCGCCGAACAGCGGGGAGATCTCCAGGGAGGCCTTCTCGGTCCTGTCGAGCTGCTCCCGGGTCGGCCGCTCGGAGGTGTCCACGCAGGTGATGGCGGGGAAGCTGCTCATGATCGTCGAGTAGGAGCCGTCGGGCATGCGGGCGTTGTAGGCGTCCGCCAGATACAGCAGGATCCGGCCGTCGCCCTTGAAGCCACGGCCGAATCCCTGTTCGAGCAGCGGCCAGGTCAGGTCGGAGTACAGCGCCGCGGCGATGCCGGTCACGGCCAGGCCCTGGGTGAGCTTGCGGTCGCCGACGGGCAGCGGGTTGATCCGCAGGTCGTCGAGGAAGGCCTTGACGTTCTTGTTCGCGCCCGCGACGTCCGGCCCCGCCTCGCATTCGCCGGGTCCCTTGATGCAGTTCCTCAGGAAGGAGTCGTAGGAGTGCTGGAAGGCGGTCGTCTGGGCCAGTGAGCGCTGTTCCAGGGTGACGCTCGGGTCGAGCGGCCCGTCGAGGATGAAGCGGTGCACCTTCTTGGGGAACAGCGTCGCGTAGACCGCGCCGAGCTGCGTGCCGTACGAGATGCCGAAGTAGTCGAGTTGCCTCTCGCCGAGGGCCGCGCGGAGCCTGTCCATGTCGCGGGCGGCGTTGACCGTGCCGACGTACGGCAGAACCTTGCCCGAGGTCCGTTCGCAGGCGTTCACGAAGGCCTTGATGGTCTCGTTCTGCCTGGTCCGCTCCGCCTGGTTGGTGGCCACGGTGTCCATGGCCAGGTAGTGGTCCATGTCCCTGTCGGTGCCGCACCTGACGCCCCCGGTGCGCTCGACCCCCCGTGGGTCGAAGCTGACCAGGTCGTATCTGGTGTTCAGGCTGCTGAAGATCTTGTACGACTGGGCCATGGTGTCGATGCCGGACGCGCCGGGACCACCGAAGTTGAACACCAGGGAGCCGAGCCGCCTGCCGGGTTCGGTCGCCTGGACGCGGATCACCGCCATGTCCAGCTTGTCGCCGTCCGGTTTGCCATAGTCCAGCGGGATCTGCAGCCGTCCGCACTGGAACCTGGGGTCGGGCCGGGGGGTCGCGCCGTCCGGGCGCCTGATGTCGGTGCAGGGGCCCCAGGCGATTCCGGTGGGGTTCGCCGTGCCGGACGGTGAGCTCGTGCCGGGCGACCAGGGCGGGACCGGGCTGGGACTCGGGTCGGAGATGTTCGCCACGGCCCCGTAGCCGCCGGGCCCGTTGGCGCTGCCGCAGGCGGTCAGCGCGGCGGAAAGGGCCGTCGCCGCAGTGGCGGCGGTCAGAATTCTTCGCATTGGGCGCCCCCCTCGGGTCAGATCGTTCGCCGGGGGAAGCGATTCCACCCTAACCGGGCGAGGCCCTCCGAAGAAGGACCCGCCCGGCGGGGTGATCAGGTCACAGTCCCATGGACTGCGTGTCGTTGCTCTCGACGCCACCGGCCTCGGTGACGCCGTTCCTCAGGTGGTACTTGGCGACGGCCTCCTTCAGCACCCGCCCGTCGAGCTCGCCACGCTTGACCAGCTGGGTGAGAACGGCCAGCGTGATCGAGGCGGCGTCCACGTGGAAGTGGCGGCGCAGCGCGGAACGGGTGTCCGACAGGCCGAAGCCGTCGGTGCCGAGCGAGGCCCAGTCACCGGGGACCCACTGGGCGATCTGGTCGGGCACCGCCCGCATGTAGTCGCTGACGCCGACGAACGGCCCCTCGACCGCGGAGAGCACCTTGGTGACGTACGGCACGCGCTGCTCGGAGTCGGGGTTGAGCAGGTTGTGCTCCTCGACGGACAGCGCCTCGCGGCGCAGCTCCGTCCAGGAGGTCGCGGACCAGACCTCGGCCGCGACGCCCCACTCCTCGGCCAGCATCCGCTGGGCCTCCAGCGCCCACGGGCCCGCGACACCGGAGGCCAGGATGTTGGCCTTCGGGCCGTTGGAGGCCGGGGCCGGGGCGAAGCGGTACAGACCCTTGAGCAGACCCTGGACGTCCACCCCCGCGGGCTCCGCGGGCTGGGCGTAGGGCTCGTTGTAGACGGTCAGGTAGTAGAAGATGTTCTCCGGCTGCTCGCCGTACATCCTGCGCAGGCCGTCCTGGACGATGTGGGCGACCTCGAAGGCCCACGACGGGTCGTAGGAGACCGCAGCCGGGTTCGTCGAGGCGGTCAGCGGGGTGTGGCCGTCCTCGTGCTGCAGGCCCTCGCCGTTCAGGGTGGTACGGCCCGCGGTCGCGCCGAGCAGGAAGCCCCGGCCCATCTGGTCGCCCAGCTGCCACATCTGGTCGGCGGTGCGCTGCCAGCCGAACATCGAGTAGAAGATGTAGATCGGGATCATGTGCTCGCCGTGCGTGGCGTACGCCGTGCTGACGGCGAGGGTCGAGGCCATCGACCCCGACTCGCTGATGCCCTCGTGCAGGATCTGACCCTCGGTCGACTCCTTGTAGGACAGCAGCAGCTCGCGGTCGACCGGGTCGTAGGTCTGGCCGTGCGGCGAGTAGATCTTGGCGGTCGGGAAGATCGCGTCGAGACCGAAGGTGCGGGCCTCGTCCGGGATGATCGGCACGAACCGGTGGCCGATCTCCTTGTCGCGCATCAGGTCCTTGAGCAGCCGGACGAACGCCATGGTCGTGGCGACGTTCTGTTTGCCGGAGCCCTTCTTGAGCTGCGCGTAGGCCGCGTCGCCCGGCAGGGTGATCGGCTTGGCGCGGACGACGCGCTTGGGCAGGAAGCCGCCCAGGGCCGCGCGCCGCTCCATCATGTACTGGATCTCGGGGTCGTTCTCGCCCGGGTGGAAGTAGGGCGGAAGGTCGCCTTCGAGCGCGGAGTCCGGGATCGGCAGGTAGAGCCGGTCGCGGAACTCCTTCAGGTCGGCCTTGGACATCTTCTTCATCTGGTGCGTGGCGTTACGCGCCTCGAAGTCCTTGCCGAGCGTCCAGCCCTTGATGGTCTGGGCGAGGATGACCGTCGGCTGGCCGACGTGCTCACGCGCCGCCTTGTAGGCCGCGTACACCTTGCGGTAGTCGTGGCCGCCGCGGGACAGCTTGCGGATGTCCTCGTCGGACAGGTGCTCGACCATCTTGCGCAGGCGCGGGTCGCCGCCGAAGAAGTCCTCGCGGATGTACTCGCCGCTCTCGACGGAGTAGGTCTGGAACTGGCCGTCGGGGACGGTGTTCATCTTGTTGACCAGCACGCCGTCGACGTCGGCGGCCAGCAGCGGGTCCCAGTCACGGCCCCACACGACCTTGATGACGTTCCAGCCGGCGCCCCTGAAGTAGGACTCCAGCTCCTGGATGATCTTGCCGTTGCCGCGTACCGGGCCGTCGAGGCGCTGCAGGTTGCAGTTGATGACGAAGGTGAGGTTGTCCAGCTCCTCACGGGCGGCCAGACCGATCGCGCCGAGCGACTCGGGCTCGTCCATCTCGCCGTCGCCGAGATAACACCACACGTGGCTGCGGCTGGTGTCCTTGATCTTCCGGTTCAGAAGATAGCGGTTGAACCGGGCCTGGTAGATCGCGGCGATCGGGCCGAGACCCATGGAGACCGTCGGGAACTCCCAGAAGTCCGGCATCAGGCGCGGATGAGGATAGGAGGGCAGGCCCCTGAAGCCGTGCGAGCGCTCCTGCCTGAAGGCGTCGAGCTGGGCCTCGTTGAGGCGGCCCTCAAGGAAGGCGCGGGCGTAGATGCCGGGCGCGGCGTGGCCCTGGATGAAGACCTGGTCGCCGGACTCGCCGTGGTCCTTGCCACGGAAGAAGTGGTTGAAGCCCACCTCGTACAGCGAGGCCGCGGAGGCGTAGGTGGCGATGTGCCCGCCGACGTTGGTCCGGGCGTTCGCGCGCGTCACCATGACGGCCGCGTTCCATCGGATGTATGCGCGGATTCTGCGCTCGACGTACTCGTCGCCGGGGAACCACGGCTCCCGCTCGGGAGGAATGGTGTTGATGTAGTCGGTGCTGCGCAGGCCGGGCACCCCGACCTGATGTTCGCGGGCCCGCTCCAGTAGGCGAAGCATCAGATAACGGGCACGAGTGCGACCTTCCGTCTTGACGACGTTGTCGAGCGACTCGAGCCACTCCTGGGTCTCGCTTGGGTCGACATCAGGGAGCTGGCTGGGTAGGCCGTCGCTGATAACCGAGAAACGCTGGCGTCCGGAAGCCACTGGGTCTCGCCTTCCGAGGATGGACTTTTGTCTGGTGTAGGTCGTCTTCCATCCTGGTCGCTTACCCCGGAAAGTGCATCTCTACTGACCGGTAACCAGGAAGACCCTGCTGGCAGGGGCCCATAAGTGGAGTAGACCACCGATGGTAGGACGAATTGTCCCCAAAGGGTACATGGGCCTGGGGCCGCCGTAACGGTCCGGGAGACGCGGAACACACCGTTCTTTCGAGGGATGGGCAGACGGGGACGTTCGCGCTAGGCGATACGCCCCCTTCCCGGGCGTTCGACCGTCGTCGCAGCTCAGCGTGGATCGTAGGATCGGTATGTGAGATCCATGACGATCGAGGTGGTGACGGGTTCCCGGCAGAGGGTGCACGACATCACCCAGGAATGCGAGGGCTTCGTCCGCTCGTGCGGGGGTGACGGGCTGCTGCACGTCTTCGTCCCGCACGCGACCGCCGGTGTCGCGCTGATCGAGCTCGGCTCCGGCAGCGACGACGACCTGCTCGCCGCGTTGGAGGACCTGCTCCCCGCCGACGACAGGTGGAGGCATGCGCACGGCTCGAAGGGGCATGGACGTTCACATGTCATGCCCGCTCTCATTCCGCCGTACGCGACCGTCCCGGTCCTGGCCGGACGGCTCGCGCTGGGCACCTGGCAGTCCATCGCTCTGGTGGACCTCAACGTCGACAATCGGGAACGCCAGGTCCGTTTGTCATTTTTGTCGGACTAATTCATACGTAGCCCAGTCGTTGCCGTGGCGACCGTTGACGACCGAGGGTCACAGCGTGTGGACTGTGCCGAAGCACTCTGAGCGCCGTGTAGCTGCGGGGCCATTCAAGTAGGAGGGAAAAACGTGAGCGCGACCGCTGGTCAGGCGCAGGGCGAACGCAGCCTGGCCGAACGGCTCGGTCTCAAGCAGGGTCAGGTGGTGCAGGAGGTCGGCTGGGACGAGGACGCCGACGACGATCTGCGCGACTCCATCGAGGAGCTGACCGGCAACGAGCTGGTTGATGAAGACTTCGAGGACGTCGTCGACGTCGTGCTGCTGTGGTGGCGCGACGGTGACGGCGATCTGTTCGACGCCCTGAGCGGTGTGGTGACCAATCTGAGCGACGGCGGCCAGATCTGGCTGCTCACTCCCAAAGCCGGTCGTGACGGGCATGTGGAGCCCAGCGACATCGGGGAGGACGCCACGACGGCGGGCCTGTCGCAGACGAGCAGCATCAGCGCTGCTCCCGACTGGTCGGGGACGAGGCTGGTCACACCGAAGGCGCGTCGATAGGGTTCGCCCTGCCGTACGGCTCGCGGCGAGCCGTACGGCAGGATGATGGTCCTGATTGTCATCCGATGAAAGGACCTTTGGCCATGACGGTGGATGTGGGCTCCCCGGCTCCGGACTTCGAGCTGAAGGACCAGCACGGCACCCCGGTCAAGCTTTCGGATCACCGGGGTAAAAAGGTCGTGCTGATCTTCTACCCCCTCGCGTTCAGCGGTGTCTGCCACGGCGAGCTCTGCGCCCTCCGTGACGAGTTCATCGCCAACGCGCCCGAGGACGTCCAGGTGCTCACGATCTCGGTCGACTCCGTGTTCACCCACCGGGCCTGGGCCGACCAGGAGGGGTACACCTTCCCGCTGCTCTCCGATTTCTGGCCGCACGGGCAGGTCGCGCAGGCGTACGGTGTGTTCGACGAGGAGAAGGGCATCGCGACGCGTGGCACCTTCGTCATCGACGGCGAGGGCGTGGTCCGCTGGAGCGTCGTGAACCCCATCCCTCAGGCGCGAGACATCGCCGAGTACCTCAGGGTGCTCGCCGACCTTTCCTAAGCGGTGAGCCCGCGGGCGTCCATGTGGCGCCCGCGGTCCACGACCCTCGGAGGCGATCATGCCCTGCTTCTCCTGCGGGGCCAGGCAGACCGACCCCGTCCGCGGCGCCAGTCCGTGGAAGCGCGGGGTGCGCGGGGAGGCCCAGGTCCTCGTCTGCCCGGACTGTCAGCGTACGCACGACCTCGAACTCGACACGTGCTCCTCATGTGGCTCCGCCGCGCTCATCTGCAGGCTCGGCGAGGTCGAGTGCCGCTCCTGCGGGGCGGTGCGTCCGGCCGCGGCCGGGGAAGGAGCGCTCCCGCCCCGCCCGTCCGGCCTGTCGAAGGAACTGGCCGACGAGGTCGAGGCCGCGCTCAACCGGGTCCTGGGGCGAGTTCATTAGTGCTCATAAATCTGCTTTAAGCGCATTTGTGGGCATCTGTAGTCATGTGGCGTTATTGCCATGCACTATGGTCAGGCTCGGACCCCTTCCTTCGACCTGCTGGATGCGCGCATGAGCTCCTTCGTTGTGGCCCTTGACGTCGGTGGCACGTCCATGAAGGGAGGCGTCGTCACCCGCTCGGGCGAGATCGCCTTCAGCGAGCGGCGTGACACCCCGCGTGAGAGGGGCCCGGCGGCGGTCGTCCAGTCGATCCGCTCCTTCATCGACGACCTCGCCGTCGCGGGCGGCGGCGAGCCCGCCGGGGTCGGCCTGGCCGTACCGGGGCTGGTCACCCCGCAGAAGGCGCTCTACTCGGCGAACATCGGCTGGCGCGACGTCAGCGCCGAGGACTTCGTCCCGCTCGACGTGCCGGTGATGCTCGGGCACGACGTGCGCACCGGTGGCCTCGGGGAGAGCGTTCTCGGCGCGGGCCGTGAGATCTCCGACTTCCTGTTCCTGCCCATCGGGACCGGCATCGCGGGAGCGGTCGTCCTGCACGGCGAGCCGTACGGCGGCAGCGTGGGGTGGGGCGGCGAGATCGGGCACATCCCGGTCTTCCCCGACGGGGAGCCCTGCGCCTGCGGCCAGATCGGCTGCCTGGAGACCTACGCCTCCGCCTCGGCCATCGGCCGCCGCTACTCGGCCAGGTCCGGTTCGCAGACGACCGCCAAGCAGGTGGCCGCGCTGATCGCCTCGGGCGACCCGGTGGCGGTCGCGGTGTGGGACGACGCCGTCGAGGCGCTGTCCCTGGCCCTGGCCACCTACACCCTCCTGCTCGACCCCGAGGCGATCGTCCTCGGCGGCGGCCTGGCCGAATCCGGGGACCTGCTGGCCGTACCGCTGGCCGAACGGCTCGGCAAACGCCTGGCCTTCCGCGCCGCGCCCCCGCTGCGCTCGGCCACCCTCGGGGTCAACGCGGGCATGCTCGGCGCGGCCCTGCTCGGCTGGCGCGCGGCCGGGTGGGCTGAGGCGGGCACCACGTGGTCGCTTGATGTGCTGAAGTCCCCTCCGGTGGCGTAAGGTGTTATCCCGTCCATCCGGACGGGATTTCCCGGGGCGCTTAGCTCAGCGGTAGAGCGCTCGCCTTACAAGCGAGATGTCACTGGTTCGAACCCAGTAGTGCCCACAACAAGCCCCTGACCTGCAATAACAGGTCAGGGGCTTCCTGTTGCGCCGACTAACGCTTTGGCTACATTGCTCAGACACACCTCGCCTGGACGATGTCGCTTCTCTATGGTGAGCCGCCATGGCCACCTTGACCCCCGGCGCCGCCGACGCCTTCGGATCGGAGATCACCTCGTTCCGTCGAGCCCTGAAGGCGGAGAACAAGTCGGACAACACTGTCCGGATCTACACGGATGCGGCCGAACGGTTTGCCAACTGGGTGATTGACCTGCCCGGGGACGCCGAAGGCGATGGTGCCGACCCTGCCGAGGCATGGGACGAGGTCACTAAGCGGCACATCCAAGCATGGATGATCCATCTGCTGAGTGAGGGGGCGGCGGGGTACGCCAACAACCAGTACCGGGCCCTGCAGCAGTTCTTCAAGTGGTGGGCGGCCGAAGAGGAGGTCTACAGCCCAATGCTCACCCTGAAGCCTCCTACGGTGCCTGAGAAGCTCGTGGACGTCCTCCGGGCCGAGCAGCTCGGCCTGCTGCTGAAGAACTGTCAGGGGCGCGACTTCCTGTCCCGGCGCGACCTTGCGATCTTCTACGTTTTCATGGACTCCGGGGTGCGCCGTGCGGAGTGTGCGGGCCTCGAAGTCGAGCACTTGGATCTGGACATGCGGGAGATCACCGTCCTGGGCAAAGGGCGGCGCAACCGAGTGGTCACCATCGGCCGCAAGGCGACGATCACACTGGACCGATACCTGCGTGCGCGAGCCAAGCACGCCCAAGCGCACCTGCCGGCCCTGTGGCTGGGAGAGAAGGGCAAGGGGCCGCTAACAGGAAACGGGATCTACCAGATGATCGAGCGCCGCGGCGACGAGGCGGGCATCCAGGGGCTGCATCCACACCAGCTGCGGCACACGTGGGCGCACTTCGCGAAGCAGAACATGTCGGAGGAGGAGCTCATGCGACTGGCGGGCTGGCGGTCGCGGCAGATGGTAGACCGGTATGCCGCGTCTACTGCTGATGAGCGGGCGCGTGAGGCCGGGAAGCGCAAGGCGTTGGGGGACGGCCTGTAACCCGGTTGCCGGGCAGGTATAAAAGGCTGCCCTAAGTAAGGGTTGGCTATGTCGACCAGTTCGGACATTTGGTGTCGAACTGGTGTTTGTGCGACTACTCAGAGTTGATGATCGGCTACTGTCTGCGCCTTCTCTGGAATGTGCAACAAAGTTAAAATTTCACACCTTATAGTCCCTTTCCTTCTACCTCTCGTCCCGCATAGAGTGAAACAAATTTCGCCCGGGGGAGACGGGTCGCACGGTACAAGGGGGCACAATGGCGTGCCCCTGGGAGGTATGAATGGGGCTGTACGCGCGGCGCGCAATCCAGGCTGTAGCCCTGATTCTCGCAGGAGTAAGTATCTACTTCGCCAAAGCCGAGGTTGGGTCGGACCGGGCTTTTCAGGTCCTGCTCTGCGCGGCCGTTGTCGCAGGTCTATGGGCCATAGGGGCGGAACTGTCTCGGGGTGACAAAGTGATCATGGCTGCGACCCGTCTGCTTGCCGAAGCCATGCAAGAAAAGCGGGAACGTGGAGAGGGCGACGCAGACGAGTAGTGCCCTGGGTGCTGATTGAGGAAACGCTGCGATAGTGCGTCTCGCAAGTGCGGGGCGCACTATGCGTATGCCCGATTTGCCCTTCTTGAATTATATAAGATTCAGGGCCTCTCGTAGCTTCTTGAGGCTTGTAATCAAGTCCCGTTTCTGGCCTCGTGAGAGATTCGGGTCGTCCATGATCTGCTTCACCTGCGCCTCGTAGCGTTCTGTAGGTGACGCCGCCCTCCGGATGGCAAGGTCCGCCACTGTGGCGAGGCCGGCCTCCACAAGGGTCTCTCCGAGTGTGTAGCCCGACCGGCGCCCCAGTTCTCGTAGTGCTTCGATCAGGGGGCGGAAGTTGTCGACGCTGCTTCCCTCGCCTTCCAATGCTGTCGTGATCCATGGGGCTGCGAGGTTGTCGGCGGGAGCTTCGGGCGCCCTCGCAGATGGCGGCACCTCTTCTGGGGTGCCGCCAGCCAGGATCGCGTCAACGCTTCCTTGCTGCCAAGCAAGGGCGACTTCGATGCCCCCCTTGGTGAGGGGCATGATCTTGCGAGTTCCTGTCCGTACGGTTCGCAGGCCTTCTTTGGTGAGGTTTGCCCGGTCGGCTACTTGATTCCAAGTCAGCCCCAGCTGTACGCGACGCTCGTCCATCAGCTGGGCGAGGCGGCTGCGCGCCGCCGCATCGGTCTCTCGTGTGGGGTGCACGCACGCATCATGCCTGACAAGTGAAGGCAGGTCTAGGCAGATCGAAGCAAGGTTTTGCTGTTCAGCGCCAATTTTTGGCCTGACTGTTGGCCCGACTAGGACGGATTTGGGAAGTTAAAGGCAGAACATCGGGCAGATGCCTTGCGATCTGCCTCTATCTGCCCTAAGTTCTGTCCATGGCGCAACTCACACAGGCCGACGGACTCAAGATCCGACGCGAACGTGAGCGGCAGGAGCTCACGGTTGACGAGCTCGTCGCCCGCCTCGCCGCCGAGGAGGACATCCGTCGGCACCCCGACTACATCCGCAACATCGAACTGGGCTACAAGCAGCCCTCGCCGAGACTTCTGGGTTCCATCGCCCGGGTGCTTGGCGTGGAACGTGACACCCTGCTCGGCCCAGAAAACCCCCGCCTCACCCGCCGGCGTCGGGTGGTCAAGAAATGAACGTCCATCAGACGAACGGCCGCATCGGCGCCCTGGAGTCGTGGGCCCGCACCATCGATCGGACCGCGCGTACCAAGCCTGCGCACTCCAAGTCCCCTGCCTCGCTTGATTATTGGCGGGCGACCGTGGACCCCAAGGGTGAGATGAGCATCCCTGACCGGGAGAAGGCGGCGGATAACGCTCACCGGGCTCACATGCTCAGGCTCGCCAAGGCGTCCGCCGATGCGCGTCGCATCAGGAAGGCCCTCAAGAAGCCGAGACCGGCAGCGTGAAAGGCCTCATCCCCGGCCGGGTCTACCCCCTGACTCCGCAGCTGTACGTGGAGGTCGGTTTTCTCCGGCAACTCGCCCTTGCGGCGGCGACGGACAGGCGCCGCGCTGGCGGCGTCGCGCCGACCTGCACCCCCAACTAAGTGCGGGCCCAGCCGCTGGAACGGCCGGGACCCGCTGACCCACCCGCTCCGAGATCTCACAAGAGAGAGCAGGCAAGCCAATGACCAAGAGTAAGCCCAGCGTCGCCGACGAGGCGAACGCCTGGCAGGCCGTCAAGGCCGAGTACCCCGAGACGACCCGAGCGGTCCTCGACGAGATCGAGCTGGGCGCCCGCGCGGCTGACGCCCTGAACGGGGGCCAGAAGTGACCGTCGTTGTCGAGCAGGCCGCACCCCAGACCACCCCGATCGCTGACGCGCTGCGTATGGCGGCCGACACCATCGAGGCGTTGCCGTACGCCCGCGTCACCGGCCAGGTGACCGTGCTGCCCGCCCTGCAGGCCCACGCTGGGTCGTTCGCGGGGTTCGCCCTGGACCTGCTGGTCGCCCACCTGCGTTCCATCGGCCAGGACCCGGTCGTGCTGTACCGGTGGTCTACCCCGCTGGCTACCGCCCAGGTGGCTGAGTGGCTGCGCGACGCGGCCGGTCAGGCGGTGGAGTCGTGACGACCATGACGCTCGCCTCCCTGGTGGAGGCCCGCCCCAGCGCTACCGAGGTCGCCGTCGTCTTCGTCCCGGCCGGGTGCGTGGTGCGTGTGCACCATCCGGCCGGGGTGCGGGAGTACGTCCCGCCGACGACGGGGGATTCCTGGTACGTGGCCGTCCCGGGAGACCGGGACGCGATCGGGTGGGGTGCGTCCCCGTGCTGGTACGGGTCCCTGGCCGGGATCCGCAACAAGAAGCACGCGCTGGACCGGGAGGCATGGCACGCCACCGCACGGGAGCTGGCCACCGCTGACGTGGCCTACGTCCAGTTCGAGCAGCGCGACCACTTCGGCGCCCAGCGGTGGACCGCCGTCGCACACCGGGCGGAGGTGCTGGCGTGAGCGCTGCCCTGACCAACGCGGAGTGGCGAACCGAAGGCTCCCGGATCTTCGGCACCGAAGACATCATGCAGTGGCGCTTCGGCTGCGTCTCCTGCGGAAACGTCGCCAGTCCGGCCGACTTCGAGGCGCTCGGCGCCAACCCGCGCCGCGCCCCGCACGAGTGCATCGGCCGCGTCCACAAGGAACAGGGCGCCGACACGGTGATCGACGGCAACAGCAAGCCCTGCAACTGGACGGCGGGCGGCATGTTCCGCCTCTCCACGCTGATCGAGGTCGAGAGCGTCAACGGCGAGCCGACCCTGGTCTTCCCCTTCGCTGAGGCTGCTCTGTCCTCTCCCACTCCGGGAGGTGAGGGCCGTGACTGAGACCCCGATGGAGCCGGTCTTCCAGGACCCTCCTCCGGTCCGTCAGCGGGGGGATGAGTGGCAGCCGACCGTGGACGCGCTGATCCGCCGCACCGGCCAGTGGGCGCTCATCATGGACGCGCCCGCCGACCAGGCAGGAGCGGGCGTCCTCTCCGGACGCATCCGCGAGCGCCGCGGCGTGTGGGCTGGCGAGCACTGGGAGGTGGCGACCCGCACGGTCAGGTCGGGACCCGAGAAGCGCACCCACGTCTATGCTCGCCACCTCATTCCTGAAGCAGCTGCTGCTTCGCTGGGAGGTGAGGGCCGTGACTGAACTGCCGGACCTCCTCACCTCCCGCGAGGCCGCCGACGCGTTGGGCATCACCCTGGACGCGGTGCTCGCCAGGATCGAGGAGGACCGCCTTGACGCGGTGCGCCTTCCCAGCGGCCGATACCGCATCCAGCGCGACTGCCTGAAGGGGCGCCCGCCCGTGCGGGTGTCCCTGGCTGGTTTGCCCGACTGGTTGAGGCCCGGCCAGGTCGCGGAGCTGTGCCGTGTGAATCGCGGCACCCCTTCCGAGTGGGCCAAGGCCGGGCTGGTGCCCCACGCAGTCACCCCCAAGGGAGGCCATGTCCGCATCTCCCGATTGGTCGTGGAGCGGCTGCTTAACGGCGAGTTGGGTGGTGACCGGTGACTCCCATCACCTGGTTGGCGCCCTCCGTCGCTGCGGCCCGGCTTCACACGTCGATCGCCGAGGTTCAGCGGCTGGTCGACGCGGGGCGGCTAACCGGTCGGCTCCTGCACGACCACAACGTGATCTCCGAGGAGTCGGTGGAGGCCTTCCTGAAGGCCGCAGACGAGGAAGACGCCATGTCCGCCCACCTGTCCCGCCTCCCCTTCTGGGAGCCCCACACCCGAGCTGACGACCCCGAGTACTGGGCCGAACGGGACGACCACGTCGCAGGCGAAGACCGGCCCGTCGAGGGCGACGAAGACGAGCACCAAGGAGAGACCACCTGATGGGGCGCAACCCTGCTGACGATGGCTACAACGAGGTAGCTGCACGAATCGTTGAGGCCCGAAAGAAGTACCCCGACGGCATCCTGCAGCCCCTCAACCCGGACGAGCCGTACAAGGTCGAAACGATCGGCGACAAGACGTTCATCGTCTACGCGGCGGCGTTCTACCGCACCCCCGACGACCCCCGGCCGGGTATCGGCGTCGCGTGGGAGCCCTTCCCCGGCGCCACGAACTTCACCCGTAACTCCGAGCTGATGAACGCCGAGACCTCGGCATGGGGTCGCGCCCTGGTGGCGGCGTTCGCTGCGGACGCAAAGAAGGGCATCGCGACCTCTTTGGAGGTGCGTAACCGCAACGCCGAACGGCAGCAGGCCGACCCGAGCGAGCAGCGGTGGCCGGAGCCGGGCGAGCAGCTCGTCACGAAGGCCCTCCTGACTCGGCTCGCCGCCCAGTTCGCCACGCTCGGCGTTGCCGGCCGGGACGAAGGGCTGATGACGATCGCCGCCCTGATCGGCGTACGGGTGTCCAGCACCAAGGAGCTGACCAACGCTCAGGCGTCCCAGCTCATCGAGGCCCTGGCGCCGCTGACGCAGGCCACCGACCCTGTTGCCGCCCTCGACGGGGCACTGCGTCAGGCCATGGCCGGCGAGGAGGACAGCGATGGCCACGCCGCGTGAAGCCGCTTTCAAGGTCGCTGTCCTGGACGCACTCTCCAAGAGGGTGAACAAGGCGCTCGCCGACGCCCGCGGCGAAGCTGAGCCGCTGTTCGCTGACGCCCGAAAGGCAGGGTCGACTCAGATCGAGGTGGCTCTCCCGGCGGGGACCGCAGTTGGCAAGGTCTCGATCAAGGCGGGCCAGGAAACGACCCGCGTGGACGAGGACGCGCTGCTGGCCTGGGTGCTGGCGAACACGCCCGAGGAGATCGAGCCTGCGATCTCCCCGGCCGCCCTGTCCAGGCCAGATGTAGTTGCGTACATCCGCAAACTCCACCCGGACCTGGTCGGCCAGAAGGTCCGGCCCGCCTACCGGGCCAAGCTTCTCGCCGAAGCTGGCGAGGCCGGTGAGCTCATCAACGAGACGACCGGCGAGGTCGTGAAGGTCTCCGAAACGGTCACGGGCGAGCCGACCGGTGCGTTCGCCTTGACGTTCGAAGCGGCGAAGAAGGGCAAGCCGAACGGCCGCGACCGGATCGCCGCCGCTTGGCAGTCCGGCGAGATCTCCATCACCGATCTGATCCGCCCTGCCCTTGAGGCGGGTGAGTCATGACCGACCACTGGGACAGCGTCCACCCGGCAGTTGACCTCAGCATCGGCCAGGTCAACGGGATCCTCATCGCCCTCAGCCGTGAGGGCCGAGACCGGATCAAGGAGTTGAAGGCCCTCAACAAGCAGGCCGCCGAGGCGAAAGCGAACGCCGAGGTCACCTTCGCCCGGGCGTTCATGAACGCCGAAGGCCGACCCATGGACGAGCGCAGGCAGATCGCGATGCTCGCCGCGGCCGATGCCCGCTTCCAGGCGGATTTGGCTGAGCGTGAGGTGGCCGCCTTCAAGAAGGCCATCGACGCCGCCCGGGACGACCTGGAGGTCGCCCGCACGATCTCAGCGAACGTCCGTGACGAACTGAAGACGCTCGGGGGGCAGCCGTGAACCCTGGCCGACTCCGCCGCACCGCGGAACTGAAGACGAAGACGCCCATGAAGCGGAGCACGCTGAAGTCCAGCGGGACGACCCGCAAGACGGTAACCAAGTCGTCGTCCACCGGCCCCACCCCGGCGGTGCGGCACACGGTCCGTGAGCGGGACCGGAACACCTGTGTCGTGTGCGGCGTCATCGTGACCGGTCGGCCGGCGTCGATCCATCACCGCCGCAACCGCGGCATGGGCGGGTCGTCGGACCCGCGCATCAACGACGTCACCAACCTCGTAATTGCATGTGGTGACGGGACGAGCGGCTGTCACGGCATCCTCACGAACCGGCCCTGGGAGATCGACGCCGAAAAGCACGGCTGGATCATCGGCCGCAACTCCGTCGCCGACCCCGCCCTCGTGCCGGTCCTGGTGGCGTGGCTCGGCTGGTGCCTGCCCACCCCAGACGGCCGATGGGAGCCCACCGACTCGCCCCTGCTGCCTGCGTGCCTCCAGCCGAAGGACGACGGCGGCCGGTGCGGCATCTGCCGCGTAGACCTCGCTCTGCAGGCGGCTGACCCGCGGTACGGGTCGCCGTCGGATCTGTGGGAGAGCCCGTGAACGACAGCAACTTCCTCCTGGTCCTGGGCGCGGTCTTCCTCGGCCTGATGGTCCTCCTGCTTCTGCTCTGACCTTCCCCTGGTGTCTTTCTCAGCCCGCTGTATCGGGGGCGGGCTGAGAGAGACACCACCTCACCCCCTGAAAGGAGGCGAGCCCCATGAGGGCGCTGATCATCCTCGGCGTAGTCGCCCTGATCGTCCTCGGCCTCGTCGCCCTATCCCTGATCCACAAGCGCGCCGACCGGGCCCGCGCTAACCGGCTACGAGCCCACCTGCACGAGTCGAAACTCCACGAACTCCACCGCATCGCCATCGAGCACCAGGGCGCCGGCAACCCGCTGGCTGACCTGTTTGAGCTGGAGATCCGCGCCTACCTCACCGAAACCATCGCCAAGGAGCACAACCGATGATGCCCCGCAAGTTCGCCCCGGCCGGTCTGCTGGCCGTCGTTGTGCTCGTCACTGGCTGCTCGATCACCACGGACACCAACGAGCGCGGCCTGGACTACGACTACGACTCCTGGTCGGGCGAGAAGTCCCTCGAAGGGTGCGTGGAGCCCGGCCAGCGCGCCTGGCAGGACATCAACGACCCCGGCGTGGTCCTGCCCGCCGACCAGCGGTCGTTCGAGTTCACCAACGGCGCCACCGCCGAGTCCAAGCCGATCACCGTGGTTTCGAAGGACAACCTGGAAATGTCCGTCGAAGGAGTCGCCACGTTCTACCTGACGGGCGACTGCAAGACCCTCGACGACTTCTACCGCAAGATCGGCCAGAAGTTCCGGGCCGACACCGAAGAAGGCTGGGCGCGGATGCTTGGCGTCTACGTCAAGCAGCCCCTCGACCGGGCCATGGACGCCGCAGCGAAGAAGTACCCGTGGAAGGACCTGTTCGCTAACCCTCAGGTGAAGCAGACCTGGGAGAACGAGGTCGCCTCACTGGCGTCGCAGTTCATCAAGGAGCAGGCCGGCGCCGACTACTTCACCGGCTTCAAGTTCACCCTGCAGCAGCCTCAGCCGCCGCAGAAGGTGCGTGACGCCCTGGCTGAAGCGCAGGAGGCGATCGAGCAGAACGCGGCGCAGAAGAACAAGAACGAGCAGGTGAAGACCGAGCTGGAGTCCATCAAGGACCTCGTGAAGGTCCTCGGCCCGAACGGCTACGTGCTGTACGAGGCGCTGAAGCGAGGCCAGATCACGGTCGTCCCGGTGCCAGCGGATGGCGCGGTCAACATCGCGCCGAAGAGCTGACCTTCTCCCCGTCCCGTCTTGTGCTCGACCTCGGGGGCGAGCACAAGACGGGCCCCTCAACCCACTGATCGGAGAGACCATGACCGAGCAGATCGGCTCGATCGAGGAGATCGCCCCTTACCCGGAGCGGGCGGAGGACGTCACCGCTGAGGTGATGGCGAAGCACTTCGCAGCGTTCGCCCAACTGCATTTTCGGCTCGGCCAGGACGACCCGGACCGAGACAAGGCCGCAGAGTCGTCCCGCACGTTCGTGTCCTTCTACGCTCTCGCGTTCCTGTTCCGGGAGATCGAGGCTGCTGGGGTCCGCGTCGCGGACCGGGTGGCCAGGGTCCTTTGGGAGGCGTGGCAGCACCCGCACACGCTCGGCCCAGACATTTGGGGCTGGCTGGAGGAGCACGACATCGACCCGGAGGCGGTCAACAAGATCGCCGCCGATCTGGTCGCTGACGCCGCCGAATCTCGGCGCGCACCCCAGGGCGGTGCCCGGTGAGCGAGATCGTCCCCAGCTCTTTCAACTTCGACGGCGAGCAGTTTCCTGTCGTGCGGATGCCCAACGGAGACATCGGGCTTCCGCTTCGACGCCTGACGGTGCCTATCGGCCTCGACCCTGATGGCCAACGAAAGCTCATCGAGCGTTCTGCCTGGTCGAAGGGCCGTACGGACAACATGTCCGTGCGGCTTCCGGGTGACACGCAGGCACGAACCCACTTCGTAATCAGCTACCGGATCATCCCGATGTGGATCGCGAACATCGAGACCGGGCGGATGAAGGATCAGGACGCCCGGAAGCGTATTGAGCGGTGGCAGGTCGAGTTCGCTGACGCGCTGTACGACTACGTCTTCAACGGCGGCGCGCGTAATCCCCGGGCTGTCGCTGCCGAACCGGTCGCGCAGCTTCCTGCGCCGGAACCGTTCACGCCGAAGACGTTTCCGCTTGCCGAGGTCGTGGTGCTGATCAAGCAGAGGTTCGGGGTTCGAATCTCTGTCGCTGACCTCAAGGAGAAGCTCAGGCAGGCCGGAGCGATGCGCCAGGACGACAGGCCCCGGTCGGGCTACGAGGCACTGTTCTGGCACACAGGGGAGGCTGGCAAGGCCTACGAGGTGTTCGGCCACCAGATCGAGGCCGTCTACCGCTTGTACGAGTCCACCAAGCTCCGCTTGGAGATGGCTGCGCAGAAGCAGCTTCCTCTTGACCCTCCTGGCTGGCCTGAGCTTCCCCTTGGGGAGGCGTCGTGATGCGCTCCGAGGACATCCCGCAGAGCGTCGAGGTCGTCGAGTCCACCGCAGAGAAGCCGGTTGAGCGGGACGACTACAACAACGGCAATCTCCGCACGTTCGAGGTGACGTGGGAGAACGGAACGGTCGAGCACGTGGCCGCCCACTGGGTGTTTCACCCCGCCCCTGATTTCAGCCTCACCCGCTCCAAGGGGGAGCACATCCAGTTCACCGGCTGGTACGACGGCAAGCACCGGACCGCCCTGTCGATCCGCCCGGACCGGGTCCGTTCCATCCGGGACCTGGGTGTCCTGCCGCCGTCACCGGACAAGGATTCGCCGCAGGCCAGCGACTTCGGCGTGAGGATCCCGATCCCGCCGGAGCCGGTCCGTATCGACCACGTCGAGGCGGACGAGGTCGTTACCACTCCTGCCTGGAACGGAGGCCGACCGGTGCGCTTGGCCGCCGTGCTTGGAGACTGCGAGGACGGCGTCCCAGTTGACCACGTGCAGGTTCGTTGGGAGTCCCTCGACGGCTGCCGCCGCGGTGTTATCGACGTTCCGCAGGACTTTCAGGTCACCCCGTGGAGCGTCACCCCCTGGGGCGGTGCGTGATGGCCGACAAGTCCAAGATCCAGCGGACAGAGTCGACGTGGAACGTCGTCACCGGCTGCACGAAGATCTCTGACGGCTGCGTGAACTGCTACATCACTGGAACGCCGCCTTTCCGGATGGCGGGCCGCAAGTTCGACGGGCCCGGCATCGGAGCTTCGACCGGTGTGACGCTGCACCCGGACCGGCTGGAGATGCCGTTGCGCTGGAAGCAGCCCCGCATGGTGTTCGTCAACAGCCTCGCCGACCTGTTCCACGAGGACGTTCCGACCGAGTACATCGCCCAGGTCTTCGCTGTGATGGCGCTCGCGTCCCGGCATACGTTTCAGGTCCTCACGAAGCGCCACGCCCGCCTCCGTGCGCTTCTGAACAGCCGACACTTCCATCTCGCAGTACTGGCGCGAACCCTGCACTTGCAGGACGACAACCATCTGCCGCCCTGGAACCCGGCAACCCGAACGCTCACGAAATGGCCCCTGCCGAATGTCCACGTCGGTGTGTCTGTCGAGACCCAGCAGTGGGCGGACATCCGCATCCCGGCCCTGCTGGACACCCTGGCCGCCGTCCGCTGGATTTCCGCTGAGCCGCTGCTCGGGCCGGTGCAGCTCCGTAGCGAATGGGTCGGAGACGGGCCTTCACTGAGCTGGGCCGTCGTCGGAGGCGAATCCGGTGTCGGCGCCCGCCCGATGGACCTCGCTTGGGCGCGTTCCCTGGTGAGGCAGTGCCAGCTCACCAAGACCCCCGCGTTCGTCAAGCAGTTGGGCTCCGTGTACGCCAAGGACCTCTTCGTCGGTGGCCGGTCGCTTTACGCCCAAGGGGACCGCAAAGGCGGCGACTGGACGCACTGGCCTACAGATCTCCGGGTGCGGGAGCACCCCCTCACCGACGGCTGAGCCACGATCCCGCACCTCCCTCGTGATGCCAGGGAGGTGCGAGACCCACCCCCATAAAACCACCCGTTCCGCCCTTTAAGGGAGACCGAAATGAGCAACACTCAGAACCCGATCCAGCCCCTCGTCGCCGAGGCCCCCGAGCGGCTTACCTACAACCCGGCCATCGTCGCGATGTTCCGGGGTGCAGCCGAGCCGGAGCTGAACAAGGCCGCTGCCGCCATCGCTGAGCGTAAGGCGGAGATCAGCAAACTGCAGGGCGAGATCGCCGCGTGGGAGAGGCACGCCGCTGGGATCCGCCAGGCGGTGCGCGAGGTCGAAGCCAACTCCACCCCCGCGCCGGTCACCCCTACCCGGTGCGGGGCCTGCCAGGAACTGATCGTGCTGGGCGAGTACGGGTGGGTCCACGCCGGCAGGGAGCTGAAGTCGGACGGCCACCTGTGCAACCCGGAACGAGCGGACTCGCCGTCCGCGAAACCCGTCGCGCCGGGGGAGCTATCAGCGGATCCGGACGCGTTAGTCGCCGCATTCGAAGCCAACCACGACGAGTTCGCCGCTGGTGGGGGGCGTCGCTGATGCGGATCTTCGCTCGCCGTAAAGGCCGCCACGGCCTGTCGGGCTCCTACAGCGGCTGGTCGGCGGTGGCCCGGCAAGTCGCCGAGAAGGAGCCGCCCAGGCGTGCCGACTTCCGTCCCGCCGCTACTCGCTCCCCGTACCCCACTGCGGGGGAGGGCAGATGACGGTCCCCTGGTGGCCGCTGATCCCCGGCATCCCGCTGGCGCTCATCGGCTCCCTGGTCGTCGCGTTCGTGGCGTCGATGCTGGTCGACGAGATCCGCCTAGACCGCCGCCGCCGTCGGCAGCGGCCTGTCGTGGCCCGGCCCACGTTGGCGGTCCTGGCGAACCCTGACCACAACCCGGACCTTGACGAGGACCCGTTCGACGGCCTTGTCGTGGATCCCCGTGACCGGTGGCGGTGGCGATGACCGGCCTGATGTACGGCGCCGTGCTGTTGGTGGGCGGCCTCCTAGCCGCCCACCAGGGCCTCGCTGAGGACGACCCCAACGACGTGTTCACAGACAAAGACCTCGTGCTCGGCGGACGGTTGATCGCTGCCCTCCACGACGAGGCGGAGCGACTCACAACAGGAGGGACCGAATGACCCGCCCAGAGATCCCCGTCCCGGCCGAGGGCGACGCCGAGTGCCCCCTGGAAGACGCCGCGGTAGAGCTCAGCGAGCCGGACGACGGCGGATTGTTCGAGCGCCCCGCTCGGCCTCGGCCGGGAAGGACGCTCCTGTGACCACGACCCATATCGATTGCGATGAGGTCGCCCGCCTCGTGAGCGCGGAGATCGCCGTGATCGAGCGGTCCTTCGCCCGTCGGGTCGCTGAGACGCTGACCGAGATGCGTCCTTCCGCAGACGACCCGACAGGCCAGGGAGTCGCCCGCGGTGTGGAGATGGCTATCCGCACGGTCCTGGCCCTCGCTGGGGTGCCTGCCGGACACCGAACGGGCGTGAACACTGGTGAACGCCCCGGAACGTTCCTGAACGCTTCTGGGGAGTTCGTTACGGCGGTAGACAGGTGACCGCCGTCGCGGGCATCGCCCGTATCGCCCGCCTACTGCGGCCTCCGTCCGCCGAGTGGCAACGCCGCGCCGCCTGCAAAACCGCAGACTTCGCGCTGTTCTTCCCCGCGAACAAGGAGCAGCAAGAAGACCGGGAACGCCGCGAGCGGAAGGCCAAGGCGATCTGCGCCCAGTGTCCGGTCCGTGCGGAGTGCTTGAACTACGCGCTGTCCCGCCCGGAGAAGTACGGCACCTGGGGCGGCCTGAACGAAGAGGAGCGGAAGAACGAGCGTCGCCGCCTCTTCAGACGGTCCCGCACCGACGCCATGTCCGAACATGACTGGGCCCTGTACACGGACAGCGTCCAGCTCATAGAGATCCGCGGGCTGCCCCTGGCGGAAGCCGCCGCCCACCTTGGTGTGGACGTGATCACCCTGCGCCGCGTCCGCCGGCAGGGGATCCAGCAGGCGGAAGACGCGGCGCCGATCCCATCGAAAAACCTCGCTCCAACTTCAAGGACCTGACATGCCGAAACGACGCCCCCAGGAGTACAGCCCCGAAGAGTTCGACGCTGTCGTGGCGCTGATCCGCGCCGACGAGGGGCTGCAGCAGGACATCGAGAAGATCACCGGCCAGTCTCTGGCGGACAAGACGCCGCGGGAGCTGTTCGACCTGTTCCGCACCCTCCAGTCTGCGGTGGACGTGCAGGCGACGGTCGTGCGCTACGGCCGCGCTCGAACGGCGGTCCGCCGTACCCGCATCGAGATGGACCTCGACCCGGCGAACCTGCCGCCCGCGACCGCCCAGTACGTGGAGGACTTGCAGGCGAAGGTCGACGACGAACGGCGGCAGCGCCTCAAGGCGGAAGCGGCGTTGAAGGCGATGCAGTCCCGCAACGTCCTGTCGCTGCCGGCCGGAACCCGGAAGGCGGCCATATGAGCGCCTTGGACGTGTTCGGGGCCGAGACCAGCGTCGCCCGCTACTGGGTGCAGCTGCAGGTCCGCGACAAGCTCGTAGGCGGGGTGCCGTCGTCGGCGTCGGTCATCAAGGGCTGGTTGAAGTCCCGCATGGAGATCGGCGACCGGGACCTGCAGGAACTGACCCAGAAGACTCTCGCGGAGCGGTTCCCCGACCGGCAGCCGTCTGCGGACGAACTGGCACAGGCGCTACTGGAGTCGGACGCGGCGCCCAGCATCAACGGTTTCAAACGCATTCCGGACACCGGGGAGTTGGCCTTCGAGGGGCGGTGTGTGAAGGCCGCGCTCAAGGAGTGGGCCAACAGCGCGTACCCCGGCACGGACTGGGACGGCAAGACCACCACCAAGCCGCAGGTCGGCCGACCGTTGCCGAAGGGGTTCCGCAAGGGCCTGATGAGCACCCTGGCTGAACGCGTGTTCATCCCCGAGGTCTACATCGGCCTCGGCGTGAAAGAGCCGTCCGGCGTCGAAGAGCGCATCAAGCACGTCATGACCGCCCAGGGGCCTCGGTCCTCGATCAGCCGCGTCGAGTACGTCGACCGCCCCGTCCTCACCTTCGAGGTCCGTGTCCACGACGACTTCCTTCCCCTGCAGGCGTGGGCCCGTATCTGGGAGCGGGGGGAAGACATCGGCATCGGCTCCGACCGCGGCCGAAGTGACGGCAAGTTCGAGCTCCTCGCGTTCGACCGGATCACCTCATGATCAGCGGCTCATGCCTGACCCGCGACGCCGTGCCTTCACCGGCAGATACGGCTAGCCCCTCCATGGCGACAAACCGAACCACAACTATCCCTATCTCGGCGACAAGCCTTCCCACGCCTTCACGAGAACACGGCCGACACCCCACGCCACTTCTCCCAGCCCGCCCGCACTTCCCGGACCGAACCGACACGCCAAGCCGAGCCGCCCTACGCCAGGCCTCGCTACGTCAGACGCTTCCCGCACCGACAAGCCCAGACCCGCCTCCTCACGGCAAACCGACACTTCAGGCCACACCTCATCCCGCTTTCCCCGCCAACACGACTTATCGAGCCCACTCAATGCTCGCCATTCCGACAAGCCCTTCCGACAAGCCCTCTCATCGGCACCGACAACCCAGCCCGAGCCGAATCGGACCGACGTACCCATCCGGCCCGGCCCGCCCCTACTCGAATGACTCGTCGTACCTGACCACTACCGGCCGCTGACCCCCGGGGCGGGTTCCACGAACCCGCCCCCCAACCCCGAAAAAGGAGGCGAAGGCGTGATCTATCGAGTGCTCATCACAGGCTCACGGTCCTTCGCTGACATCACTGCTTTGGAGCACGCCATGGTCGACACTTGGCACGACGCCACACAGCTTGGCGGGGAACTCCTGGTCGTCCACGGGGCCTGCTACCCGCCCAAGCGGCGCGATGGGAAAAGGCCGAACCGTTCCGCGGACTGGCTGGCCCACATCGTGTGCCTCGCCTACGGCATCCCCGAGGAGCCCCACCCAGCCGACTGGGACTCCTGCAGCCGCCTATGCCCGCCTAAGCCGCACCGCCGCACCCGGCAGGACGGCACCACCTACTGCCCGATCGCTGGACTAGCCCGCAACCAGGACATGGTCGACGAGGGAGCCCACCTGTGTATCGCAGCCCCTCAAGGCCCCTCATACGGCACCCGGGACTGTATGCGCCGAGCCGCCGAGGCTGGCGTCGAAGTGCTGGAGGTGGCGGCATGACCGGCCCGCGACTCGGCCGAGGCCGGGCGGGAGGCCTGTACGCCAACCTCGGCGTCCGGCCACTTACCCCCATA
>NZ_JBHSBC010000046.1:0-93699 GCF_042650425.1 Streptosporangium jomthongense | reverse complement strand
TCACTCCTCAGTCCAGACACCGACGCGCCCAAGCCGACACTCCTCACACTTGGCACCGGTACCCCAAACCCAAACCCCTCCCTCATCGACGGGTCCAGCCAGGTTCTCTTGTGATGTGAGTTTGGCGTTCCGCCGTTTCAGAGTCGGCTGTGCTGATTCCATGTCGAACCACGCACGCTCTCGGTAGGCTCCCCGCGTCCCAGCGGAGACCAGGGAGGCCGATGTGGCGCAGGAGATTGAGGTCAAGTACCGCGTGCGTGACCTCGTGGCCCTGGAGGAGGCGTTGGCCCGACGCGGAGTGATTCTCTCTCCTCCGGTACGGCAGGACGACCAGGCGTATGCCGAGAACGGCTGGACCTACGAGCAGAGCAAGATCGGCGTGACGTTCGCCCGGTTGCGCACCCAGCGGGGGCGGCACCTGTTCACGATCAAACGACCACTGGACAACGCGATGGCCTGCCTTGAGCACGAGACCGAGATCGCCGACCGCGAGCAGATGCACCACGCCATCGTCGCGATGGGCTTCCACCCCACCGTCCGCATCGTGAAGACTCGCCGGAGCGCGACGCTTGGCGACATGGCGATCTGCGTGGACGAGGTCGAGCACGCCGGAGTGTTCATCGAATTCGAACGCACAACGAGCGACCAGGAGCCCGGCACCGCCGTACAGGACGAGCTGGACACCTTCGCCCGCTCCCTCGGCATCGAGTTGGAACGCACGAGGGACACCTACGACTCGTTGGTACGTGCCGTCCTGGCCTGATTTAGAACAACTGGTAAGAAGGCCCCGGTTCTCTTCGGAGGCCGGGGCCGTACTCGTGTTATGTGGCTGCCGGTTCGGACCAACCATGTATGCCGATGCCGGTGCCGGTGCGGTAGAGCCTGACCCCGGCGACGGTGTATGGCACGGTGTTACTCGGCAGGACGTCAGCGGGCACCCATTCGACCTTGGCGCACTTGTTCGGTTCTGCGTTGACCACCTCCCCGTCCCAGGTATCCGTGGCGAAGAAGAACCCGACCCGTGGCCGACCTTCAGGAGACAGGTGGTGGACCACGGTGGCAGGCCGTAGACGGCCGGGGTCGATGATGACGCCTACCTCCTCACGGGCCTCACGGATCGCGCAGTCGACGACGGTCTCACCGGGGTCGAGATGACCGGAGGGCAGGCAGTACAGCCCGTCGGCGTACCCGGTGCCCTGCCGAAGGGACAGCAGAATATGACCGTCGCGTTCGAGGATCACATGAACATCCACGGTGACCTGCTGGCGCTGCGTCGTCATGGCGGCAGAAGCCTTTCCCGAGGCGGGTAGGACGCCCGTGACGATAGCCCAAGGATGTGGCCGGTGAGGGCCGCAGCGGCGTCTTGCGGTGATTGATGACCTGTGTCGATTCGGTGGAAGACATATCCATCGACAGCCAGGACGTCGGCGAGGTCCTCGTATAGGGCGACCTCGGCGGCGCTGGAGCCTTCGTGCTCAAATCGCGAGTGTGCTCCTCGCACGGTGAGCCGCTCCTCCAGAACGGCAGAAGCGGCTGTGACCAGAATTGCCAGACCGGGCCGGTCGGCCAGGGCGTTGAGGTGGCGGATGTAGTCCAGGGGGACGCCGTCACGGCTCTGGAGAACATAGGAGGAGGGCACGTATCGGTCGCACACCACCACCTCGCCTCTGGCCAGTGCTGGCCGAACCTCGGTCTCAAGGTGGTGGTAACGGTCTGCGGCCACCAGGCAGGCCAACGCGAGACCGGAAAACGTCGATGTCTGCCGACGAGCGACCTCACCGAGAAGCCCACCGGACGGCTCCCGGGTAATCAGCGCGGGGACGCCTGCAACGGCAAGTTGCTCAGCGACCAAGCGAGCCAGAGTGGACTTTCCGGCCCCACCGGGACCGTCGAGGGTGACGAACAAGCTCATGGCATCCTCCGAGAGTGCTGGGCGCGTGCGAGATCGGCCAGATGACGGTGGATCTCCTCCTCGGTGGCCTCCCCGAACTGGAGCCGCGAGGAGAAGTTGAACTCGTCCCGGCCACGCAGAGCCGCGTCTTCGGCGCCGAGGTCCACGGGCGCGTAGTCGAGGAGTTGCTCGGCGGTGTAGCGGCCGGTGGCCATCAACCGCTCCCACTCAGGGGTGCCAGGGTAGGGACGAAACTGAAACACCGACGCGCGGAACGCTCCAGCCTGACCGTCGGTGAGATCCCACAGTCTGTGGATCAGGTCGACGGTCTCGGCCAGCTCGGCACAGGTCTCGGTGGGAAAACCGAGAATGAAGTAGCCCTTCACCTTGACGCCGCGGACGGTGAGACGGCGAACAACGTTGAGGACCATCTCCTGAGTAATGCGCTTGTCGATGTGGGCCAGCATCCGTTCCGAGCCGGATTCGATGCCAAGGGCGACCTCGCGCAGCCCGCACGCGGCGAGCAGATCGAGCGTCTCATCCGGTACGCGGTGGAGTACGTTGATGCGTCCGGTCGCATCCCAGACCGCCCAGTCGCTCACTTTCTCGGCGGCGAACGCGGCCGTCATCTGGTCGATCACGCGGCGGGCGCCAAGAAACAGGTCGTCAACGAACCGGAACGCCGTCACACCCTGGCTATCGCGGAGCTGGTGCATCTCGCCGAGAATCCCGTATGGCTCGCGTACTCGAATCGTCACATCTGGGTTCGCACTGATCGCCGCGCCGCAGAACGAACAGTTGTAGGGGCAGCCACGCGCCCCGACCATGTTCGCCTCGATTCGGCCGTCCTCGGCCCGGTAGGGGTCCTGGGCAAGATAAGCACGGTCGATGAACGGCAGCGTGTTGATGTCCGGTGCCAGGTGATGGCTGGTACCAGGGCGACCGCCAGTGACCGGAGCGCCCAGAACGGGATCACACCACATGACTCCGGGCAGGCCGGTCCGGTTTCGGTGGTTGGCCAGCAATTCCGCAACGCGAGTCTCGGCCTCGCCGATGACCAGGGCGTCGCAACGGGCCATCCGGGGATCGGCGAGGATTCGCTGCGGCATGGCTTTGGCATGGTGACCCCCCACCATGATGCGGATGTGCGGGTCGAGGGCGGCGGCGATGGTCGCGCTGATCTCGTAGGTGGGGGCTAACAGGTTGAATCCGACCCAGCGAGGCGCAGCCTGGTTGATCAGGCTGACGGTGTCAGCGATCGGCAGGCCCGCTGCCTCGGCGTCCAGAACGCCGACCGTGAAGCCTTGAGAGGCGGCGTAGGTGGCGATGTAGGCCATGCCCAGCACGGGCAAGGTGTAGTCGTTGACGCGGGGCCGGAGGGAGTAGTCCCGCAGCGGAGCGTTGACGAGCAGCAGGTCAAGTTGCGCAGGTGTGGTTCCTAAGTCAGTGGTGCGTGCTCCCTTGATCAACTTGTGCATGGTGATCTCCCCAGGCGAGTGTGAGGACAGTGAGTACGGACAGGTGCGGTCCGGCCAGACGCCGCCAGGTAGCAGCGAAGCCGGGCTCGTCGGTCGGCCACGCGGTGGCTGGATCAGCCAGCGCCGCCCAGGTGCGGACGGCCAGGTCGGCGTACGGGTACAGGGAGAAGTCGCCGGTCGCATCGGCGACGGCAGCCCCGGCGGTCCACGGCCCGATGCGCGGCACCGACTGCAAGGCTTTAACCAGGGCATCAGGGGCAAGCTGCGCCCATTCTGCGTGGTGGGTCAGGTAGGCGGAGGCTGCGGCCTGAAGTGGTCGGTGCTTGAAGGCCATGCCGAGTTCGGCGAAGTCCTCGGCACTGAGAGCGAGCGTCTGTTCCGGAGTCGGGATCAGCCAGGTACTTCCAGCAGCTTCACCTGCGGTGGTCCGAAACGCACGATGCATTTTGCGTGCCTGCCCAGCCCGGATGACCTGTCGGACGATGGCGGTTGCCAATGCCTCCCACAGATCGGGGTTGCGCACCCGCTCGACGCGACCGAGTCGGTGCAGGGAGGCGGCGAGTCCGACTGGCACCCGTCCGTCCAGCAGAGATACCGGGTCGTAGGAGTCGATGACGGGCGCGGAACCGTCTCCGCAGATCAGCGTGGCCATACGCTCGGATGAGCCGGTGAACGTCCACGTCCCTGTTGGGGTACGCAGCGCCCTGATCGGTGTACCGGTGTCAAGGTCCCAGGCGGGGTGGTCCAGCATGAGCCAGGTCATGACGTGGCCTTTCGGCTCGACGATCAACGATGTTCGCGCCACCGTACGCAGCCTCCGGTGCCGACGCGGGAAAACAGAAGAGTTGCTTCGGACATTCACGGCGGATCGCGCCCTTGATATGAGCATCGCGTGTTCGTTCTCATGCGCCAAAGGCTCCTGGCCCGCGTAGCAGCGCGCGGACTTCGGACTCCAGGTAGCGGCGTTGTCTGCTGGGTGTGCGGATGGACGGGACCTTTCCGGTCAACGCCCAGCGGTTGACGGTCTTGGGGTCCACCCCGAAGATGCGGGCGACCTCGCCGGGGGTGAGAAGGCGGTCGGTGGCTCCGGTTTCGGTGCTGAAGGTGCCGTCGGGGCTGATGATGCTGGTCATGGGACTCCTGTATGGCGTCAGGTGCGGATGATGTGGGTGATCTCGTCCTGGCGGCCGAGGGCTTGGGCCAGGCGGCGGACGGTGGTGCGGGCGAGGACGTCACGTGCTCCGGCGGCGTGCTGGGCCGGGGTGACCGGCTGGTAGCGGTAGGCCCACCACCGGGGCAGGCCCGGCATGTCCTGGGCCTCGTACCTCCAGCCGCGATGGATGGTGCCGAGCAGTTCGATCAGCCGCCGCTCATTCTCGGGATCGTGACCGGTCACGAACGGTCCCTTCGTAGCCGGACGGCGATCACTGGCCATGCGGGAACGGCCCGCATGGCGATCCACGGGACCGGCTCGACCCCGATCGGGACGGCCATGTCAGGAGCCCTCCCGGTTCTCAGGAGGGTCCGTGGGCGGTTTCAAGGACTCTCTCGGGGGTCGAGATTCCGCCTCGGTGCCCGGGAGGCCGGGGAGGGCTGTGGCGAGCAGGTAGAGCAACACGCTCAGCGGGTTCTTCACGGGTCTCCTGTCCGTGACGGATGGCGACGGATGGCTTGGAGGGCGCCCGGCCGGCGAGGTTGCCTGGCCGGGCGCCCGAAGGGACCGGCCACTCCGTTGTGACCGGCGCTGACGACCCCGCTTCCCCGATGCGTTTCGGAGCCGTCGAAGGTGTGCGGCCCAGGTCCCTCATACCTGAGCCGCACGTTCATAGGTACGGCGGGCAGGGGTGGGATGAGGTCCCCGCCCGCCGTACCGGCTCATCAGGCCACGTCCCGGCGGTTGCTTCGGAGGCGGTACGGCGCGACGGCGGGCACCTGGGAGTGGTCGCCGCCGTGCCGGATCGAGTGAGGGGGAAGCGCCCGCCAGGCAAGGGCCGTCTCCGCCTCACGTATCCGCTCCTGAAGCCCTTCAGGGCTGACGTCGGAGATGATCAGCGGTTCAGGTGTCGGCCAGATCGCGATGGCGTAGAAGCGGCGCTGTCCCAGGCTGTAGAGCACGCTCCACCACAGGCAGGAACGGTCCAGTCGTTCCGCTTCGGAACGGGCCGGGCCGTCCCACAGACGCCGGTACACCCTCGTGAGCGGCTGCCCGTCGCGGTGCCGTCCGCAGCGGCGAGACCGCCCGATCACAACGCCACCTGTCCGGCGGCCTGACGGGCGATCTCCTCGTGGCGGGTGATGACGGCCTGGATGTCGTCGAAGGTGTCGGCGTCCAGGTCCGGTTCGGCACCGGCCCGCCGCGCCTCGACGGGGAAGGGCTTCTGCCGGAAGGCCCAGAACCGGCCCGCGTCACTGATGAGCAGCCGCCAGCCCGGGATGGTCGGTGAAGGCACAGCGGCCTTACCATCGTTCACGATCGCACCTCTTTTGCGATCAGGGACCCCGTACGGCCTGCCAGCCTGCGGGGTTCCGCTTTACACGGCCCTTGCTGGTGCCATAGTTGAAGTCGCTGGGGGTGTGAGGCAAGACACACCGCGTTGCATCGGCGCAGGTGCAACGGATCGCGAGGGCGAACGTGAGCGGACAATCGACTCCGAACACCTCGACAGGCTGGCAGGAGTTCGGCCGTGCCCTGCGGATCCGGCGAGAACATCATGGACGGAGCCTGCGTGACCTCGCTGAGCAGATTCGGTGGAACTACTCCCTGATCAGCAAGTGGGAGCAGGGAAAGAACCGCCCGCCCGTCGAGGCCATCAAGGCTCTTGACGCCGAACTCTGCGCCGGAGGTGAACTCATGGCACAAGCGCTTCACGCGGCGATGACTGACGCCGATCAGGCGCGAAAGAGTACCGTCGAGGCAAAGGCCTCAACGCGGGATGAGGATGAAGACATGGAGCGCAGACGACTTATGCGGGACGCCGCTGTCGTCGCCGTCGGCGGCGTGGTGGCGCCCGCGCTGGCCGCGCTGACGGACGCCTGGCAGGTATCCCAACCCTCCATCTCCGGGGCGAGCGTGTCACAGGCGATGATCGACGACTGGGAAGACGCCGCCGACGTACACGCCAAAGCCGCCCGCGTCGAATCGCCCGCCATCGTCCTCGCCGCCCTCGCTGCCGACTTCGCCGAGATGGCTCCCCATCTCGCTCGCGATCAGCCCGACGCGGTGCGGAGAGACCTCGCCCACGCCGCTGCCCGGCACACCGCCTTGATCGCCGGTAAGTGGACCGACATGGGCAACCGCAGGCAGGCCCATCGGTGGTGGAGCACAACCCGGACGCTTATCGACGAATCCGGTGATCGGTTACTTGCCTCCTGGTTGCGAAGCCGCGAGGCGATCCACAGGCGCAGCGATCCGGCCGAGGATCTCGCCGAGGTCCTCAAGCTCTCTCGGGAAGCTCGTCGGCTAGCCGGTCCGCAGCCAAGCGCTCCGCTTGTGGCGGCCTTGACCACCGAGGCGAAGACGCTGGCGGCAATGGGTTCTCACGCGGATGCAATCAACACGCTGCAAGAAGCTGAGAGGGCGTTTGACCAGCTTCCGGCAGCGACCGGCGCATTTCGCAGCCTCAGCGAGCGTGGACTGTGGTTCGATCGAAGTCTGATCTACACCCTCGCAAGTGATGTGAGGAACGCTACCTGGGCGCAGGATGCCGCCGAAGCCTTGTATCCGGTGAACGATCAAACCTCGCCTCGAATTCGATTGCACCGTGTCGCGCTGCACGCCCGAACTGATCCAGAGAACGCCACGCAGGAAGCCCTCCGGATCGTTGACGGGCTTCCTTCCGGACGCTGGATGACCCGCTATGCAACGGACACTCATCTTGTCCTCGGCGCCCTGCCGGAGCATGCTCGAACTCTGCCCATTGCCCGCGAATTGCGTGCGCTGACGGCCGACCGGACAGCCTGAGCTGCATCCGATGACGGCCCTGCTTCTTTGCGCCGCCTTCGGCGGCGCGGGCTTGGGCGCCCTGAGTCGGTGTCTTCCCTCGTCGTTCGTCCGCTGCGCTCCCTCACTCCTCAGTCCAGACACCGACGCGCCCAAGCCGACACTCCTCACACCTGGCGCCGGTAAAGCACAAGCCGACACCCCTTACGCACGGCATCGGGGAAGCTCCGGCGCCGGGCGTCTGAGCCTTAGGACAGGCGGCCCACGTGGGCCAGGGCCTGCTTGAGGAGGGTGCCGTGGCCGCCCTGCATCTCCTGTTGGACCAGGGGGGAGGCCGCCTCCTCAGGGGTGAACCAGACCAGGTCCAGGGCGTCCTGCCTGGGGCGGCAGTCTCCGGCCACCGGGACGACGTAGGCGAGGGAGACCGCGTGCTGCCGGGGGTCGTGGTAGGGCGTGACACCCGGCGTCGGGAAGTACTCGGCGATCGTGAAGGGCTGCGGTGAGGCGGGTACGCGCGGCAGCGCCACCGGGCCGAGGTCCTTCTCCAGGTGGCGCATGAGCGCGTCGCGGACCCGTTCGTGCAGGAGCACACGACCGGAGACGAGGGCACGGCTGACCGTGCCGTCGGCGCCGATGCGCAGCAGCAGGCCGACGTGCGTGACCACCCCCGTGTCGTCCACCCGGACGGGGACGGCGTCGACGTAGAGGATCGGCATCCGGGCGCGAGCGGCCTCAAGCTCGTCGGGAGAGAGCCATCCGGGCGCGGTATCGGTCATTTCGGTCATTGGTCGATCGTACTTCGCGGTCAGCGCGTGGACACGCAGGCGCCCTGGGGCGTGGCGAACCGGATATGCCCAGGTCATGTGGGACATGTCAGGGGTTGGTAAAGGTACACGGGTCATACGGGATGTGTCCAAGGGGGCACGGAGTGCCGCAGGAGGCTTTCGTGAGTCACGGTGCCTCGGCGGATCGCCCCTGGGCGTCGGCCAGCCATCGCCTTGCCTCGGGGCCGCTGGCGAGGAGGTCGACCGCCTGTGCTCCGTGTCCGGTCACCAGCAGGCAGAAGTCCTCGGCGGCGCCGACGATCTTCTGCCGGGACTCGGTGGGGCCGTGGTCCCACAGGGCTCCCGAGGGGGCGGTGAGGAAAACGTGCAGGCCGGGGCCGGGCGGGGTCCAGCCGGTGGGGCGGTAGCGGGCGCTGTCGGGCAGCAGCCCGAACTCGATCGCGTGCCTGACCCGGTCCGTCCGTTTCCTGCTCAGCCCGAGCGCGTCCGCGATGTCCTGGTCGTGGCGGAACAACTCGGTCATCGCGGCGCCGGCGAGCGCCGAGGCCTCCAGCGGGCCGCCCAGCCACGGCACCGTACGGTCCGGCGGGAGGGCGGCCAGGACGGCGGCGGTGTTCTCGCGTTCGGTGTGCCAGCGGGGGAACAGCGCCCCCGGCGGTTCGAGCAGGTAGCCGGAGAGCGACGCGCGCAGCCTCGCCTCCAGGTCGAACCTGGGCTGCGTGGTCAGCGCGGTGAACGCCACCGGGTCCGAGGCCGCCAGGCCGATCAGCCGGTAGAGGGCGGCGAGGTGGGCGATCTGGTGTCCGACCGTCCAGCCGGGTACGGCGGTCGGCGTCGCCCACCCGTCGGCGTCGAGATCGACGACCGTCCGGTCGAGCTCCTCGGCCTCGGCGCGCAGGTCGTCGGTCACGTCCCTCAGGTCGCTCATGGCGGATTCCTCATCAGTTCTGGGAGTCGGGGAAGGTCGTCGCGGTGACCCAGAGCCCTCATCGGTTCCGGGAGCGGGCATCCGGCAGGCTCCCGGTGGCCGCCGACGGGCCTTCGGCATGGCTTTCGGTGGGGTTTCCGGCGGGCTTTCGGCATGGTTTTCAGCGGGGCTCACAGCATGGCTTTCGGCGGGGAACGGGGTCAGGGGACGATCTCCATCTGCGCCATCATTCCGCCGACCGAGTGTTCGAGCATGTGGCAGTGGTAGAGGTAACGGCCGAGGAAGTCGCCGAAGGTGACCTGGATTCTGACCGAGGCGCCCGCGGGCACCAGCACGGTGTCCTTCAGCCCCGACTCGCCGGGAAGCGGAGGGGCGCCGTCGCGGTCCAGGATCCTGAACTGCACCAGGTGCAGGTGAAGGTTGTGGTCGAGGGACACGTCGGTGTCGAGGTTGGTGACGCGCCAGATCTCCGTGCTTCCTCGTTTGACGCGGACGTCCACCCGGTTGGGGTCGAAGACCTGGTCATTGATGTAGGCGGCACCGCGGACCATGTCCACCTTGAGGGTGATCTCCCGGTCCGTCCGTCCGCTGCCGAGGGCGGGCAGCGGCGGCAGGGGGCGCAGCACGTCGGGTACCCGGCTGTCGTCCGCCGCCCTGGTGACCACGTCGAAGCGCAGGACCGGGCCGCTGACGTCGTTCAGCACGACCTGTTCGCCGACCCTGCGGGGGCCGAAGTCGACGACCACCTCGGCCCGTTCGCCGGGGGAGAGCACCACGACCTCCCGCCGCACCGGCGCGGGTAACAGGCCACCGTCCGAGCCGATCTGCGTCATCGTCATGTCACGGTCGAGGCTCAGGTGGAAGGTCCGGAAGTTGGACACGTTGAGCAGCCGGAACCGGTATTTGCGCGCCGCCACCGGGAAGTACGGCCGCGGCCGTCCGTTGGCCAGCAGCGTCGTGCGGTTCGGCGTGTCCTCCGGCGCGTAGATCAGGGAGCCGTCGGGGGCGAAGTGGGCGTCGGTGAGCATGATCGGCACGTCGTGGTCCCTGGAGGGCAGCCGCAGGCGCCTCTCGTCCCGGCCCTCGACCAGGTAGAAGCCGTGCATGCCCCGGTAGACGTGTTCGGCCTCCATGTGGTGGGTGTGGTCGTGGTACCAGAGCGTCGCCCCCGGCTGGGTGTTCGGGTACTCGTAGAACCGTGACCGGCCGGGTTCGATGAGGTCCATCGGATAACCGTCGCTGTCGGCCGCGACGTGCCCGCCGTGCAGGTGGGTGTTGACGGCCCGGTCGAGGCCGTTGCGGTAACGCACGACGACCCGCCGCCCCTGCCTGACGCGCAGGGTCGGGCCGACGAAGGCGCCGCCGTACCCGAGGACCTCGGTGCGCACGCCGGGCAGCATCTCCACCCGGGAGGCGCGGATGTCCTGGTGGTAGACGTCCACGTCGCGGTAGGAGGCGACCGGGGTGAGCACGCGGGGCACGGGCATCCGCACCCGGAACGGGGCCGGGTCCGAGCCCCGGGTGGGCGTCGCGCCGTGGGTCATGTGCGTCCGCCGGTGGGGGCCGAGGCCCGCGTCGGCCATGGCGGGGGAGGCCTCCTGCCTGGGCAGCAGCAGTGTCCCGCCGACCATGCCGCCGAGCGTGAGGCCTCCGGCCGTCAGCAGGCGTCGTCTGTTCAGCATCTTCTCCCCAATCGGGTCATACCGGTTCCACCCGGGCGTCTCACGGATTGCTGTGGGCCGTCGCGCCGGGGGCGATGTCGTCGCGGAACAGCCCGGTGGGATCGACCCTGGCCCTGACCCGGTCGACGGCCTCGACCCGCTCGGGACTCAGGTGGCGCTGGGGCTGGGAGAGGCTCTCCACGAACGAGGGCGCGGTCAGGCCGGTGTCCCACGGCCGTAGTACGGCCCGCGTCCGCGCGCAGTGGCCGACGAGGGCCTCCGGGGTGAGGTCGCCGAACGGCACGCCCCCGCCCATGTAGGCGAAGCTCGCGTCGAGGCGGTCGAGCGCCCCGCCCTCCCGTTCCGGTACGGCCAGCGCCCCGCCGAGCTGGCGCAGTTCGGCGTTGGTCAGTGGCGACCCCGGCCCGGCGATCCGCAGGAACTCCCCGGCCGCCTCCTCGGGCAGGTCGTCCAGCAGCATGTGGTCGCCGAAGATGGGGAACGGCTCGGTGGGGTCCATGTGGGTCAGCGTCACCTGGCGGGGCGGGGCCGTACCCCAGGTGTCGAGGATCGGCGGGGCGAGCGCGCGCAGCGGGCCGAGGAGGTCCTCGGCGACCGCCTCGTCCCCGGGGCCGCCGAGCACGACGCCGTCGACGCAGAGCACGCTCCGCCCGCGCAACGGCTCCGGGACCTCGGGCAGCGGCGGCAGGTTCATCAGCCGCAGCGTCGTGGTCGCCTCACGCGGCGCCTTGCGCGTCCAGTCCAGCCACAGCGGCAGCAGCCGCTCGGCGTGTACGGCGGGCCAGTACGCGGCGCCGGTGACCACCCGTTCCACGGGGAACAGGTCGAACTCGACGGCGGTGACGACGCCGAACCCGCCCCCGCCGCCGCGCATCGCCCACAGCAGCTCGGGATCGGAGGAGGCGTCGGCCCTGCGCGGTTCGCCGTCCGCGGTGACCAGTTCGACCGCCCTGACGGAGTTGGCGGCCAGCCCGGTGTGCCGTCCGTAGAGGCTCACCCCGCCGCGCAGCAGGTAGCCGACGACGCCGACGAGCGGGGAGGAGCCGTGCGGGGCGGCCAGGCCGTACGGCTCGGCGGCCTCGACGACCTGACCCCAGCGCGTCCCCGCGGGCACCCGGGCGACGCGGGCCGCGGAGTCGATCTCGACGCCGCCGGACAGTTCGGTCCTGAGCAGCAGCGCCTCGCCCATCGGGCGGGCGGTGGCCGAGCCGTGGCCGGTCGAGTGCGCACGGACCCGCAGGTTCTCCGCAACGGCGTGGGCGAGCGCGGCCCTGATCCCCGCGACGTCGCGCACCGTCGCCGCGACGGCGGGTTCCGCGGGCGCGGCCAGGTTGAAGACCCGTGTCGCCTCCGCGTAGCCCGCCTCGCCCCGGCGAGCGAGGCGGGCCTCAGGAGCGGTCATGGCGCGGTGAAGTGGACGCGGGTGAACTCGCGGTTCGCCACGGTCGGCAGGAAGACCGCGAACCCGGCGTGGCTGTGCAGCATGGACATGTCCCGCCACACCCGTTCGAGGCGTTCGCCCTGGCGGACCGAGCTGGACCCGGCCGTCGGGAACAGGTAGCTCTCCACCGCCGTCCAGCACAGCCGGATCGTGTGGCGGCAGATCGTGGTGATGCGCAGGTCCTGTTCCCTGGTGAACGCCTCGGGGCCGAGCGCGCACAGTTCCTGCCACTGCCTGATCGCGCCCTGCACCCCGGCCTCGGCCGCGGCGATCATTCCGGCGGCCTCGGCGTACCAGAACTGGTAGTCGGGGTCCTCGGCGCGGCCGACGACGGGCGGCAGCAGCGTTTTCCTCGACCGCATCAGCTCGCCGTAGACGTCGAGGGCGCCCTGGGCGATGCCGACGGCCAGCGACGCGATCTCCAGGACCATGTAGCTGAGCGGGCCGCCGCCGTACTGGGGGTTGCCGTGCAGCTCGCGGCCCGGGGTCCCGCCGGCGACGGTCGCCTCGCTCAGGTGGGTGCCGGGCAGCGCGAAGGAGGCCGGGATGCGGCCGTTCTCCATGGTGACGCTGTGCGACCCGCTGCCCTTGAGGCCGAGCTGCCGCCCCCAGTCGTCGACGAGGCGCCACTGGTCACGCGGGGCGATGAACAGCATGGGCGCGGGTGGCCCGTCGCCGGTCTGGGCCAGGGCGTGGCCGATGAAGTGCGTCGCGTACGGCGCGCCCGAGCAGTAGTTCCAGGTGCCGTTGAGCACCCACCCCCCGTCGGCGGCCGGTACGGCGGAGCCGCTGGGCACGATCGTCGCCGGGCAGACGAAGTCGCCGTCCCGGAAGATCTCGGCCTGCGCCTCCTCGCCGAAGAGCGTGGCGGCGGCGATGGCGTGGGTGGCGCCCAGGCAGTACATCCAGGCCGTCGAGGGGCAGCCACGGGCGAGCGTCGTCACCACCCGCATGAAGGTGTCGATCCCGAACTCGTAGCCGCCGTAGCGGCGGGGCACCAGGATGCGGTGGAAACCGGCCCTGGCGAACTCCTCGTGCGTCCGCCGGGAGTAGTGGGTGCGCTGCTCGGTCTCCGCCTGGAGGCCGACCAGCGTGGGCGCGATCGCCTCGGCCCTGGCCAGCACCTCGTTCGGGGTGAGGCCGGGCTCGGGCGGAGCCGGGAAGCCCTGTCCCGGGGCGTTCGTGACGGCCGTCATCGCTGATCGGCTCCTTCCGTTCTGGGATCTCGGTCCGGGGGCGGCGGGTCCTGGAGGGGTCTCGGCCCTGGGGTTTCGGGTTCCGGGGCGCCGGTTCCGGTTCCGGATGTCGGGTTCCGGGGCGGCGGTTCCTTCCGGGTCAGTCCCGGGGGAGCGGGGCGTCCGGGGCGGCGACGGCCTCGGTGAGCAGGCGGCCGTACTCGGCGACCAGGCCCGCGATCGTGTCGTGGTCGTACAGGGCGTTCTTGTACTGGACGCTGCCCACGATCTCGCCGGTCGGGTGGAGGTTCAGGGTCCACAGCGCGCCGTCGGGCACGTCGGAGCCGACGGACTGGTCGAGCAGGCGCAGCCGTACCTCCGTGTACTCCAGGTCGCCGATCACCTCGCCGTCGAGCACGAACGGGAACGGGAAGACCTGGAAGACCCAGGGCGCCCGGTCGGCCTCCATGGCGGGCCGCATCAGTTCGGGCGCCTGCCCGAAGATCCGCAGGGTCGGGATGTCGTGCGAGTACCCCTCAAGGCAGGTCGTCCTGGTCCGTTCGACGACCTGGCGGAAGGTACGGCAGGCCGCCAGGTCGGTCCGCAGCGGCAGGAAGTTGAAGCAGGAGCCGACCATGTCCCCGAACCCGTCCCGTTCCCGGCCCCGGCCGGGGGTGAAGGTGGGCACGGTGATGTCCGTACGGCCGGTCTCCCGGTGTTCGAGCAGGTAGAAGGCGGACAGCAGCACCATGAAGAGCGTGCCGCGCACCGCCCTGGCCAGGGCCGTCGCCCGGGAGATCGTCTCGGCGCCGATCAGGAAACGATGCACCGACGTCTCCTGCCCGGCCTCGGCCGACCGGGGCCGGTCGGTGCGCACCGTGAAGATCTCCGCGCCGCGCAGGTTCTCCCGCCAGTAGGCGTGGTCGGCCTCCGCGCCCCCCTCCTGCGCGGAGGCCAGCTGCCAGCGCGCGTACTCCCGGTAGGGGCGCGTCTCCGGCAGCGCGGCGGGGACGCCCTCGCGCCGCGCCGCGTAGTACCGGGCGACGTCCCTGATGATCAGCCGCATGGACCACCCGTCGGTCGCCGTGTGGTGCGTGATGATCACCAGGATCGCGTCCTGGTCGTCGAACCGGCCCAGTACGGCCCGCAGGTGCGGCAGCGTCCCCGACTCGATCGTGGACGCCTCGACCTCGTCCAGCAGGTCGTCGACCACCGCGTCCCGCCGTTCGGGGGCGGTTCCCGACAGGTCCCTGACCTCCAGCTCGACCGGGCAGGGCGGCAGGATCTCCTGGTGGCGGGAGCCGTCCCTCCTGACGATGAGGGTGCGCAGCGCCTCGTGCCTGACGACGACGTCGGCGAGGGCGCCCCGCAGGGTCTCCTCGTCCACGCCGCCGCGTACCCGCCAGCCGTGGACGAGGTGGTAGCGCGGGCCGAACGGGCCGCAGCCGTCCCCCTGGTCGAAGACGCAGACGAACTCCTGGTTGAGGGAGAGCGGCGCGATGGTTCCGGTGACGGTGTCCGAAGTGGTCATGGCGTCCTCACCGCAGCGGGCGGGCGAAGGCCCGCACGTCCTCGACGAACAGTCCCGGCTGCTCCATGGCCGCGAAGTGCCCGCCCCGGTCGAACTCCGACCAGTGCGACAGCGTCGGCAGCACCCGTTCGGCGAACGAGCGCACCGGAAGCACCACGTCGGAGGGGAAGACCGCGACCCCGACGGGGGCCCGCAACGGCCAGGGGCCGCCCCAGGTCCGCAGGAAGTCGGCGGTCAGGTGGTTGGACTCGTAGTAGAGCTGGGCACTCGACCCGGCGGAGGCGGTCAGCCAGTAGATCGAGGCGATGGTCAGCAGGTGGTCGCGTTCGACGGCGTCCTCGGGCGACTTCGCCGAGTCGGTCCACTCCTTGTACTTCTCCACGATCCAGGCGAGCTGCCCGGCGGGGGAGTCGGTCAGCGCGTACGCCAGCGTCTGCGGCCTGGTGGACTGGATGAACCGCCAGCCCGCCCCGTCCTGCTCGAAACGCGCCGCGAAGTCGAGCCGCGCCAGGTCGGACTCGCTCAGTTCACCCCACTCGGCCGGGTCCTGCGGCGGGAACGCGGCGAACATGTTGACGTGGACGCCCAGCACGTGGTCCGGGTCGGCCAGCCCGACCTCCAGGGAGATCGGCATGCCCCAGTCGCCGCCCTGCGTGAGGTAACGGTCGTAGCCCAGGCGCCGCATCAGCTCCGCCCACGCCCGCGCGACCCTGCGGGTCGACCACCCCGGCTCGCCCGGGTGGCCGGAGAAGCCGTACCCCGGGATGGAGGGGACCACGACGTGGAAGGCGTCGGCCGGGTCGCCGCCGTGGCTCGCCGGGTCGGTCAGCGGCCCGACCACGTCGAGGAACTCGGCGTAGGAGCCGGGCCAGCCGTGCGTGATGACCAGCGGTACGGCCGTGCTCCGCGGGGAGCGGGCGTGCAGGAAGTGCACGTCGACGCCGTCGATCTCGGTGACGAACTGGGGGAAGCGGTTCAGGCGCTCCTGCGCCGCCCGCCAGTCGAAACCGGTGCGCCAGTACTCGGCCAGCTCCCTGAGGTAGTCCGGGGGGACGCCGCGTTCCCACCCGGCGCTCGGCGGTTCACCGGGCCAGCGGGTCCCGGCCAGTCTCCGGTTCAGGTCGTCGATGTCCGCCTGGGGGAACTCGACTCGGAAGGGACGCATCGAAGGGCCTTTCGGTCGGTGCGGAGGGGCTGGAGTCATGGTTTCCGTGCGCGGCCGGGGGCCGCCGTGACCCGCGCAGCACCCGGACGACGTGGCGGGGCAGCATGAGGGAGGTGGGCGGGTCGACGAGCCCGGCGACCCTGATGAAGGCGTTGGCGAGGGTGGGGTCGTTGACGGCGGCGTCCTGGAGCCTGGCCACGTACGCGTTGACGAACCTGACCTTCGCCGAGCGCTTCCCCCGCACCCCGGCGTAGCCCAGGTCCGACCCGGCGGCCAGTTCCCACGGGGAGTCGATCTCCCGGGAGAGGTCCCTGAAGAACGCCCTGGCGTCCGGTTCCGTCCCCCGCTCCAGGTGGCGCCGCAGGACGAGGGACCCGAGCGCGGAGACCGTCATGCCCTGGGCGTAGACCGGGTTGAACGTGCACACCGCGTCGCCCATGACGAGCAGGCCGGAGGGGAAGTCGGCCAGCCGTTCGTAGTGCCGCCGCACGCTGGCCGGATACTTGAACGTCACCGGGTCGTCGAGCGGTTCGGCGTCCTTGATCGACTCGTGGATGTCCGGGATGGGCAGGGACCTGGCGAAGTCGAGGAAGCCGTCGGGGTCGGTCGGCGGGTGGTCGCCGAGGATGCCGGTGAGCGAGAGCTCGACCAGGCCCTCACCTCCGGAGATGGGGAAGAAGAACGCCCCGCGCGGGGTCCGCGGGGTGGCGGCCGGGATGATCGCCAGGTCGCCGCCGAACGGGTCGGCGCGCAGCCGGTAGTGCCTGGTCGTGTAGGCCAGGTCTATCTTGATGCGCTCTTCCTCGGGACGTCCGTAGCCCAGCTCCTCAAGCCACAGCGGGGTGCGCGACCCCCGGCCCGTGGTGTCGAGCACCAGGTCGGCGTCGAGGGTCTCCGCCGGGGCGCCGCCGTCGTGCCGCTGCACCCGCGCGCCGGTCACCCGGCTCCGGTCGGCCGTCGTCTCAAGGCCGAGGACGTCGTGGCCCTCGACGAAGCGCACGTTGGGGATGGCCTGGACCCGCAGGCGCACCTGGTTCTCCAGCACCGGCCTGGTCGCGGGGACGCACCCCAGCCCCGAGTGGGACGGGGCGATCCGCCGGCCGTTGAACAGCCAGCGGATGTCGCCGTTGAAGTCGCCGGGCCGTACGCCCGCCGCGACCAGGTTCCCGGTGAGGCCGGGGAAGTGCTCCTCCAGGATCTGGTGGCCCCTGGCGACCAGGCCGTGGGCGTGCCGCCCGTGCGGGACGCCCGGCCGGTAGGTGGCCACCCCGGTCAGCCGGTCACGATCGACGAGCAGCACCTCGGTGAACCGTTCGGAGAGCACCCGGGCGGCCAGCAGGCCCGCCATGCTCCCGCCGAGCACCACCGCGCGGGTTCCCGCTCCATCGGCCATCAGGGGTTCACCTCACAAGTTCGACTCCGTGGCCTGGGTACGGCCGGGCACGCGGAAGGGACAACCGAAATGGATTTCCCAGTGGATTCCGTGCGCCCTCTCCGCCACTGCATGGTCGCACCGGGGACACGGGTGAGACATCTTCTGAATTGCTCCGGGTCATCGCTTTCCAGGTGTCGCCGACAAACATGGCAATACGGGAGATGCGTTTTCCGGGGAGCGGACGTGAAACTCCCATTGGCGCCTTCAGCCGCGATCTTTCTCTCCCCCGGACGACGTTTTCGGCCCTGGGCGGGGCCGCCTAGGAAAAGGTGGAAAAGCAGTGACGAAGAAATCCGAAGGGACCCTGGTCGACGGGCTGGAGGACAGGGAGGGGGGCCTCACGCGACGTTCTCCGTGGCCGTGGTGGCGCAGCCCGTGGCTGTACGGGCTCGGCGCGCTCGTCGTGTTCAACCTGATCTACGCGCTGCCGCGCTACCTGAGCTTCGACCCGGTCCTGTCGCGCACCCGTATCGACCCGGGCTTCGCCCTGCACTACCCGGTGGTCGTGGCGCACGTCGTCGCGGGCAACGTGGCGCTGGTGACGGTCTTCGTCCAGTTGCTGCCGTGGGTACGGCGTCACCGTCCCGGCCTGCACCGGATCTCCGGGCGGGTCTACGTCTTCGCCGGGGCGCTGCCGGCCTCGCTGCTGTCGCTGGTGCTGCTGCCGTACTCGACCGCGCCGATGGGCAAGCTGGGGCTGGCGACGATGGCGGTGCTGTGGATCGCGACGTCGCTGGCCGGGCTGCGGGCCGCGCGGCAGCGCCGCTACGTGGACCACCGGCGTTGGATGGTCTACAGCTTCGCGCTGGCCATGGGCACCTCGTGGGGCCGGGTGATCAGCCAGTTCGCCATCCCGGGCAACGGCATCGACGTGGCGGTCTTCTTCGACATCTCCTCGTGGATGGGCTGGGTGGTCAGCCTCGTCGCGGCCTACCTGTGGCTTGAGCGGACCACCCCCAGGAGGCGTGTCCCCGCCGGACGGTAGGGCCGTCCGCGTCAGGGGTCCTCACGGGAGATCTCCCGTGAGGACCCCTTCGGCGGTTCAGAGGTAGACCGTGTTGGGCTCAAGGCCGCACAGGACCCGGCCGTACAGTTCGAGGTTGGTGTTGGGGTGCATGATGGCGTGCAGGTTGAGGGTCTGCACGTCACGCTCGATGCGCTGGATCGGGACCGAGGTGTAGACGGAGGAGCCGCCGCTGGCGGTGTTGAGGATGTCCACCGCCTCCTTGGCCCGCCGGCAGACCGCCCCCAGGTCGAGCCGGACACGGGCCCGCTCCTCAAGCGTCCACGGCTCGCCGGTCGGCCCCTTGGTGTCCACCAGGCGGGCCGCGCGGAAGGCGTGGAACTCGGCCTCGTCGATCTTCGTGACGGCCTCGGCGACCTGGAGGTGGGTGAGCGGGGCGTCCTTCTGGCTGTCGTAGTTCGTGTAGCTGATCTTCCGGCCGGGCAGGCGCTCGAAGAAGGCGTCCCTGGCGGCCCTGGCCAGGCCCAGCGCCGTGGCGCCGACGGTGGTGCAGGCGGTCGGCATGAACGGCGCGCGGAAGATCGGGGAGTCGGCGTTCAGCTTCGAGGAGATCCGGCCCTGGAGCACCGGCCCCATGGCCAGCACCCGCTCCTGCGGGATGAACAGGTCATGGGCGACGGTGGTGACGCTGCCCGAGCCGCGCAACCCCGAGGTGTGCCAGTCGTCGATGATCCGCAGGTCGGGCAGCGGGATCGCGACCATGATCGGTTCGTAGCCGCCGTCGGCGGTGGCCAGGACCGCGGCGTTGGTGTTCCAGTGGCTCTGCTGCGAGCCGGTGTTGAACGACCACTTGCCGTTGAGCACCACACCGTCCTCGACGGGTACGGCGACCGCCGTCGGGCTCAGGATGCCGCTGACCCGGACGTCGGGGGTCGAGAAGACCTCGTCCTGCACCTCGTCGGGGAACAGCCCGACCATCCAGGTGCTGATCGCCCAGACCGCGACGGTCCAGGAGTGCGAGCCGTCCCCCCTGGCCAGTTCGGCGAGCACCTCGACCACGGTGCCCATGTCGGACTCGTAGCCGCCGTACCTGGTGGGGACGCGCATCTTCAGGATGCCCGCCTCGGTCAGCGCCTCGATCGACTCCTCGGGCAGACGCCTGTTCTCCTCGGCCCACAGGGCGTTCTTCTGGAGCAGGGGCACCAGTTCGGACGCCCGGCGGACGAGCTCCTCCCTCGACGGCGCCTCGGTGATTTCCATCGGTCCTCCTCGGGAAAAATGCGGCAGGTTTCGGTGCACGTTGACCCTGACAGTCGCATTCACCGTGACGCATCTCCCTGATTGCCCACCTCCCACACCGTTCGCATGAGAGAACAAACGCCGCAACCAGGAAGATGCCTTTTCGGGGAACGGCCCGCATCATTGGCTTCGAGTTTGTTTTCCCCGCGATTCCGGCCATCCCGGGAAAACCTCTGCCACGGGGTCGCGCGCGGAATCATCCGCCAAGGGACCACCCAGAGATGAGGGAGCACGCCGGATGAGGATCGTCATCGACGCGTGGCTGCACTACTACAAGACCCCGCGTTTCCTGGACAGCACCAGGGACGCGATCAGAGGCTTCAACGAGGCGCACCCCGGCTACGAGGTCAGGCTGCACGAGCACGACTACGTGCGGATGCCCCTGGAGATCGCCCGCGCGGTCGAACGGGGCGTCATCCCCACTCTTGGCCAGTACTACTCGACGTCGAGCCAGGTCGCCTTCGACATGGTGCGCAACGACGGCTCACCGCTGTACACCTCGGTCGCCGACGCCATCGGAGGCCGTACGGAGATCCTCGGGGAGCCGGTCGTCGACCACGACGTGCTCTCCCACGCCCGCCACTACTTCACCGCCCCCGACGGGCGCACCGGCCTGTCCCCGCTGTCCTCGACGACCCTGCTGTACGCCAACATGACGCTCCTTGAGGCGGCGGGCATCACCGAGGTGCCGCGGACCTGGGCGGGGATCGACGCCGCCTGCCGGGCTCTGGCCAAGCTGCCCGACCCGCCCGCGCACGCGATCACCTGGTGCAACCACGGCTGGATGTTCATGCAGGCCGTCGCCGCGCAGGGCGGCCACCTCGTCAACCGGGACAACGGCAGGGCGGGCGTCGCCGACACCGCCCACCTCGACTCCGAGGAGATGATGGCCTTCGTCGACTGGTGGCGGCGCCTGCACCGGGACGGCCACTACCACTACACCGGCACCCGGATGGACTGGGTCGGCAGCTTCGGGGTGTTCGCCGAACAGCAGGTGGCCTTCATGTTCACCTCCTCGGTCGACGCGCCCCGGCTGGTGCAGGTCGGAAAGGACCGGGGGTTCGTCGTCAGGGCGAGCCGCCTGCCGTACAACGACGACGTGCCCTACGTGGGCAACGTGCTCGGCGGGGACGGGATCTTCCTGGCCGACGGCCTCGACGAGGAGGTCAGGGACGGCGCGCTGGCCTTTCTGCAGTACCTCAACAACCCGGCCAACGCGATCGACAGGCACCGGCGCACCAACTACATGCCGATCACCTACTCCGCGGTCGAACTCCTCCAGGAGCAGGGCTGGTTCGAGGAGAACCCGCACCGGAAGGTGGCCGTCGACCAGCTCGAAGGCTCGGACGACTCGCCCGCGGCACTGGGCGCCCTGGTGGGGGAGCTGCCCAGACTCCAGGACGTGATGACCTACGCCATGCACGACGTGCTGCTGTCCGGCGCCGACCCGGTCGCCCGTTTCGCCCAGGCCAACGCCGAGGGGCAGCGGCTCATCGACGACTACAACGCGCACCGGGGACCGGGCAGGGACCCCGGCAGCTACCGCGTGCACTGACTTCTGACGACCGGAGGGAACACCGTGAGGTTCGGCTTGGGACTGCCGCAGAGCAGCGGCTTCGACCTGCGCTTCGACGTCGCGAGGATCGCGAGGGGAGCGGAGAGCGCCGGTTACTCCAGCCTCTGGGTCTACGAACGGGTGCTCTTCCCGCTCGAACCGGCCGAGGGCATGAACGGCGTGCCGGGGCTGCCGTGGATCGACCACTACCGGGAGTGCGCGGACGCGCTGACCGTCCTCACCCTCGCCGCCGCGGTGACCGACACCGTACGGCTCGGCACCGGCGTCCTGGTGGCACCGCTGTACCGTTCGCTGCACCTGGCGCGGGCGCTGGCGACGCTGGACCGGGCCAGCGGGGGGCGGGTGGTCGCCGGGTTCGGCAGCGGCTGGTCCTCCGACGAGTACCGGGGGATGGAGGCCGACTTCGCGGCGCGGGGCCGTACCCTCGACGAGACCCTCGACGCCTGCCGCGCCTTCTGGGGGCGTGATCCGGTCTCGCACCGGGACTCACGGCTCAGCGTCGAGGGCGCCCTGGTCGCCCCGAAACCGGCCGGGCGGATCCCGGTGCTGCTGGGCGGCCGTTCCGTCAGGGCCGTGGAGCGGGCCGCCCGCAAGGCCGACGGGTGGCTTCCCTCGGGGCTGCCCGCGCCCGTGGTCGCCGAGCTGTGGGACAGGATCAGGCAGCGGGCCGTGGAACACGGCAGGGACGCCGCCGCGCTGGAGCTCGTCCCCAGGGCCGCCGTCGTGCTGTCCGAGACGCCCGCCCCCGCCGGGCGCAGGCCGTTCCAGGGGTCGATCGGGCAGGTGGTCGAGGACGTGGCGGCGTTGGCGGAGGCCGGGGCGACCGAGATCCTGCTCGACCTGGTGCCCTCGGCGAAGGGCGGGGAGGAACTGCTCGACCGGGCCCTTGAGGTGTTCGAGGCGGTGACGGACGCCGGCTTCTAAGCCGTTCTCCTGACCGGGTTCCGGGGCGTTCTTCCCGGGGCCCGGTTTTTTCCGCGCCGGATGTCAAGGATCGGTCCACGGCTCCGACCCACAGGTAGAGGGGCCCACAGGGGGCCGCACTGAGGAGGAGACATGTCCGCACAGAGCTTCGCCGGCATTCTGCTGGGTACGGCTGACGCCGAGCGGCTTCGCGAGTGGTACGTCCAGGCGTTCAACCCCAGGACCGAGGGCCCCGCCCTGTTCTTCGGCGACGTCGCCCTGTTCTGCGACCAGCGTGAAGACGTCGCGGAGAAGAACTCAGAACCCGGCAGGCACATTCTCAACTTCAACGTCGAGAACGCCGTGGAGACCGCCGAGCGGCTCAACGGGCTGGGGGTGACGTGGCTGTCCGAGCTGAGCGAGAACGACCACGGGTGGATCGGCACGCTGGTCGACCCCGACGGCAACTACGTCCAGATCATGCAGCAGAAGTAACGCGGCGGACGTGGACCTCGGGCGGGCGGGCCATGCGCGCCCGGCCCGAGGTCCCGCCGGCGGAGGCCCGGCGCGATGATGGCTCCGGCTCCGTGACGGCTCGGCTTTACGACGGCTCAGCTCTGTGACGGTACGGCGCGCCTGGGTCTGCGACGGCCTCCCCACGGCAGCCCGGAGGTCCGGTCGAGCCACCACTGGGCGATGCCGAGATGCACGATGAACGGCAGCCAGCCGATCAGCTCGAAGCACAGGTTCATGTTGGCGCCGGGGATGCTCGACACGTAGATCGCGATGGGCCTGCTGTAGATGTTCGTCAGCGACAGCGCGAAGCTGTAGGTCATCCAGCGGCGGTGTTCGGCCCACCGGTGCTTGCGTCCCATCCGGTAGCCGACGAGCGTGATGACCAGCCACAGGGCGGCCGTGATGTACAGGCCCGAGCTGCCGGGTTGTACGCCGCCGTCGCGGTCGTTGCGGATGCGCATCAGGACGATGGCGACGATCGAGGTGGGGACGGCGCCCGCGAAGACGAACAGCCGCCCGCTGATCCGGTGCACGGCCGGGTACCGTCTGCGGACCAACGGCCACACCTGCAGGCAGGCCGTGGCCATCGCGACGCTGGCGGTCACGATGTGGGTGACGACCAGCACGTAGTGCAGGGGGATGCTCTGGACCAGGTGCACGGTCGCGGTGCGCGGGTCCAGCCTGATGTAGGGACCCCAGATGTAGGTCAGGAACACCCCGACCAGGATGACCAGCGGGATCATCCACGGCCTTCGCCACCACCGGGGCCTGGGCGAGATCCGCCTCGCCCGTTCGGTCAGCCTCCGGTCGAGCTCGGCCATCTCGTCCGGCGCGTCGCGGACGTCGAATGCCTTCTCCGGTGATTGCGTCACAGTCGACTCCCTCTCTGGAAGATCTCGGCGGGGGACGCGGACGGCGTTTTTCGGCCGGGGCGTGAATCCCTCCGAGGCCGTTCACGAATGCGCGCCGAAAAACGCCTCATCGGCGTTCGAACACGGCGTGGGAATGTCGCGCCTCGATGGTCCCACCGGGATCGGGACGGCGTTTCTCTGAAAATGCGGAGTTGTGTTCTCAGGAAACAGGTCGATTTCCGGGTCAGGGGCGGCGCAGGGTGGCCGCCGTGAGGGCGGCCAGGCAGACGAAGACGACGACGCCGATGGCGCCGACGGTGTTGAGCCCGGCGGTGAAGGCCTCCCGCGAGACGGCCAGCAACCGGGCCGCGGGTTCCGCGGGCAGCCCCGAGGCCACCGAGACGGCCCCGGCGAGGGTCTCCCCGGCCTGTCCCGCCTGGTCACCGAGCCCGGCGGGCAGCGCGCCCGCGATGTGCGAGCGGTAGACGGCGGCGCCGACCGTGCCCATGAGGGCCATGCCGAGCGTTCCGCCGAAGTGCAGGCTGGTCTCGGAGATCGAGGCGGCCGAACCCGCCCGCCCTGGCGGCACGGAGCCGACGACCAGGCCCGTCCCCAGCGAGACCAGCGGGCCGTCGCCGAGCGCGATGACCGCGATGCCGAGGACGGCCAGGGCCAGCCCGCCGGGGCCACCGGAGCCGCCGGTCAGGGCGACGAGCGCGAACCCGGCGGCGGACAGCGCCAGGCCGCCCGCGATGGCCGTGCCCGGCCGCATCCTGCGGACCAGGGCGGGTGAGAGCACGGCTCCCGCGGCCAGCGCCAGGCCCATGGGCGCGTACCACAGGGCCGCCGTCGCCGGGGACAGGCCGAGCACCGACTGGAGGTACTGGCTGACCAGCAGCCCCGTCCCGGCGATCATCGCGCCGCCGAGCAGCATCGTCACCAGGACGACGCCGAAGGAGCGTTCGGCGAACAGCCGCAGGTCGAGCAGGGGACGCTCAAGGCTGAGCTGGCGCCGTACGAAGACGAACCCGAGGAGCAGGCCGGTGGCGAGCGCGGCGAGGGGTACGGCGGGCGCGGTGCCGTCGCCGACGGCCAGCTCCTTGACCCCGTAGACCAGGGGCAGCACGGTCGCCAGCGACAGGGCGACGCTGACGAGGTCGAGGCGCCCGGCGTCCGGGTTGCGGTACTCGGGCAGCAGGAGCGGCGCCAGCACCAGCAGCAGCGCCATGACGGGGACGCCGAGCAGGAAGACCGAACCCCACCAGAAGTGTTCGAGCAGGACGCCGCCGATGACGGGGCCGAGCGCGGCGCCGCCGAACTGGCAGGCGGCCCACAGCGAGATGGCCAGGCCACGCTGCCCGGCGTCGGCGAACATGTTGCTGATCAGGGCCAGGGTCGAGGGCATGAGGGTCGCGCCCGCGACGCCGAGCAGGGCGCGGGCGGCGATGAGCATGCCGGGGCTGCCGGAGTAGGCGGCCAGTATGGAGGCCAGGCCGAAGGCGGCACCGCCGATGAGCAGCAGTCTCCTGCGGCCGACGCGGTCGCCGAGGGTGCCCATGGTGATGAGGAACCCGGCCAGGAGGAAGCCGTACACGTCGGCGATCCACAGCTGTTCGACACTGCTGGTCCCCAGGTCGGCGCTGAGGTGGGGCACCGCGAGGAACAGGACACCGATGTCCAGCGCGACCAGCAGGGTGGGCAGGGCCAGCACCGCGAGCCCGGTCCACTCCCTGCGTCCGGCCCTGGGCGGTGCCTCCTTCGTCGTCTCGTCATGCATGGGGGCTTGTCACTCCTCGTCCGGTCGGATGGCGGTTGGTGAGGACGGTGCCGAAGGCACCCCTCATGGACAGATCGGAGCCGGTTCGAGGATCTCGACGCCCTCCTTCGAGAGATTCGCCGGGTTCCGCGGCTGGATGACAAGAACGGGACGTCCGCTCCGACATGTCTACGGAACCGGCGCGAACGCTAGGAGCGAAGACGTGAAGTACCTGCTGGCGATCTACGAGAACCCCGGCGTCTGGAACGGCCTGCCGGAACGGGTCCGCGCCGACGTGCACGAGGGCCGTCACCGGTTCGTCGAGGAGATCGGCGCCAGCGGGGAACTCCTCGGCAGGATCACGCTCGGGGACCTCTCGCACGGCGCCGTCGTCCAGGTCCGTGACGGACTGACCTGGGTCACCGGTGGCCTGCACGCCGAACGCGCCGACCACCTCGTCGGCTGCTACGTCGTGGAGTGCGAGAGCAGGGAACGCGCGCACGCCATCGCCGCGATGATCCCGGACACGGGAATCGAGGGACTGGGCATAGAGGTCCGGCCGATCGCCTTCTCGGTGGGCGTGGGTGTCTGAGAAACGCCTTTCCGCACCGCGTCAGAGCATCGGGAAAGGCGTGTTTCCGCTTCGGCGGGAGGTCTTTTCACGGGGGTCGGAAATCTTGGACGCGAGGCCGGGAGAACCCGGTCCCGTGGCCGGGAAAGGAATCGCGAACATCGAGGAAAGGCCCGTTTCCCGGGTCCTCGACCGGAGGTGGAACCGTGAACGTCCCTGAACTGCTGCCGGGAAAGGTGGTCCTGGTCGCCGGAGTCGGCCCCGGCCTCGGGCGGGAGCTGGCCGTACGGTGCGCCCGCGCGGGAGCGGACCTGGTGCTGGCCGCGCGCACCGCGTCCCGCCTTGAGGTGGTGGCCGACGAGGTCAAGCAACTCGGCCGCCGGGCGCTGGTCGTACCGGCCGACCTGACCGACGAGGCGGAGACCGAGAGCCTGGTGCTGGCGGCGCTTGAGACCTACGGGCGGGTGGACACGCTCATCCACAACGCCTTCGCCGCGCCGCGGCACCTGACGATGGTCGAGGTCGGCCTCGACGAGGTCCGCGAGGGGTTCGAGATCAACGTCTACGCGGCGTTGCGGCTGGTCAGGCTGCTCGCGCCGACGCTGGTCGAGAACCGGGGCTCCGTCGTGATGGTCAACTCCTCGGTCCTGCGGCACTCCATCGAGCGCTGCGGCTCCTACAAGATGGCCAAGGCCGGGCTGCTCGCGCTCGCCCAGATGCTCTCCACCGAACTCGGCCCGCAGGGGGTGCGCGTCAACAGCGTCGCCCCGGGGCCGATCCTGATCGACACGGTGAAGGCGTTCGTCGAGGAGATCGCCACCGCCCGCGGTGTCCCCCCGACGACGGTCTACGACGAGATGACGAGCTCGATCGACCGCCGCAGGCTCCAGGAGCCCGAGGAGGTGGCCGACGCGGTGATCTTCCTGGCCTCCGACATGGCCCGTGCGATCACCGGGCACTGCCTCGACGTCAACGGTGGCGAGTACCACAGCTGACCCTCCCGAACTCGTCGGCGCCGGGATGTCAAAACCCCGCTCCCGGCTCCGACCTCTCTATGGAAGACATCGAAAGCCCAATCGGAGGAGCGATTCATATGTCGAAGTTCATGCTGATCATGCACACCAGCCCCGCGGTCATGGAGAAGCTGTCCGAGGCCGAACTCAACGAGATCATGAGCGGTCACGGCACCTTCCAGGAGACGATCAAGGAGTCCGGGGAGTTCGTCTCGACGCACGCGCTCGGTGACACGTCCAACAGCGCGGTGGTCAGCGTCGCCGACGGCACCACCGTCGTCAAGGAAGGCCCGGCCGTGGTGAGTGAGCTGGGCATCGGCGGTTACTACATCGTCGAGTGCGAGAGCAAGGACCGCGCCTACGAGGTCGCCGCGCTGATCCCGGACGCGAAGATCGACGGCCTGGCCGTCGAGGTCCGCCCGATCCTGTTCTCCGCCGGCGCCAACCTCTGAGCACCTTCCCGTGACCCGTTCCCACCCGGCTCGGGGCGGGTGGGAACGGGCTCACCTTCTGTCGGCGAAGCCGGTGCGGTAGGCCCAGACGACCGCCTGGGTGCGGTCGCGTACGCGTAGTTTGTACAGGATGTGTTTGATGTGGGTCTTCACGGTCTCCAGGGAGACGTGCATCGACCGGGCGATCTCGATGTTCGACAGGCCCTCGGCGAGGGCGCGCAGTACGTCGGCCTCGCGTTCGGTCAGCTGAGCCGCGAGGGCGGCGTCCCGGCCGCCGGTGCCGCGCCGGGCGGCGAGCGTCTCAAGCAGCCTGCGGGTCACCGAGGGCGCGACGAGCGCGTCCCCGCCCGCGACCGTGCGGATGCCCTCGACCACCTGCTCCGGGGTCGCCCGTTTGAGCAGGAAGCCGTCGGCCCCCGCCGCGATGGCGTCGTCCACGATCTCGTCGAGGTCGAAGGTGGTGAGCACCAGCACCCGGGGCCTCGGCCGGGGCCAGGAGGTGATCTCCCGGGTGGCGCGGACCCCGTCGTGGCCGGGCATCCGCACGTCCATCAGCACGACGTCCGGCCTGCTCGCCCTGACCCCGTGTACGGCCTGCGTCCCGTTGGCCGCCTCTCCCACGACGACGATGTCCTTCTCGGCGCCGAGCAGGGCTCGCAGACCACCCCTGACCAGCGCGTCGTCGTCGGCGAGGAACACCTTGATCATGGCCGCGCCACCGGCAGGACCACCCGGACGCCGAAGCCGCCCGCGACGGGGCCCGCCTCCAGGTCGCCGCCCTCAAGCCGGGCCCGTTCCCGCATGTTGACCAGGCCGCGTCCCGGCACCGGCTCGGGGAAGTCGTCCCCCTCGTTGGTCACCTCAAGCAGCACCCGGTCCCCGGTCTGCGTCAGGTCGATCCGGATACGTCCGCGGGAGGTGTGCCGCAGCGCGTTGGTCACCGCCTCCTGGGTGATCCGGTAGACCGCCCGCGCCCCGCTGGCCGGGAGCTCGACCTCGCCGGTGTTGAGTTCGACCTCCCGCCCGGCGGCGCGGGCCCGTGCGGCGAGGACGGCCAGGTCGGGGAGTTCGGGGAGGTCGGTGAGGTCGGCGGCCGGGTCGAGGACGCGTAACAGACGGTCGAGTTCGTCGAGCGCGCCCCGGCCGAGGGTCTCGATGTGCCCGAGCGCCTCGTGGCCGAAGTCCGGGTTCTCCGCGAAGACCCGCCTGCCGACCCCGGCCTGCATGACCATCACGTTGACCGCGTGGCCGAGGGCGTCGTGCAGTTCCCCGGCCAGCCGGGCGCGTTCCTGGAGCAGGACCCGTTCGGCGAGCGCCACCCGCTCCCGCGCCTCGCTCACGGCCCGCGCCTCGGCCGCCGCGGCGTACGCGCGGCGGCTCAGCGCGGCGTCACCCCCGATGGTCGAGATCAGGAAGCACATGGTGATCCCCGACAGTTCGAGCAGGCTCACCTGGCCACGGTCGAACACCACGTACCCGAGGACCGCCAGCCCGCCGGACAGGGCGGCCACCAGCCTGCGCGGCCAGTCGCGGTACAGGGAGAAGCAGGTGAACAGGGCGATCCAGGCGGGCCACTGCACGACGGTCACCGCGTATCCCGCCGCCTCGTTGACGATCAGCAGCGCCGAGACGACGGCGACCACCGGCAGCGGGAAGACCTGCCGCCACAGCAGGGCCAGCGAGGCGGCCGTGACCAGGACGAGCCCGGGGAGGTCGGCCTCCCGGTAGGGCGGCCCCGCGGCGGCCAGCAGGCTCGCGACGGCGGACCCGGCGGTCAGGGCTCCCGCCAGCCAGCGGTCGGCCCCGGCGGGCCGGGTACGGCGGAAGCCGCCGGTCAAACGCATGGCCCCATCTTTCCCCGAACCCGGGCAGGTGGGTCAACCGCTCTCCCTCGGATGAGGGAGGCGCCCTCACCAGGAAGAGGGGCGACCGCCGCGCCCCGAGGACCCTACGTTGTGGACGGCCTTGGAAGGCCGTTACGGACGGTCGATCGACGATGGGGGCGTTCATGAGAAGAACAGTCGGACTGTGGTGGGTCGTCCTCACCGCGGTGGGAATCGCGGTGTACGCGCCGCTGCCGTACCTGACGGACACGCTGCGGCACCTCGCGCGGAGCGACGTCGGGATCGCGGCCACCTACGTCGATCAGCCGGGCTGGGCGCAGGCGGCCCTGTACGTGCACATCTGCTTCGGCGGCCTGGCGCTGCTGGTCTCACCCACCCAGTTCGTCGTACGGCTGCGCACCCGCTTTCCCGGGTTTCACCGGCTCTGCGGGCGGGTCGTGATCGTCGCCATGATCGTGGCCGGGGTGGCGGGGCTGGTGATGGCTCCGGCCAACATGGCCGGTCCGGTGGGAACGGCGGGCTTCGGGACGCTGGCCGTACTGTGGACGACCTTCGCCGTCGCGGCCTACCGGGCGATCAGGCGCGGTGACGTCGCCGCGCACCGCCGCTGGGCGACACGGGCGTTCGCGCTGACGTACGCCGCGGTGATGCTCAGGGCGTGGCCGCTCGTCCTCGTTCCGCTCCAGACCGCGTTCGGCGTGGACGAGGTCACCGCCTTCGACCGCTCCTACCTGGCCGACTCCTTCCTGAGCTGGGTGCCGAACCTGCTGTTCGCCGAGGTCCTGCTGCGGCGGAGCCGCGGACGCCGGGACGTTCGTCAGGGGGCCGGTTCCTCGCGGGCCAGTCTGCGGATGACGGCCTCGGCCAGTTCGGCGGCGGAGACCACGCTGTCCAGGTCGACGTTGTCGGGGACGTCGGAGTCGAGGTGGTAGTGGGTGATGAGCTTGTCGTGGTCGAGCGAGACGATCGTGGCGACGGGGTACCCGTGCCGCCGGGGGACCTCGCTGTCGGTGCTGTTGCGCGAACGCAGTCCCCGTAGGAGCGGCACCCCGATGTCGCGCGCGCACTCCGCGACGAACCGGCGGAACGGCTCGGGATAGTCGCGCATCAGCACGGGTCCCTCACCTTCGAGGAGGGCGAGCCTGCCCGAGCCGACGCTTTCGAGGTTGACGAAGCAGGTGCCGGAGCCGAGATCGGGGAAGTGCCTGCGGGCGAACCCGCGGATGCCCTCCTGCAGGGCCTCCTCGGCACCGGCGGACAGCAGGACGACCCGCAGCCCGGAGACCGGGTCCCGCTGGAGCGCCCGCGCGACGCAGACCAGCGCGGCCACCCCGGAGAGGTTGTCGTTGGCCCCCGGTACGGCGGGCCTGCGGCCGATGTCGGCCAGGAACGCCAGATTGGCCGCCGTGATCACCGTTCCCAGGCCTCCGAGCCTGCGGTCGCCGCTCGCGGCGCCCACGGCGACCAGGGCCGGGCCCAGGATGACCGGCCACCAGGTCGGCGGGTTCTCCTTGGCGGCGGCGATGACGGCGGGGAAGTGGCGGGCGACCCAGCGGAGCACCCGCTGGTCGAAGATCACTCCCGACGGGGCGGCGTCGTGGTGGGCGAGGACGACCACTGTCCGGTTCGCCGTCGGGTCGCCGCCGTACGCCACGACGTTGTGGGCGCGCCGGTGGGGGAGCGCCACCCGGCGGAACCAGCGGGCGCCTCCCGCGACGTCGTCGGCGATGGCCGCCGACGCCGCCGCCGCGACCACCGCGGCGCCCCAGCGGGCCGCAGCCCTCCGCGCGCCGCCGTACGAGCCGCCGCCGTGCGGGGAGGGCCGCGTGCCGTACCGGGAGAGGAGCCCCGCGGCGAGTCCGGCGGCGCTGAGCAGGCCGATCGGCAGCGCGTAGGAGCTCGTCGCGCGCACCGACTCGACACCGGCCCGGTAGCCGAGGCCGCGCAGCCGTTCCGCGAGCGCGGCGGCCACCCGCTTCTCCCCGGGCGAGGTGGGAAGCCGGGCGATTCCTGCGTAGGCGCGGATCACCTCGTCACAGGTCCGCCGTCGCCACCCGTCCGGTAACCGGTCAGCCGTCATGGCCCGCCTCACCCGTCTCTAGTTGTGCCACGTCAGGAGGTACTCCTGGAACCTCACATGGCGGAACTGGTAGACGGCGCCCACCCGGCGCAGGAGACCACGCCGGTGGGTGTCGTCCAGGAAGTCCATGAACCGCCACGGCAGCCTGCCCCGCAGGGCGAGCCACGCCTTCGCCACCGCGTAACGGCCCCACACCGACGTCGTCAGCCCCATGAGGTGGTCGGCGAGCGCGTACCCGAGCCCGAAGACCGTCGCCGGGAGCACGGCCGCCCGGACGCCGTACGCGAACGTGTAGGCGATGCCCGTGGTGACGGAGATCGTGGTGAACAGCGTGAGACTGCGGGCGAGGGCCGCGAGCCGTTCGGCACGCCGGGTCGAGCGCGGGCTCAGCGCGAGGGTGACGTCGGTCGACACGTCCAGCCAGATGTTCAGCCCGTCGATCACCCCGAACGCGAGGCCGACCAGGATGCCGACGAGCACGCCGAACCACGACGCCGAGATCGCCCAGGCCGTCACCCCGACCCCGACGCCGGTGACACACCCGATGGCGACGTGGCGGACGAACGCCACGGCGCCCCGGCGGGAGGCGAACCTGACCTCGCTCGGCTCGGACCGGGTCGAGATGGTCAGGTATCCGTCGGCGAGGCCGACCGCGAGGCCGAGGCCGACCCCCTCGGCGACCGCCCGGTACAGGCCGCCCGTCTGGTAGACCACGAATCCCTGGATCAGCCCCGTCACCATGCCCAGGACGCGGCCCGCGCCCAGCGCCAGCCTCCGTTCGAGGGGCGTCTTCTCGTTCAGGCCGATGAGGGGCGTGAGGAGCCCGCCCCGCGTCCCGGACTCCCGCAGCCCGCGCAGCCAGGCGTTCATCGGCCCCTTCAGGATCCCCTCAAGGCTCCACCGTTCGGTACGGCGGTCGCCCGCCAGGAGGAGTACGGCGACGGCGAAGACGACGGCGGCGACGGGGCCGAAGACGAAGCCCACGACACACGCTCCGGCGACGGCGGCCGGGGCGTGCACGACGGCCGCCGGGGCCGCGGTCTCCAGGTGCCACCACGCGATGTCCGGCCGGTCCCGGCCGCTCAGGTTGCGGGCGAGGAAGGTCAGCCAGACCTGGACGTCGCCGGCCTGCGGGCCACGTCGTTCGTCGGGGTAGGCGGCCCGGATGAGCTCGCCGAGCAGGTGCTCCTCGACCAGTCCGGCCGTGGCGAGACGCGGCTGGAGCAGGATCGCCGCGTCCCCCGGCCGATCACCGTAGATCGCACGTGCCAGCGTCACCATGAGCGGCGTGCGCAGCGCCGTGGCGACCGGCCCGTCGGGGTTGTCCCGCATCTCGGCGAACACCGGGTCCCAGCGGCGCACGCGGGGCCTCGCCGTGGCCCCCCGGAGATACTCCTCGACCCTCGCGCAGCCGAGGGGCTGCAGCACGACGGCCGCCCCACGGGTGACGGCGTCGCCGGCCAGTACGGCGGCGCGGTACTCGTTCGTCCTGCTCGTCAGGACGATCTGGCGGTCCCGCCCCAGCCAGCCGTTGACGTCGGTGATCGCCTGGGGCCGGGTGGGCTCGGCGAGTTCGTCCAGGCCGTCCAGGATCGGCAGGACCAGGTTGTCGTGCAACAGGCGCCTGGCGAGCTCCCGCGCGTCCCGGTGCCGGGGTGAGCCGAGCTGGTAGTTCGTCGCCAGCTGGTCGGCCAGCCACTCCTCCAGCGGGATCTCGGCCGGGTTCCACCTGTTCAGCGGGATCAGGACCGGGACGGGCCGCCCGGGCACGCGGCGTTCCAGCAGTTCGAGCAGGAGGGTCAGGGCCAGGACCGACTTGCCGGAGCCGAGCGGCCCGAGGATCACCAGCCGTCCGCCGGGCAGGCTCTCGAAGAAGTCGGCGACCTGGGCGAGGTCGCCGTCCAGGGGCACGTCGGCGCGGGCGGCCCGCGCGTCCCCGGCCCTGGCGGCGGGCAGCGCGTAGATGGGGTCGGTGAGCTCCTCCTCCTTGGTCCAGCTGACGTTCAGCGGCCAGGGGTCGTTGAGCCTGCGCAGGGCCGCCTCCGCCTCCCACTGCTCACGCACCGCCACGGCCAGCTGGTCGGCGACCTTGAGCAGCGCGTCCGCCTCGGACTTCGGCGAGGAGCCACCGGCCCGAGGCCCGAAGAAGCGTTCGAGCTGGGACAGGAGCAGGCCGGCCGCCGCCGTGAGCACTCCCAGGACGGCGCCCCACCCGGCCGCCTGGTCCTGCCTGACGAAGAAGATCAACACTGAGATGAGGACGGCGGACCCGCACACCAGGGAGAAGACCGCTATGAAGATCCTTCTGGCCCACGATCGCCTTTTGGGGACCATTCCCACTCCTTGGCCGGCCCCGTACGGAATCTGCCGCTAATGGAATCAGGTGGCCAACCCTGATTCAAGGAGTTTTTCCCGTTCTGTCCTGGCCGGTCGTGGATTTGTGGGGGCCTTCCCGGGCGTGCTGGGGGTTTCGCCTGGTCGGCGGGCGGTGTGGGTGCCTTTCCGTGGCTCTACCGGGTCTGTGCGGGATTCCACGTCCGGGGATTTGCGGCGTCCCCTCCGGCGAGTGTCATTTTTCCCGATAATCCGGAAATATCGGGTTTTGTGGGAATGGTGGGACTTCTACTTCTCGTGGACCGTCAGAACCCCGGCGAGGTCGATGTCGCTTGAGCGACCGCCGAAACCGGACTCCGAGATCAGCCGGGCCCCGAGGACGGCGCTCCAGAAGGTGCGCGCCTCGACGGCGGCGGGACGGTCGACGACCCAGCCGTGGCGGTCGAGCACCACGGTGAGGTAGCGCTCCGCCAGCCGGAACAGCAGGGTGAGGTTGTGCTGCGCCACCGGCCGCAGCTCGGGCCTGAGCCGCGTCGTCGACATGGCCTGCACGGCGACCGGTACGGCGGGCAGCGCCAGCGCGGTGCGGGCCATCGCCTCACGGAACGCCCTGGGCGTGCGCTGCCGGTGCCCGACCGGCTCCAGCCGTTCGGCGTCGCGGAGCAGCATCAGGAACGCCGCGTGGACGAACAGGGCGTCCTTGGACCCGAAGTAGTAGGTGATCTGGTTCGGGTGCGCGCCGGCCGCCGCCGCGATCTCGGCCACGCTCACCGAGCCGAAGGGGTGCTCGGCGAAGAGCGCCACGGCCTGGTCGAGAAGCTGCGCGCGGGTGCGGCGGCCCCGGCTCCGGGGAGGGTCGCTCGTGGGCATGCTGTATTTGTATGCGATACAACTATGCCAGAGCAAGCCGGAACATCGAGGGGATCAGCATGAGCGTTCAGGACGTCGTCGTCACCGGTCTCGGGGCGACCACGCCTCTCGGTGGGGACGTCGACTCACTGTGGGAGGGGCTCCTCGCCGGGCGCTCCGGCATCCGGCGGATCGACGACCTCGTGGCGCCCTTCGCCCACGCCGACGACCTGCCGGTGCGGATCGCCGCCCCGATGGCCGTCTCCCCCGACGAGGTGCTGCCCCGCGTCACGGCCCGGCGGATGGACCGCTGCCAGCAGGCCGTACTCGTCGCCGCGCGGCAGGCCTGGGCCGACGCCGCCATGCCCGAGGTCGATCCCGACCGTCTCGCGGTGGTGGTCGGCACCGGCATCGCGGGCATCGGCACCCTCCTGGAGCAGGACGACCTGATAGAGGAGAAGGGGCCCCAGCGGATCGCCCCGCTCGCCGTCCCCATGCTGATGCCGAACGGCCCGGCCGCCTGGATCAGCCTGGAGTACGGCGCCAGAGCCGGCGTGTACACACCCGTCTCCGCGTGCGCGTCGGGTGCCGAGGCCCTCGCGTTCGCCGCCAGGCTCATCCGGTCCGGCGAGGCCGACGTCGTCATCGCCGGTGGCACGGAGGCCGCCATCACGCCGTTGACCATCGCCGGTTTCGCCCAGGTTCGCACGCTGTCGAAGCGCAACGACGCCCCCGAGCGCGCCTCACGGCCGTTCGACGTCGACCGTGACGGCTTCGTGCTCGGCGAGGGCGCCGGTGTCATGGTCCTGGAGCGGGCGGACTTCGCGGCCGCGCGGGGCGCCCGCCCGATCGGCCGGTTGGCGGGCTTCGGCATCACCTCGGACGCCCATCACATCACCGGCCCCGACCCGACGGGCGCGGGCCAGACCCAGGCGATCCTCAGGGCCGTCTCCTCCGCCGGGCTCCGGCCGGAGGACGTCGACCACGTCAACTGCCACGCGACGTCCACCGTCGTGGGAGACGTGGGCGAGGCGGCCGCGATCCAGCGGGCGCTCGGGAACGACGTCGTCCTCACCGCGCCCAAGTCCAGCCTCGGCCACCTCGTCGGCGCGGCCGGTGCGGTCGAGGCCATCGTCACCCTGCTGTCGGTCGCCAACAGCGTCATCCCGCCCACCCTCAACCTCGACAGCAAGGACCCCGAGGTCGAGCTTGAGGTCGTCAGCGGCGAACCCCGCAAGCAGCACCTCGGCGCGGCGGTGTGCAACTCCTTCGGGTTCGGCGGCCAGAACGTCTCCCTGCTCTTCACCGCTCCCTGACCGGTCAGCGGACCCCGGCGCGCTGGGAGGCGGCGGCGTCGGGGCGCAGGTCGGCCAGGGTCAGCGGGTGCGCCGGGGGATCGGTCAGCAGCGCCGTACGGACGAGGCCCAGATCGGGGCCGTTGTGCAGGAGCTCGCCGGGCTCCATCAGCCGCCAGCCGGGGTTGTCGTCCATCCGCTCGCTGGCCACGACGAGCGCGGGCGCCCGCGACAGGTCGCCGGAGTGCACCCGGATGCGTCCGCCGGTTCCCGTGTGGTCGAGGTGCCGGTCGCCGTGCCTGCCGCCGGGGGCGCGTTCGAGCACGTACAGCTCGTGGGTGTCCGGGTAGCGCAGCGCCCACAGCCCGCCGGGGGTGGCGAGGACGAGGTTGAGCGCGTACAGCGGCAGGTGTCCGGCGATCCATCGCACGGCCCGGCCGAGCCCGGCGGCCACGTCCCCGCCGTTCGCCCTGATCTCCTTGGTGACCAGGGCGAACACCCGTTCCGAGTCGGTCTCCCCCTTGACCAGTGAGCGCGCGTCGCCGAGGTGCTCGTCGAGCAGGTCGAGGCCCTCGACGACCCCGTTGTGCGCGAACAGCCGTCCGTCCTGCGCGAAGGGGTGGGTGTTGCGGACGTCGAGGCCGCCGGTCGAGGCGAACCTGATGTGGGCCACGAAGGTGGCCGAGCGCACGGTCCTGGCCTCCTCGGCGAAGCGCCGGTCGGCGTAGGCGGCGACGGGCTCCTTGCGCACCTGCGGCTCGCCGTCCTCCTCGAAGTAGCCGAGACCGGTGCCGTCGGGGTCGCGGTGCCCCTGGACGCTGAGGCTGTCGGGGGCGTCGAGCAGCCAGAACGTGGCGCGGGTCCGTTGCGGCGCGCTGGTCATCCCGAACAGACGGCACATCCCGCCCCCCTTCTCTCAGGAGACCTTCCCCGGGCATGGCAGATCTTGCCCGGTCGGCGGTGAAAGTCCAGGTGGGGAAGTGCCCTGGGTGGCGCAATCCGACCGTTATGCCATTTTCCCTACTCATTTAATAGGCTTTTCCTGTGAGACAGTCCGACGGCCGCGTGAGAGCGGCAACGGTGGCGTCCCGGAGCAGGGCCGACCGGGCCAGACAGGTGGCCGACCTGCTGCGGCGGGAGATCGTGCACGGCGGGTACGGCGCCGGGCGGCTCCCGCTCGAAGCCGCGCTCGCCCGCGAGTTCGGGACCTCGCGCAACGCCATCCGCGAGGCCCTGGACCTGCTGCGCGGCGAGGGGCTCGTCGAACGCTGCCCCGGCGTCGGCACCACGGTCGCCGCCGAGAAGTACCCCCACGACCTGCACCGGCTCCTCGGCCTCGCCGAGACCCTCCACGAGCACGGCCGGGTCACCAACGAGGTCCGCACGATGAGCCTCATCGCCCCGCCCGCCGCCGTCGGACGCAGGCTCGGCCTCGCCGCCGGGGAGCAGGTCGTCTACCTCGAACGGCTGCGCAGCCTCAACGGCCTGCCGCTCTCCCTCGACCTGACCTACCTCGTCCGCGACGTCGGCGAACCGCTGTTCGACGCCGACCTCGAAGGCAACGACATCTTCGTGCTGCTCGAACGCGTCACCGGCCAGCCCCTCGGTACGGCGGAGCTGACCATGGAGGCCGTCAACGCCGACGCCCACACCGCCGCCGTGCTCGACGCCCCACGCGGAGCCGCCCTGCTCATGATCGAGCGGCTCACCCACCTGTCGGACGGACGCCCCGTCGACCTGGAGTACGTCCGCTTCCGCGGGGACCGCCTGACCATGCGCGGCCACCTGCACCGCGGCCGGGAGGAGGACACATGCCCCTGATCAACCAGCGCGTCGAGGTCCCGGTGACCATCGACGAATCCCTGTGCATCGACGGCTGCACGCTCTGCGTCGAGGCCTGCCCGCTGGACTCCCTCGCCATCAGCGACGAGACCGGCAAGGCCTACATGTACGTCGACGAGTGCTGGTACTGCGGCCCCTGCGCCGCCCGCTGTCCCGTGGACGCGGTCACCATCAACATCCCCTACCTGCTGCGCTGAAGGACCTGACCGTCAGATGAGACCTCTCCGTACGGCGGCGCTGGCCGCCCTGACGCTCCTGCTCTCCGGCTGCTCGGTCGCCGGTGCCGGTGGCTCCGACGGCTCCGGCTCCTCCGGCTTCTCCGGGGACGGGAAGATCCACCTCGTCGTCGGCTACCAGTCGAAGACGATCAACACCGTGACCGCCGGGACGCTGCTGCGCTCGCTCGGCTACCTGGAGAAGAGGCTCGGCGACCGTTACACCGTCGAGTGGCAGGACCACGACACCGGCGCCCCGATCACCGCCAAGATGGTGGCCGGGAAGATCGACATCGGCTCGATGGGCGACTACCCGTTGCTGATCAACGCCTCCCGCACCCAGCAGACCCCCTCGGCCCGCACCGAACTGGTCTCCATCACCGGCTACAACCTGCGCGGCGCGCTCAACATGGTCGTCGTCGCCAAGGACTCGCCCGCCAGGACGCTGGCCGACCTCAAGGGAAGGAAGATCTCCGCGAGCGTCGGCTCCGCCGGGCACGGCACCCTGGTCCAGGCGCTGGAGAAGGCGGGCATCGACCCGGCGACCGGCGTGGAGACCGTCAACCAGCAACCCCCGGTCGGCGCCTCGGCGCTGGAGTCAGGCGGAGTCCAGGGCTACGCCCAGTTCGTCGCCTGGCCCGGCCTGCTGGTCTTCCAGGACAAGGCGCGCCTGCTCTACGACGGCGCAGCCCTGGACGTGCCGACCTTCCACGGCGTCGTGCTGCGCCAGGCCTACGCCAAGGAGCACCCCGAGGTCGTGGACGCCTTCCTCAAGGCGCAGCTCGACGCCACCCGCTACCTGCACGAACACCCGCTCCAGGCCGCGCTGACCGTGGCCGGCCAGACGGGACTTCCCCCCGAGGTCGTCTACCTCTACAACGGCCCCAACGGCATCTCCACCTTCGACGCCACCCTGAAGCCGCGACTCAGGGCCGCCCACGAGCACGACGTGCCCTACCTCAGACGCATCGGCGACGGCTTCTCCGGGGTGGACGTCACGACGTTCGTCAACGACACCTACCTCCGCAGGGCGTACGGCCCGGCCTACGAGACCGACCTCGCCTCGACCGTCAACCCCGCCGCGATCACCGGCACCGACCCCGTCTGCGACGTCCCCGTCAAGGACCCGGCGACCGCCTCCGAGCTGTGGCTGTCCGGCCAGGACACCACCCGGCCCGCCGCGACGCCCACCTGCCTGTTGCGGCAGATCGCCGGGGCGGGCACCGCGAAGGTCCGCGCCGCCTACGTCCCCGACACGGCCACCGGGACCCGCTGGTTCGCCGACCGGGCCGTCTGGGTCAGGGACCCCGACGGCGGGAGGAACGCCGAGTTCCTGCCCTTCACCACCGAGGACGGCGCCAGGGCCTACCGTGACGCCCACCCCGGCACCGAGGCCGTCACCTACGACGACGCCCTCAAAGCCGTCCTCAGGGCGTCCCGGTGACCGGCCCCGCGCGCCAGAGCGTCCAGGACCGCCCGGTGACCCGCCCCGCCGTACGGCGCGGGCGTTCCCAGGGTCACCCGGCCGCGCGGTGGGCGACCAGGATCGGCTGCCTGCTGGTGGCGGCCGGGCTCTGGCAGGCGCTCACCGCGACCGACGCCCGGCTGTGGCTGAGGTTCGACCGGCTGCCGGGGCCCGGTGAGGTCGCCGCGCGCTTCGCCACCCAGCTCACGACCCGGCTGTACTACCTCGACCTGCTGCAGAGCCTCATCCGCATCCTCACCGGCTTCGCGCTGGCCGCCGTCGCCGGGATCACCGTCGGCGTGCTGATCGCCCGCTCCCGCCGCGCGGGCGACGTGCTGCTGCCGCTCCTTGAGGCCGTACGGCCCATCCCCGCCATCGCCCTGGTGCCCATCGCGATCCTGCTGTTCCCCACCGACGAGCAGGGCATCGTGTTCATCACCTTCACCGCCGCCTTCTTCCCCGTCATGGTCAGCACCCGGCACGCCGTACGGGCGTTGCCCACGTTGTGGGAGGACGCGGTCAGGACGCTCGGCGGGAGCCGTCGCCACGTGCTGTGGAACGTCGTGCTGCCCGGCACCCTGCCCGGCGTCTTCGGCGGCCTCTCGGTCGGCATGGGGGTGGCGTGGATCTGCGTGATCTCCGCGGAGATGATCTCCGGTGAGTTCGGGGTCGGCTACCGGACCTGGCACGCCTACACGATCGTCGACTACCCCGGGGTGATCGTCGGGATGGTCACCATCGGCGCCCTGGGCTGGCTGACCTCCTCCGTCGTCGAACTGGTCGGCAGACGCGTCACCCGCTGGCTGCCGCGTGGGGAAGGGAGCGGGACGTGACACTCACCAGCGGGATCACCGTGGGCGCGGGCCGTACCGGGCTTTCGTTCCGGCTCGACGGGGCCGGGTTCGGCTACGGCGGGACGGCCGTGCTGCGCGACGTCGTCCTCGACGTCGCGCCCGGCGAGGTCATGGTGGTCGTCGGGGCCTCGGGCTCGGGCAAGTCCACGCTGCTGCGCGCCCTCGCGGGGCTGCTGCCCGCCTGGGAGGGACGTGTCCTGGCCGGGGACGAACCGGTCACCGGCCCCGGCGCCGAGCGCGCCATGGTCTTCCAGGACGACGGCCTGCTGCCGTGGCGCACCGTACGGCGCAACGTCGAACTGCCGCTGGCCATCAGGGGGGTCCCCCGGCGGGAACGGGCGCGGGCCGCCACCGAGTGGATCGACCGGGTCGGCCTGGCCGAGGCCGCACAGCGGCTGCCCAGGGAGCTGTCCGGCGGCATGCGCCAGCGGGTGCAGCTGGCCCGCGCCCTGGTCGGCGCGCCGCGCGCGGTGCTGATGGACGAACCTTTCGGCGCCCTGGACGCCCAGACCAGGGCCGACATGCAACGCCTGCTGCTGGACGTGCTGCGCGACACCTCGGCGACGGTCGTCTTCGTCACCCACGACGTGGACGAGGCGCTGCTGCTGGCCGACCGCGTCGCGGTGCTCGGCCGTACCGGGGTCAAGACCGTCCTGGAGACGCGGGGCGGGCCCAGGGCGGCCCTGCGCGAACGCATCCTGAAGGAGCTGTAGTGGAGATTCCCCCGGTCACGGACCGTCTCGAACTGGTGTGCGAGGTGCTCGTCGTCGGCGGCGGCACCGCGGGCACGATGGCTGCGATCACCGCTGCCGAGCGCGGCGCCCGGGTGCTGCTGCTGGAGAAGGCCCACGTACGGCACAGCGGCGCCCTGGCCATGGGCATGGACGGGGTCAACAACGCCGTCATCCCCGGCAAGGCGACCCCCGAGGACTACGTCGCCGAGATCACCAGGGCCAACGACGGCATCGTCAACCAGCGGACCGTCCACCAGACCGCGACCCGTGGCCACGACATGGTCCGCAGGCTCGAAGGCTACGGCGTGAAGTTCGAGAAGGACGAGTACGGCGACTACGCCGTCCGCCGGGTGCACCGTTCGGGCAGCTACGTGCTGCCCATGCCCGAGGGCAAGGACGTCAAGAAGGTCCTCTACCGGGTGCTGCGCCGCCGCGACATCAGGGAGAGGGTCAGGATCGAGAACCGGGTCATGCCGGTGCGCGTCCTGACCGAGGGCGGCAGGGCGGTCGGCGTCGCCGGGTTCGACACCCGCAGCGGAAGGTTCGTCGTCGTACGGGCCGGGGCGGTCATCCTGGCCACCGGCGCCTGCGGGCGGCTCGGCCTGCCCGCAAGCGGCTACCTCTACGGCACCTACGAGAACCCGGCCAACGCCGGGGACGGCTACGCCATGGCCTACCACGCCGGGGCCGAGCTGAGCGGCATCGAGTGCTTCCAGATCAACCCGTTGATCAAGGACTACAACGGCCCCGCCTGCGCGTATGTGGCCAACCCGTTCGGCGGGTACCAGGTGAACGGGAAGGGCGACCGGTTCGTCGACTCCGACTACTGGTCGGGGCAGATGATGGCCGAGGTCGCCTCCGAGATCGACTCCGCCCGCGGCCCCATCTACCTCAAACTCACCCACCTGCCCGAGGAGAGCGTCTCGGCCCTGGAGACCATCCTGCACTCGACGGAACGGCCGACCCGGGGCACCTTCCACGCCGGGCGGGGCCACGACTACCGCACCCACGACGTGGAGATGCACATCTCCGAGATCGGCCTGTGCGGCGGCCACTCCGCCTCCGGCGTCTGGGTGGACGAGAACGGCGCCACCACCGTCCCCGGCCTGTACGCCGCCGGAGACCTGGCGTGCGTCCCGCACAACTACATGATCGGCGCCTTCGTCTTCGGCGACCTCGCCGGGGCGCACGCCGCCGCCGGCCACCGGGTCCCCGCGACGCTCCCCGAGGACCAGGTCGCCGCCGCGCACGAACTCGTCTACCGGCCGCTGCGCAACCCCGAGGGGCCGCCGCAGCCGCAGGTGGAGTACAAGCTGCGCCGCTTCGTCAACGACTACGTCGCCCCGCCCAAGACAGGCGCCAAGCTGGAGATCGCGCTTGAGTCCTTCGAACGGATGCGCCAGGAGATCGCCGCGATGGGCGCGCACACCCCGCACGAGCTGATGCGCTGCGTCGAGGTGGACTTCATCCGCGACTGCGCCGAGATGGCCGCCCGTTCCTCCCTGGTGCGCACCGAGAGCCGCTGGGGCCTCTACCACGACCGCGCCGACCTGCCGGAACGCGACGACGAGGGCTGGCTGTTCCACCTGAACCTGCGCCGCCGGTCCGACGGCGCCATGGAGTTCGTCAAGCGTCCCGTCGAGCCGTACATCGTGCCCGTCGAGGAGTTCCAGCCGGTCCAGGCCGAGCCCGTGCTCATCGGCGCCCACACCAGCGCCCCGGTGCGCACGGCCGTGGAGACCCGCTCGGCCGGGACCGCCGTCGGCCGCTCGCCCCGCATCCTGGAACTGCACCGGCTCGCCGAGGAGCAGCCACCGGTCGAACGGCTCACCCCCTACCTCGCCGACCCCGACCCCAAGGTGCGCCGGGCGGCCATCGCGGTGCTCACCGAGACCGTGCCCGACGGCGCCGGTCAGGCGCTGGTCGCCGCCCTGGCCGACGACCACGGCATGGTACGGCGGGCCGCCGCCAACGGCCTGCGGGAACTCGTCGAGGTGCTGCCCGCCGACGCCGCGCTCGGCGCGGGCCTGGTCGGCCGGGCGGACAGCCCCGACGCCGTGGTCAGGGCGAGCGCGCTCGACGTGCTGCGCGCCCTGCGGCTGGGCGACGCCGAGGTCTTCACGGCGGCCATCGGGGACGCCGACCACCGGGTGCGCATCGAGGCCATCCGCGGCCTGGTCTCCCTCGACGCGTCCGGCCTGGTGGCCGAGGCGGCCGGAGACGCCTCCCGGGAGGTCCGTGTCCGGGTGGCCGTCGGCCTGGGCACCGTCGGCGAACCGTCCGCCGCCCTGGAGACGCTCGCCGACGACCCCGACCCGCTCGTCAGGGCCGCCGCCCTCGAATCGTCCGGCGCCACCGGCTCCCCGCTGACGGCGGCGGCCGTACGGGGGCTGGGGGACGCGGCCTGGCAGGTGCGGGTGGGGGCGGTCCGCTGCCTGGGCGCGTCCGGCCCCGAGGTCGCGGTGCCCCTCCTCACCGAGGCCGCGACCGACCCCAACCTCGACGTGCGCAAGGCCGTCGTCCTCGCGCTGACCCCCTGGAGCGCGCGGCCGGAGGTGGCCGAGGCGCTGCGGGCCGTACTGTCCGACCCGGACGCCGACGTCCGCGCCTACGCCCGCCGGGCCCTGCCCGCCTGACACGCGCGAGGCCCCGGCGCCGTACGGTGCCGGGGCCTCGAAGGAAGGGCGAGCGGTCAGGCGTCGAAGGTGCCGGTGTTCACGTGGCCGATGAACGAGCGCCACTGGGTGGGGGTGAAGGCCAGGGCGGGTCCGGAGGGGTCCTTGCTGTCGCGGACGGCGACCAGGTTGGGGAGGTTGGTGGCGACCTCTACGCAGTTGTCGTGGGTGCCGCTGAGGGTGGACTTGCGGAACTCGGCGCCGGTCAGGTTGGGGGACATGGCCTTCCTCGCCTTCGTCTGAAGGGTTCCTGATCCTCACTGTGTGAGTGTCCTTTGACACGCGCAAGCCCCTGACGCCGTGTCAGCGCCAGAGGCTTGCGAGAAGGTGAGCGGTCAGGCGTCGAAGGCGCCGGTGTTCACGCGGCCGATGAACGAGCGCCACTGGGCGGGGGTGAACGCCAGGGCGGGTCCGGAGGGGTCCTTGCTGTCACGGACGGCGACCAGGCCAGGGAGGTTGGTGGCGACCTCCACACAGTTGTCACCACCTCCGCTAAGGCTGGACTTTCGGAAGACCGCACTGATTAGGGGGGAAGCAGACATGATCACTCCTTGACTGCGGCGATGAAGGCCGCGGACTCCTGGGGAGGTAGCGCCAGCTCTGCGAGGCGCTCGAATATCACCTTAAGGTCTCTCACCTGGTCGGCTGCCTCGATGTAGATCTCCCCACCAGGACAACCGACATAGCCAACATCTGGATCTTCTTCCTCGAAAGAGAGCACGGAAAACGCGCCCTCCATCCCTACGTGCTCGTTGGTCCGCATCGGAAGAACTTGGATGATGGCGTGCTGCCACTTGGCGATCTGGCACAGCTCATCGAGCTGACGCGTCATGACGCCTGCCGGGCCAACGGGATGGACGAGCGCGTATTCGTCCACGATCGCATGGAACACTGGAGCTTGCTCTCCAAGAAGACGAACCTTCCTGGTCATGCGAGCGTCTACTCGCCGGTTCACCTCGTCCTCACTCAATTGTGGTCGCGCCGCCTTGATGATCGACCGGGCGTATCCGTCACTCTGAAGTAAGCCAGGGATCAACAGTGGTTCCCAAGTTCTGATGGTTGTTGCTTCAGCTTCCAGTGCGACGTAGTTGCCGTTGAACACGTCCTTGTAGGACATCCACCAGCCTCGTCGACGAGCGTCTTTGCCGAGTTGAATCAGGTTGGCCTTCGTCGCGGAATCTGCTCCATACAGGTCACAGGCATTGGCGATATCCCCTGTATTCAACAGGAGTCGGGCATTCTCGACACGACTCATCTTGGAGCGGCTCCAGTTGAGCTGGCGTGCCGCCTCATCGGGCGAGAGGCCCGCCTGCTCACGAAGTTGTTGCAGCTCACGGCTCAGGCGGCGATGCCGCACGGTCGGACTCATCAAGGCGCCCCAGGGTGCTGCAGAAGATGAATGACTTGATTGGCAATTTTCCTTGCGTGCTCGCAACTTGCGAGTGCACTATAGACCAGGAACACCGACACAGTGAGTGAGGTCATCATGACAGAAACGCACGGATCGACCCCCGCCAGCCGTGCGTCTGGGGTGTCAGACGTTCTCCCCTGACGAAGGAAAGCCGAGCATCGGGGGAGACAAGCACACTTCAGCCACCCTCTCGGCCGGGGTAACTGACGAAGGTTCCGATCTGGGGGACCGTGTAGACCAGCCCCTGATCGCGGAGGTAGGCCACCACCTTGCGTGCCGTGGTCCTGGCGATGCCGAACTCCTGCACCATCTGCGCCTCTGATGGGACCAGGTGTCGAGGCTGGTACTCCCCGCTGTGGATCCTGCTTTCCAGGATCTCGACCACCTGAATCCAGATCGGGCGATCGGGCTCGTAGTCATGCACGAGACGAACGTAGAGATGCATCCACGCGCCGTGTCATATGGCTACGGCTAGTAACGGATCTACATGAGTAGATACGAGTGCAGATAAGAAGTCGAACGTACAAGCGATCAAAACACCCGAAGCGTAAAAAACGGACCTGCCCGGCGTTGCGCCGCCGGAACAGGTCCTTGATCAGGAAGGTAACTCCTGACGTGAGCAAGAGTAGTGCCCCGGCCTCCGGCCCGGACACGTGCGCTTGTTTCGGCGGTGCCGTTCCGCTGCCCATGGGATGTGCCCAGTGTGGGCATGCCCCCTATGCCCACGGATGCCCACACCAGGACGGGCACGAGTATGTGCAGCCGTCCGGGCTGTTGATGAACGCCCGTCTTCAGGCCCGTCGTGAGTACGGGCCGCAGATTCTTCCCGCTCCCCGGCCTCCGGTGGAGGTGACGCCCGCCGAGGTGATTCCGCTGGTGCCCGCCCAGCGGCGTCCCGAGCCCGACCCCGATCCTGAGGCGCCCGCGATGGCCCCGGCCGCGACGGCCGTACCGGACGGTGCTGTGGAGTCGGATCTTGGGTCGGTTCCTGTGGATGACCCGGGTGTGGTTCCGGATTTGGTGCCTGTCACGCCGATACGGCCTACTCAGGCGCCGCTGCCCAGGCGGGTTCGGCGTCCGTTTCCTCGGGTTCCTCGGTCGGGGGTCATCTGGACGAGGGTGCACCAGTCCGGCCATTCCGGTGTCCGGCCTGCGAGCGGCGGGCCGCCGCGACGTGGAGACCGATGTCGCGTTCCCCAAGTTCGTAGGACCTGTCGGTCTGGTGTTCATGGGCTCCGGTTCTCGGCTGTGTCGTACGGCGCGCGGCTTCTTTCTTGTCCCGCAGGGCAGGCCCGTCTGGCGAGCACCTCGTCGGTAAGAGCCTCTGATCGGATCACGGAGGTCCAGATCATGCACAACACCCCAAGTCGCCCGGTGGTCCCGGGCTGGCGGTTGCTCGTCAGCGACGCGGGCCGCTTCTGGGCCTTCCGCAACCGTCTCTTCCCCCACGCCGCCGTACGGGCCGGAGCGGAGTCGGCGGTGGACGCCGACACCTTCGAAGAGATTCAGGCCGTCATCGCGGAGCAGGAGGAGAAGGCCCGCGTTGCCGCTCTGGTCGAGGAGGTCACCTCGTGACGGGACGTCACCGTGACGGCCAGCCGTACGCGCCGGTGTATCGGCGGGTCTGGGACGGGCCCGCGCGGGCGGAGGCCGAGCGGATCGATCTGGCATGGGCCGATTGGACGGTGCTCTACAGCCTGGGGCGACGGTCCTTCTACGCGGTGGCCGCCTGGGACGGTCCTCGGCCGGTGATCGTGGAGGACCCCACGGGTGAGGGGTTGGAGGAGCGGATGCGGGAGGCGGAGATGATCCGGGCGATTCGGCTGGCGGCGCCCGCGTCGCGGCCTTCTCCGGTGCCGGTTCGGCGCAGGCGGCGTGGGGCCGGTCGTTCGCCCTCCGGGGTGCGGGACGAGGCGCCCTCCGGGGTGCGGGGTTCGCCTGATGGGGAAACGGCGTCCGCCGGGGGACGGTCTTCGCCGGGTGAGGGAGTGGTGTCCGCCGGAGGGCGTTCGCCGGGTGGGAGGGCGGCATGATGCCGTTCGTCGGACCGCCGCGTCCAGTGGGCGGTGTCGCACATCCCAGTTGCGACAGCTTGCGACGGGCTCATCCTGACTGGCTGGTCTTCCACAGCTCACGGTCCGGCCTGTGGAGCGCCTATCGGAGTGTCCTGTCCGGCAGGCCGTACCTCAATGACGTGCTGCTGGTGCGGGCCGGGTCGGTCGAGGAGCTGGAGCGCAAGCTGACCGCCCAGGCACCTCCGGTGGTGCCGCCGAGCATCCAGGCCGTGGCCGTCGCCCGCGCGCTTCGGACCCGGGCCGCCCGGGTCGTTCAGGCCGTATGCCCTGGTCAGGCCATCGCGCCTGGTCGGTCTACGGCGTTGCGCAGGTTGCTGCGCTCCCCATAGCCGGTACGGCGGCTCGCCGTACCCCTTGAGCGTGCGGTCCAGGCGGGAGGGGTCTGGACCGCACCCCTCCGCACCCCATGAGCGTGCGGTCCAGGCGGGAGGGGTCTGGACCGCACACCTTCGCAGACGGTTCCCACGCACGCCGGGACAGATGGGCGTGCCGGGGAAGAGGGAGTCGTCTGGCGCACCGGCCCCGAGCACGTGGGGCCGGTTCTCCTCCAGGGTGCCCGGCCAAGTGCTCCCCGGCTCGGGGCCGGGCACCTGCCCCACGAAAAGGCCCCGAACTCCGGGCTTCGTGGCCAGAACGAAGGCCCTCGAAAGGTCGGCTCGAACGAAGGTCCCGGACCTCACGACCCGGGTCGAAAGACCTCGGAAACCCCGGCCCGAGCGAAGCGTGTTCCTGTCCGCCCTCCGAACCGGGAAGACCATGACCGACGACGAACGACGGTTGATCGACCTGCTCATCAGCACCCACCCCGGCTGGCGGTACGAACAACACGATCTGCCCGGCCTACCCCATTGGTGGGCCATCCGGTACGAACCGCTACGCCCCGACCAGCGCAGAGCCGGAGCCCGGGACGCCCTCGGCCGTACGACCCTGCGCCGGCTCGCCCGCGCGCTGGCCCGGCATGACCAGATCCTGCACATGCTCCGCTACTGAAGGAGAACCCCCATGTCCCCCCTCAAAGCCGTCGCCCCGGACGGCACCTTCTCCACCGGGCCCGACACCACCGAACGCCTCCTCACCCCCGGCGAAGTGGCCCGCATCTTCGGAGTCGATCCCAAGACGGTGAATCGGTGGGCGCTGACCGGGCGCATCCCCTCGGTCAGGACCCCCAGCAGGCAACGCCGCTACCGCCAGAGCGATATCAACGCCCTTCTCAACGCCTCACCTTGACCGTCACCTTTCGGCGGTCTCCTGGCGGACGTGCGCCTGTCGGCGGAGCGGTGGCCGTCGGCCTGGGTGCCGTCGGCAAACCGTCCGCCGCCCTGGAGACGCTCGCCGACGACCCCGGTTTCGACACGCGCGAGGCCGGAGGTGACCGAGGCGCTGCGGGCCGTACTGTCCGACCCGGACGCCGACGTCCGCGCCTACGCCCGCCTGACCGCTCCCCGGGTCCTCGGCGAAGGGCCCGGACGGGGTGCTCCGGCTGTCTCACGGACGGAGCGGGGATCTGAGACCCGGGGCCCACGCGGGGAATTCACCGGGTTTCGACGACGGTCGGACCGGTGAAATGTGAGGCGTTCTCAGCGCATAGAACTTCTCGGCCTTTCCGGAGGTGGCGGGTGCCGTACGACCGTGGTCTCTTCGGGTCGTGCGGCATTGTTCGGGTGTCAACAGGGCGGGGAGTGGGCGGTATTTTCCCGGCCGGGCGTCGTGTCGATTCGCGAACGGGACAGAAGTCCCTTTCACGGAGGGGGCGGGAGCATCGTCGCCACCGTCCGTGTGAATAAGCGGTTGACGGGAGGATCGAAGCGGCAGAGGTCGCGATTACCTGTCTGACAATAGTTGACAGTCACTCTTGAGGGTGACATATTGTTTTGCGATATCAACAGGGTGAATGTTTTACCAGGTCAATCTGTTCCGGTCGGCCCGTGTGGTCTTCATGTCTCGGGGAGTGGGGGGTCGTCTTTCGCAGCCCTGGGGCGCTGAAAGAGAGAACGGCCCGTGTCGGGCCGAAACGGGCTCCGGGCGGGGCGTTAACGGTCGTGTCGATATTCGTTCAGAACGTGTTCTTCCTCCGCCCGTCGTGCCGGAGGTTTCCGGGGTGTGCCGCTGACGGGGCCGGGTCGCCGTCTCCGTCGACCGGTCGGCGCCTCTGTGGCGGTATTCCATGAGAAGAGTGCGGCCGTCGGCGATTTATCGGCCGTGACGCCCGCGGAAACGAGATATCGGTAAAGCGGTGGTGGGGCATTCCTTCTTTCGGAGCGCGCGACACCGGAACGCGTGATCGGCGTGTCGGACGACCTGGTCCAGGAACGGAGAAAGGGCACCCTTCGCCGAGGGAGAAGAGAATTGGCTGTTCAGGCCGGAGAGACGTCGTCGTCAGACGGCGCCCACACGAGAGAGGGCTATCAGCCCGAGCTTTCCGCGGTTGAGACGGTCCCCGTCGGTTCGCTGCTTCCCGCTGACTCCCCACGGCGCCTCGGGGAGAACGCCCAGCACATACGCATGCTCTCCGGTACGGAGGACACGTTGCCTCCGGTGATCGTGCACCGGGAGACCATGCGGGTCATCGACGGGATGCACCGGCTACAGGCGGCGGTCGTACGCGGTGAGGAGACCATTCGTGTGCGGTTCTTCGAAGGCGACGAACACGACGCCTTCGTGGTGGCCGTCAAGGAGAACACGGCGCACGGCCTCCCGCTCTCCACGGGGGACCGCGTCGCGGCGGCGGCCCGTATCCTCCGCTCGCACCCACACTGGTCGGACAGGGCGATAGCCAGGATCTCAGGCCTGTCCGCGCGGAAGGTGGCGGACATCCGCCGCACCGTACTCCCGCAGGACGCGCAGCCGAAGGCCCGGCTGGGGCGTGACGGCCGGACACGCCCGCTGGACGGCTCCGCCGGCCGGATGCGCGCCGCCGAACTGATCGTCAAGGAGCCGCAGGCCTCCCTGCGGAGGATCGCGCAGCAGGTGGGGATCTCACCGGGCACGGTGCGGGACGTCCGCGACCGGCTGCGACGCGGGGAGGACCCCCTGCCGAGGGCACTGCGCCCGCGGGCGCCGGAGAGGACGCCGCCCGGGTCGCGCCGGCCTTCGGCGTCCGAACCCGGGCGCGACCAGCGCCGGAGGTCGCCCCTGAACATCCTGATGAAGGACCCCTCCCTCCGGTCCGCGGAACGCGGCCGGCACCTCCTCCGCCTGCTCAGCGCCAACGCCGCGCTCGCCCAGTCCTCGGAGTGGCTGGTCGGCGTCGTCCCGGAGTACTGCGTCGGCCTGGTCTGCCAGGTGGCCATGGAGAACGCCGCCGTGTGGGAGAGGTTCGCCGAGAACCTTCAGCGGCGGACGGCGCGGCCCAGACCCCGGGAAAGCTGACCGGACTCCCGCCGGTCCTGGGCGTGCCGGTCGAGGGGGACGCGTACGGGCTCCCGTAGGACGGCGCCCTCGGTTGTGCCCCCAACGGTGCCCTCGGTGGCGTCCCCGGTGGTGCTCTCGGCGGCGCGGCCCGCGCGGTGCCGGCGAACCGCGTCACGGTTGGCGCACTGCTGGGAGCAGTAACGCTGCCGCCCGGTACGGGAGGTGTCGGCGAAGACCGTGGCGCACTCGGCCACGGCGCACCGCCGGAGCCGGTGCATTCCCCGCCCGACCAGATGCAGCGCGGTGCCCACGGAGATGAGCGCGAACAGCACGGCGCCGAGCGACCGCTGGTCGTCGCGGTAGTGCAGGTGCCAGCCGCTGCCCGCGTGGTCGGTCAGCCGTGGGTAGGCGGCGGACCCGGCCAGCATGCGGTTGACCAGTTCGGCGCGTTCGTGCTCGTCGGTGGCGTCGACGACCTTCTCCCACGCGTCGAGTACGGCGTGGACGCGGTCCACGTCCTGCGGTGTGACCGGGTGTTCCAGTACGAGTCCGGCGGCCTCGCAGCGGTCCGCGAGCTCCTCGGCGGTCGCCGGGCGCCGGTTGGCCAGATCCGCGGCGAGGTTCACGGCGTCTCCGCCGTAAGGGTTGAGGTGCACAAGACCATTACATCACCCTTGTCCATATGACACATCACACCGGCGTGCGCCAGGCGTCCCAGGACGACATCGCCGAACTCGTCCGCCTGCGGGCGCTGCTGTTCGGAGACCTCGGCGGAGACTTCTTCAACCCCTCGTCGGCGGGCGACGAATGGCGGACGGCCCTCGCCGCGGTCCTGAAGGAGAAACTGACGCGGGACGACGCGCGAATCCTCGTCGTGGACGGCCACGAAGGCCTCGCCGCCTGCGGCATCGGCACCGTCGAGCAGTGGTTTCCCGGCCCGCACTCGCGCAACGGCCGCATCGGACACGTGATCGGCGTGGTCACCGATCCGGCGTATCGCCGACGTGGCCACAGCCGCGCGATCATGCGGGGCCTGCTCGACTGGTTCAGGGAGAGCGACGCCGTCCGGGTCGACCTGTACGGCTCCCGCGAGGGCGAGCCGCTCTACCGGGAACTCGGCTTCTTCGACCATCCCGACCCCGCGCTGTGCTGGCGCCCGTGAGGGAGCGGTACCGGTGGGTCGTCCTCGGCGTCGCCACCTTCACCCAGGCCGCCTCAGGATTCTTCGTGCAGGGCATCGGGGCGATGGGTGTCCACCTGCAACGCGACCTCGGCCTGAGCACGGCCCAGCTCGGCCTGCTGCTCTCGGCGGCGCAACTGGCCCCCCTGGTCGGGCTGCTGGTCGCCGGGGAGCTGCTGGACCGCCACGACGAGCGCTGGGTCGTCGGGGCGGGCGCCTGCGTCGTCGCCGTGAGCCTGGGGGTGGGTGGCACGACGCGGACGTATGAGTCCCTGCTCCTCGTCCTGCTGGTCGTCGGCGCCGGATACAGCACCGTCCAGCCCGGGGGCAGCAAGTCGGTGGCGTCCTGGTTCGACACGTCCCAGCGGGGGCTGGCGATGGGGATCCGCCAGGCGGGCCTGCCGCTGGGCGGTGTGCTCGCCGCGGCCACGCTGCCCGCCCTCGCCGCCGAACTCGGCCTGCGGGCGGCGCTCACGGCCGGTGCGCTCGTCGCGCTGCTGGGCGCCGTCGCCTTCGTGACCCTCTACCGCAGGCCGCCCGCGCGGCCTCTCCCCGGTCCTCCGGGCGGCTCGCTCGGATCGCGGTCACGGATGCTCCGCGAACCGGCCATGGTGAGGACCGTTGTTTCCGGGATGAGCCTGGTCTCGGTGCACAGCGGGATCGGCGTCCTGACCGCGCTGTACCTCCACGAGGTGACGGCCCTCGAAGCGGGCCCGGCGGCCCTGGCCCTGGTGGCGGTCCAGGGTGCGGGGGTCGCCGGTCGCGTCTGCCTGGCGGCCTGGAGCGACCGAGGCCGATCCGGACATCACACCTGCGTCCTGACCTGCGTGGCCGCCGTGACCGTGGGGATGTCGGCGCTGGCCACCCCGGTGGGGCGTTCGTCCGTGGCGGCCTGCCTGGTGTTCGTCTGGCTCGGCTTCTTCGGAATCGGCTGGTACGGCCCATGGGTCGCCCACGTGGCCGAATCGGCGCCCCCGGGCAGGACGGGCTTCGTCCTCGGCGCGGCCATGGCCGCCAACCAGATCGCCGTCGTCCTGGCGCCGCCCGCCCTCGGCCTGGTCAAGGACCTGACCGGCGGCTTCACGGCGCCCTGGCTGCTGCTGTCCGCGCTGACCGCCGTCACCCTGCCGGCCACGGCCTCCGGGCACCGCCGGCCTCGACGGTACGGCCCGGCGGAAGCCGTACGAGAGCAGGACACGAACGAGGTCTCGGGTCACTGACGGTCTTTCCGGCGGCCGGAACCGGCGGATCCGGCCGTTGGTGAGCGCATGCCGGAGCGAGGAGGCCCGACGCGTCGCCGCACACGTCCCAGGCGCATGGCCGGGACCGACTCGGTGACGGCGACGCCGGGCGCGACCTCCGTACATCAGCCGGCCCCTTGCCCGGCCTTCTCGGTCTTCCCGGCCTTCTCGGTCTTCTCGGGGGCCAGCAGGTCGCGCAGCCGGGTGCACTCACGGACGAAACGGCTCCTGCCGCCCCGCGCCGCGTGGGACGAGACCTCCGGGATCTCACCCTTGGCCCCGGTCCAGGACGCCACGTCGGCGGTGAGGGCCACCAGCTCGGAGTGGACGACGGTCGGCCGTTCCCCCTTGCCCGGCAACAGCATCGGCGTCATGGTCATGAGGATCTCCCAGACCTGCCTGTGCGCGCCCTGGTGGACGGCCTCGGTGAGGGCGGCCAGCACCGGACGGGTCTCGAACCAGGCGCGGCGGATCAGGTACGCCAGCTGACGGCCGACCGCCGCACCGGGCAGATCCCCCCTGGCCGCCATCCGCAGCAACGCCTGTACGGCCTCCGGGCGTTCGGCGGCCAGGAAGTAGGCCAGGACGAGCGCGGTCGCCTCCCCGGCGGGGCCGTCCGCCTGGGTCAGGGCCACGAGATGCGGCGGGTACACCCCCGGACGGTCCCACTGGTAGAGCAGGTGGGGCAGGTAGTTGACGGCGACGACCTCCCGGTGCGACGGCAGGATCGCGGGCCACCACTCCATGGCCTGGCCGTACCCCTCCCGGTACCACCGCGACGGCTCGCCGAGCAGTTCGTCGACGAGGTCGTGCCCGGTCGGCTCGGCGCGCAGCACCGGTATCAGCCGGATGTTCGGGGAGCGCGTCAGCTCGTCGTCGTCGAAGACGCGCTCACGCGCGTTCCTGACGTATCCCCACTTCACACCCGTCTCGGGGTCGGACAGGCCGCCCCCGGCCAACCAGGCGGCGACGGCCTCCGCCGCCCGCGACCCGACCCGCGCGGCACGCTCCGCCGCCTCGGCGCGGCGCCCCCTCGGCAGCCGCAGCAACGCCTGCCACAGGTCGGCGGGCAGCGGTTCGACCCCCGCCGCCGCGCAGACCTCCAGCCGTTCGACCAGCACGTCGGGCGCGAGATGCCCGGTCATCGACGTGGGCGTCGCCAGCAGAACGGGCGGCAGCGCGCCCTTCCGCAGCGCGTCGTACAGCTCAGCGAACCGGCGCAGCAGGAACATGTGCGGCCCCGAGACGTTCCGGGGGTCGGGCAACCGGTTCCGCGTGCGGTACTTCGCTGGGAGAAGGCTCAGGCCGAAGCGCGGTTCGGCCCGGTCCGGCGAGGGCATGAGCAGCCTCTGCGCGAAGACCCCGAGCTCCGCGACCCGGCGGAAGATCTCATCCCGCCAGTCCCTGGGCAGGAACTCGTCCTCGTCGGTGGCGGCGTGCGTCACCGAGAAGCCCGTACCGGCCAGGGGATCGACCGGTGCGGGCTCCGGCACCCCGGGGTCGCTGCCGGAGGCGACGACCTCCCTGGCGAGGGCGGTGATCCAGGAGGAGGCGTCGAGCCACGGTCCCGTCTCGTCGTCCAGGGGGGAGAAGGCCGCCAGCCGCTCGCGCAGGGCCGTACGGTCACCCCCGGCCTGCCCGACGAAGGCGGCCAGCCACCGCTCGCACCCCACCCAGCCGCCGTGGGGGTCGTCCAGCGAGGGGGCGGGGAAGGGGTCGGGCTCCTCGACGGCGGGCAACGCCGCGGGGGCGAACGCCTCGGGCGTCTCCGCCCCCGCGATCTCGCCACCGAACACCGCCGCCACCTGCGCGCCGAGGTCGGCGGGCAGTGACGGAACGGCGTCGGTGATCGTCGCGGCCCCGCCCCCGAACGCGGCGGCGCGCTTGACGGCGATCCGGGCCGCGCGCCGCTGCACCTGGTAGGAGGTGTGCGCGAATGCCGTGGCCAGCGCCGACGCCGTCTCCCCGGCCAGCTCGGGCGCCCGCCGTACCTCCTCGTCGAGCCAGCGCAGGCCCGCGTCGGCCAGCTTCACCTCGGGCCGGAAGACCAGCGCGTCGATCGCCTCGGCGACGTCGGCCGCGTCGTGCGGGCCGGTACGGCGGACCTGGGCGAGCGCCAGCGTGGCGACCGCGCTGGGAGCGGTGGGCAACAGCCGCAGGTAGTCACGCGCCCGGGCGGCGGCCTCGTGCGGCTCCGGCGCGAGGAGTTCGTGCAACCGTACGAAGAACCGCAGGTCGACGGCGTCGCCACCCCGCAGGAAACGGCTCAGACAGCCGTCGAGGAACTCCTCACGTGAGACCTTCCCGGCCTTGAGGAGCCACTGGATCCGGGCGAGCCACAGGGTGGGGGCGGGGGTCAGCCGCTCCTCTCGCAGGGCGCGGCCCACCCCCTCCGCCTCGAAGATCCGGGGAAGCAGCGTGTCCGTCAGCGGGTCGTCCTCAACCGTCCCGGCGGAGAGCCAGGCGAGCACGAGCGGGTCGTGCCTGGGCGGCTCGACGCCACACGTCCGCAGCAGCGCCAGCGCCAGCGGGATGACGTGGTCGTCCGCCGTACGAATCTTCCTGGCGAGCCGGACCGCCACGTCGGCCTGCCAGGCAGCGGGACGGGTGGCCAGCGTGCGGACCAGCTCTGCCGGGGGCGGCGCCGCCGCCCATCGAGGGGCGAACTCGCGGCGGGCCAGCCAGGCGACCGCCGCGGCGGGGCCCGAGATCGTGCCCGCGCCGACGATCCGCAGCGGCGTCCCGAACTCGGCGAGCCCGTCGCGCCCCGCCGAACGGGCGGCCGTCTGCGCGGAGGACCGCAACCAGGAGGGCCAGTCGTCCTCCGCGCCGTAGTCGGCCAGGAGGCGGGCCCGCCAGTCCTCACGGGTCTTCCGCTCGGCGTTCTCCCGCAGCTCCGCCAGGAGCTCCGGCAGCCGACGAGCCACTTCGACCCGCTCGGCCTCGGTCAGTACGGCCACGCGGTCCGTCAGCGCCTTGACCCTGCGCGCGACGACGAGGTCGCGTACCTCCTGCCAGGCGGTCACCGGGCCCCCTCCACGACGATCCTGGTGGTCCGCGCACACCCGGAGAAACCACGTCGGTGAGTCGGCGTGCGGCGCGTTCCCGACGGTTCGGTCTCCCACGCGCTCGACACGACGCAGCCGGAGGCCGGCCGTTCCGGACGACCCTCTACCAGGTTGGGAGGCGCGGCGTAGCCGTACGCCCACGTCGCACTTGTCATGCGCGGGACATTAGGGATCGTCACCGACAAAACGTATGCACACGTGGAAGCCGTCCCCCAAGGGCCCTCCTGCGCGCACGCGGGTGAGGCGTGGCCCGGCCTCCTGGGACACCCGCGGGGTCCTCCCGCGCACGCGGGTTACGACGCCGAACGGGACGCCTGGGCCCCGCCCGCGCGGACGCGGGCGGGGCCGTCGTCAGGTCCTACCGGGACGGTTCCCCGGCGGAGGCCACGCCCGGCACCGGGGCGTAGCCCGCGGTCCGGGTGGTGAAGGTCCCCCGGCCCCGGGTCCGGCCGCGCAGCCGGGTCGCGTATCCGAACACCTCGGCCAGCGGAACGGTCGCGGTGATCACCACCGTGTCCGTCCTCGCGCTCGTGTCCAGGATCCGGCCACGCCGTGCCGCCAGGTCGCCCAGCACCCCGCCCGCGGTTTCACCGGGCACGACGACCGTGACCTCGACCACCGGTTCCAGCAGCACCATCCGGCAGGCGCGCAGGGCCTCCCGCAGCGCGAGCCGCCCGGCCGCCCGGAACGCGAGCTCGGAGGAGTCCTTGGGGTGGGTGGCCCCGTCGGTCAGCGTGACCCGCAGGCCCGTCACCGGATGACCGCCGAGCGGACCTTCGGCCAGGGCGTCCCGGCAACCGGCCTCCACCGCCCGGACGTACTCCCGGGGAACCCGTCCACCGGTGACGGTCGAGTGGAACTCGAAACCGGCCTCCAGGGGACCCACGTCGAGGACGACGTGGGCGAACTGACCGGCGCCCCCGTCCTGCTTGACGTGCCGGTACAGCAGCCCGGACACCCCCGAGGCGACCGTCTCCCGGTGGGCGACCTGCGGCCGGCCCACACCGACCTCCAGCCCGTTGGCGCGACGGATCTTCTCGACCGCGACCTCCAGGTGCAGCTCGCCCATCCCGGAGAGCACCGTCTGACCGGTCTCGGCGTCGGTCCTGACGGTCAGCGAGGGATCCTCCTCGACCAGCCGCGCCAGAGCCGTCGCCAACCGGTCGGCGTCGCCGCCCCCGCGCGCCTCGACCGCGACGGAGACCACCGGGTCGGTCGCGGCCGGCGGTTCGAGGAGCAACGGAGCCGAGGGCGCGCACAGGGTGGTCCCGGTGCGGGACGTCTTCAGCCCGACCACCGCGACGATGTCCCCGGCCACCGCCCGGTCCACCTCGGTGTGCCGGTCGGCCCGCACCCGCAGGATCCGGCCGATCCGCTCGGTGCGTCCCGTTCCCGCGTCCAGCACCGTGTCCCCCTTCCGTACCGTTCCCGAGTACACACGCACATACGTCAGCCGCCCGGTGGCGGTCGCGTTCACCTTGAACACCAGAGCGGAGAACGGCGCCGCCGGGTCGGCGGCGCGCTCCTGCGGCGAGCCGTCCTGGACGCCGCGTACCGCGGGCACGTCCAGCGGGGAGGGCAGGTAGGCCACGGCGGCGTCCAGCAGCGGCTCGATCCCCCGGTCGCGGTAGGCCGATCCGCACACCACCACGACGCCCTCACCGGTACGGGTCAGGTCGCGCAGCACGGAGGTGAGGGTCCGCGCGGAGACCGCCGACTCCGCGCAGAACTCCTCCAGCGCGACGGGATGCAGTTCGGCCACCGTCTCCTCCAGCAGCCGGCGACGCCGGAGCGCCTCCTCCAGCAGGGGTTCCGGCACCGGACCCTCCGTGAACGCGCCGTCGTCGTCCCAGAGCAGCGCCCGCATCCGCGGCAGGTCCACCACCCCGGTGAAGGTGTCCTCCCGCCCGATCGGCAGCTGGACCACCAGCGGGGTCCCGTGCAGCCGGGCGCGGATCGACTCGACGGCCGTGTCGAGGTCGGCCCCGGCGCGGTCCAGCTTGTTGACGAAGGCGATCCGCGGCACCCCGTGCCGGTCGGCCCGCCGCCACACCGCCTCGCTCTGCGGTTCGACTCCCGCGACGCCGTCGAAGACCGCGATCGCGCCGTCGAGCACCCGCAGCGAGCGCTCCACCTCGTCGGAGAAGTCGACGTGGCCCGGGGTGTCGAGCAGGTTGATCCGGTGACCGTCCCAGACGCAGCTCACCGCCGCGGCGAAGATGGTGATCCCACGATCGCGCTCCTGGGGGTCGAAGTCGGTGACGGTCGTCCCGTCGTGCACCTCGCCACGTTTGTGGGTGGTGCCGGTGACGTACAGGATCCGTTCGGTGACGGTGGTCTTCCCGGCGTCGACGTGGGCGAGGATGCCCAGGTTGCGGACGTTGTTCAACTGGTCGGTACGCACGGCCTACGGCCCTTCTCGGGGTCCGGACAGGACAGCGCGATCGCCTGACGAAACGGCCCGGGACCGGGCCATGGGAGTCCTCGTGCGGGGTGACCGCATCGGGAGAGACCCGGCCGGCGACTTCGGCGCCGGACAGGGATCAGATGGTCGTCAGGAGGTCATCCGGTGTCAGCCGCGCAGCGGACACCGGGACGACGAAGACACCAGGATCACCTCGTGTCGTGACGGGGGGACGATCGCAGCGGTGCTGTGTCGCACGACTGGCCCCTCTCTCGTCACAACGCCCGGTGCGCCGTTCGTGGCGAGTGTATTGAAGCCGGTTCAGACGGAAAACCGGTTTTTCCCGGCGGGGCGTAGAGCATCCCGGTCCCGCGTCCGGCGATTGTGGTCGGGACCGCCGACACGGTGTACCGCTGGCGTCGGCACGAGGCCGTACGAACCTGACGCAAAGGGGCGATCGGGAACGGCGTACCGCCAGGATGCTGCGCTCTCTGGGACGGCACGGATACGCCGGGCTCCACGCTGCGGGTGGCGAAGGCGTCCGGCGTGCCGCTGCTGCGCGCCTCCCGGGTGCGCGGCTGGATCACCGGGCAGCCGGAGACGCTGAGCACGGCGGAGGTCGCCGAGGTGAGCGCGACCGCCGATCGTGCAGACGAACGGTGCTCCGTGCCTCAGGTGCGGGCAGGTGGTCGGCGCCTCGGCCTCAAGCGCCCAGGACGTGGGCCCGGTCACGATGGGGGCGACCCTGCGGTACGTCTCGAAGGAGGCGCTCTTCCGTTCGGCGACGCCGAACTTCGGTATCGCCGCGCCGCCTTGGCGATTGCTTGTGCGGCTTGTGGACCGGCACTCGGAGAGAGTCAGTGGTCGACAGGATGGGCCCGTACGGTGGCCTTGTGGCCCTTCCTGCCGAAGATGTGGAGGATCTCGACGGAGTGGTCGCCGTTCGGGCCGAACCAATGCGGCTCGGACGTGTCGAACTCGGCGACCTCACCGGGACGAAGGATCAGCTCTCGCTCCCCGAGAACCAACAACAGTTCTCCCGCCAGGACGAACAGCCACTCGTAGCCGTCATGGGTGACAAGCCTGCGAGGGCAGGGCGCGATCACCTGTTTGAAGACCTTGAGGCGTCCCGGGTACTGGGTCAGCGGAATCAGGACGCTGCCCTCTCGGCGGCGCAGCGGGGTCAGGTGGACCCTCGGATCACCGGTCGCAGGGGCGGCGATGAGCTGGTCGAGCGCGACGCGGTGCGCTCGCGCGATCGGGATGAGCAGTTCGAGCGTCGGGCGCCGCTTGCCGGACTCGATTCTCGACAACCTGCTGACCGAGATACCGGTCGCCGCCGACAGCTCCTCCAGGGTCATGCCGCGATCGCGGCGCAGCGAGCGCAGTCGGGGCCCGATGGCGGCGAGCGTCTGCTCCAGTTCCGCATCCACCTCTCCAGTGTGTCGGGCGGTCGCAGCGGTCCGGTTGTTTTTTGCGATTTCCGCAAATTTTCTGGCCGGTCGGCTCCCGGCGCCCGGACAGTGGGTGGCCTGACACCCACCGAAGGAGCGACATGGACGAGGAACCCCGACCTCCCGGACGCTGGAAGGTACTGGCGGTCTGCTGCCTGAGCCTGTTCCTTGTCGGTCTGGACACGACGATCGTCAACATCGGCCTACCGGCGATCGGCGCGGGTCTGGATACCGATACCCGCGGCCTGGAATGGACAGTCGACGCCTACACACTCGTCCTGGCCAGCCTCTTGATCTCTTCGGGGGCACTGGCCGACCGCATCGGGCGCAGGCGGGTCTTCCGGCTCGGTCTTGTCGTGTTCGGCGCGGCGTCGGTGGCATGCGCGTTCGCCCCGACAATCGGCGTACTGGTCGCGGCACGGGTGGCGCAGGGCGTCGGCGGGTCGATGCTCAGCCCCGTGGCCCTCGCGATCGTCGTCAACGTGATCACTGACCCGAAGGAGCGGGCGCGGGCGATCGGCGTGTGGGCGGCCGTCTTCGGGGTGAGCATGGCGGCGGGTCCCGTCGTGGGCGGAGCGCTGGTGTCGGGTCTCGGCTGGAGGTCGATCTTCTGGGTCAACCTGCCCGTGGTCGTCATGGCATTGGTGCTGACGGCCCTCTTCGTCCCCGAGTCGCGGGCGGAACGGCCACGTCGGCTCGACGTTCCGGGGCAGGTGCTGCTGACCGTCGTGGTGGGTGGTTCCGTCGCCGTGCTGATCGAAGGCCCGCACATCGGGTGGACCTCACCCACCGTGATCGCCGGTTACCTCGTGGTCGCTGCCGGGACGGCCTCGCTCGGCCTGGTCGAGTCGCGAAGGACCGAGCCGCTGGTCGCCCCGGCCCTGTTCCGCAGGCCATCCTTCCTGGCCGCTGTGGTCGGCGCGGTGGCAGTGTTCGTAGCGCTCAGCGCGACCCTCCTGCTCACCACCCTCTACCTCCAGCACTCCCGCGGCCTGAGCCCCGTGGCCGCGGGCATCGTCACCCTCCCCATGGCCATCGCCGCGACCGTGTTCGCACCACTGTCCGGGCTACTGGTCGGCCGGTCAGGCCCACGCCTGCCGCTGCTGCTCGCCGGTGGCTTCATCGTCGCGGGCGGCCTGTCCCTCGTGGGCATCGGCGACCACACGAACCTGTGGTCGCTGTCCCTCGCTTACCTGCTCGTCGGTGCCGGGTTCGGCTTCGCCAACGCCCCCATCACCAACACGGCCGTCAGCGGCCTCCCTCCCGCCCGTGCGGGCGTCGCCGGAGGCATCACCTCCACCGCCCGCCAGCTCGGCTCGGCCCTGGGCGTCGCCGCGGCGGGCACCTTCATCGCCCATGTTTCGCCGGCACACTTGGCGGAAGCCTCACGTCCCGGTTGGGCGCTTGTCACCGCCTGCGGCCTCCTTGTCCTCCTGACGACTCTCGCCACCCCAAGCCGTTGTCGCCCTGGCTGGGCCTCCGCCCTCCAGATCATCGAGACCGCGGGGAAGGGAAGGCACTCCGAGAGAACGCGCAACGAAAAGGTCGAACAACGCCGCAAGACGCTTGACCTGTCTGCGGGGGACCGAGGTCCGCGTATGCCTCGGCCTGGAGGCGACCGCCGATCATCTCTGGATGGAAGGAAGGGATTTTGGCGCGTGCCGGGGGCTCGTTTTCCGGACGAGGTCCTGGAAACGATCACGCTGCCGGTGAGTGAGGTCGTCACAAAACGCGATCGTTCACGGTGACCCGGGTCGCGGACGGAGTGATCACGGTTGGTGTCGGGCTCGGGGCCGGCCTGGTTCACGTCGAAGTGGTCGACGAAGGTTCGACGACCGGCGTTCCTAGGATGCGACCCGCCGTCGAAGACCGCCTCAGCGGGCGGGGCCTCAGCTGGGTGAACTCGATGTCCCGGCGATGGGGAACGGAGCACATCCGGCAGACGGGATGCGCGGTCTGGTTCCAGGTCGCTTCTGGCTGACTTCATGGACCGGTGCGGCGGTGCCCGTTCCCAACGCCGCCGCAGAATGTGTACGGCTCGCGCATGAAAAAGGGGGAGGCAATTCCGCCTCCCCCTTTATTTAGATCACCTTATCGGTGATGGTATAGGGAACTTCTTTGGCGTCTGAGCCGTACCGCATGAAGCCTGTCTTGTAGACAAGGGGAGCTTCTTTGGTGTTCGAGCTGTAGTACATGGAGCTTGCATTGATGACAATGGAAGCTTCTGTGGTGCTCGGGCTGTGGTTCATAGGGCCCATAGCAGTGACAACGATAAACGTTGCCAAGCTTATGATCACTTACCGTCCTTAGATTATGTGAATAGGGTTTTACTCACCTCTTCTCATATCCTACCCCGATGGTCTTGGGGGAATGACAGGATTTGGATCCAAACGATTCGTTGCCATGTATGCCTGGGTGAGACTTGGGCGCCCAGGTGGGGAGGGTATGTTAGGTTCTGCGGTGCATGAATGGTGCCTAGGCTGATTGTAGCTTTTGGGTGTTTCGTGCTTTAGTGAGACTGAACAGAGGTCTCCTGCTGGTTGAGTCGCGCCCGAAGTGGTCCGGCTTCGACGACCCCTAGGCGTTCGTAGAGGCCAAGGGCGTGTCGCCAGTGCTCCTTCGAGCGTTCCTGCTCACCTGTCTGGGCGAACGCGGTGCCCAGCTCGTCGAGGGCGCATGCCTCTTCGTAGACGTCGCCGATCCGCTGCGCCAGTTCGAGTGATTTCTTGTAGAAGAAAATCGCTGTTTCGTTCCTGCTCGCCTTGAGGTGGGTTGTGCCGATTCCGCGAAGGGCTATGCAGTGTTGGTGCTGATTTGCTGTCTCAATTGATATGCTCATGGCCGTCTGATATTGGGCGAGTGCCTTGCTGTTCTTTCCCAGTCGCATGTAATAGCTGCCGATGTTGTTCAGAACTTCTGCCTCGTACCAGCGGTCACCGATTCTTCGGTGCCCCTCCAGGGATTTTTGGTAATACTCAAATGCCTCGGCATAGCGGCCCATGTACTGGTAGACGTAGGCCAGATTGTTGAGTCGGATGGCCGCGTTCCGCGGGTCCAGGTTCGGGTTGAGGGAGGCCGCCTTTTCATAGTGGCGCAGCGCCTCCTCGTAGTGGCCGAATCGCACCTCGACGTAACCGATATTGTTCATTGTGACCTGCTGGCCACGTAAGTCATGGTCTTCCTGGTACATGCCGAATGCTTCCCACATGCGTTCGGCGGCACGAGGGTAGTCGCCTCTATGCCAATGAATGACCGCGATGTTGTTGAGAGTGTTCGCCTGTCCGTTACGATCCCCGACTGTTCTGCGAATCTGGAGCGCCTGCTCGAAGTAGCCGAAGGCGACGTCGTATTCGGAGCGCTGCCAGTGCACCACGCCGCTCTGGTCGAGAAGTTCGCCGATCGCTCGTTGATTTCCGGCGGCTCTCTGGATCTCCATAGCCTCGGCCACGTGGAGAAGCGCCTCGTCGTATTGGCCGGTCTGGCATTGGGCCATACCAAGATCGGCCAGCGCGTAGGCTAGTCCTGAACGGTCGTTCAGCTCTCGGTAGATCGTCGTAGCCCGCTCGTGGAGGGCGGCGCCTTCGGCCCAACGGCTCAACAGGTCCAAATGGCGGCTGAGCACGTGTGCGAGCAGTGCCGCGTGTTTCGCCCATCCGTGGTGGACGATAAGGACCAGGTTGTCCAGCTCGGCTTCCATCCAGGTGGAGGCCTGGTCGGCGCTGTCGAATTCGACCACTTGAGACGGTGGGCAGGGAACCCCGAGCGGGTCGCGGGCGCGGTAGGGGTAGAGGAGACGGTCCGCCGCGTCCGCTGTGAGGAGGTAGTGGTCGAAGGCTCGGCCGAGGACTTCGGTGCGGGACGCCTCCGGTTCGCGGTCCGACAGCAGAAGGGCGTACTCACGGATGAGATCGTGGAATCGGTAACGGCCCTTGCGGGGTTCGTCGATCAGATGGTGATCGACGAATTCGTCGAGGATCTCCTCGGCCTCGGCGAGGCTCGTGTCCAACAGTGCCGACGCGCTCTCGGGGGTGAGGTCTGCGCCGGGGTGCAGGCCGAGCCGCCAGAACGCCTGCTTCAGGCGTTCGTCAAGAGCGTGAAAGGACAGTTCGAAGGCAGCGGTGATTTCGCGGTTCCCAGCCTTGATGGCTGGAAGTCTTCGTCGAGTCCTGCTGAGCAGTTCCGCGATGTCGGCCGCGTCCCAGGCGGCCCTGTTCTTGAGCCGACTGCCGACCAGTTGAATCGCCAGGGGAAGGTGACCGCAGAGCCGTACGACCGAGGCGACTCCTTCTTCCTGGAAGGCACGCCCTGGACCGGCGACGCGACGCAGGAGTACGGCGCCGTCCTCGGGCGGCAGGACGTTCAGCGAGAGGGAGTGGACGTCGTCGAGTCCGGCAAGCCGCCGCCTGCTGGTGATCACGACGAGGCTGCCGGGTGTCCCAGGAAGAAGGTCGCTGATCTGGTCGTGCCGGGCGGCGTTGTCGAGGAGGATGAGCACCTTGCGGCGGGCCAACTCGGCCCGCCACATCGCGGCCCGGCCGTCCAGACCGTTCGGCACGAGCTTGCCGGGAATGCCGAGATCTCGCAGGAGCCGGTCAAGGGCGGTCGCCGGGTCCATCGCGTCGTTCTGGGCGTCGTGGCCGTGCAGGTCGAGGTAGAGCTGCCCGTCCGGATAGTCGCCGGTGAGCCGGTGCGCCAGATGTACGGCCAGTGCCGTCTTACCGACCCCTGCCATGCCGTCGATCGCCAGCACGGTGACCGTGTCCCGCCGGGCCTGGAAACCGACGAGTTGGTCCAGCTCCGCGGTGCGGCCGGTGAAGGTCTGCTTGTCCCGGGGCAGGGTGTTCGGAGCAGCCTCTTTTCTGGGCGCGGGCAATAATGTGGGGTCGTTCTTGAGGACGCGCAGATGCAGTTCCTGTAACGCCGGGTTGGGTTCCGTGCCGAGTTCACGGAGTTCCTGGCGCGCCCGGTTGTAGGCGTTGAGCGCCTCCGTCGGCCTCCCTTCGTGGCAGAGCCTCCGCATGTGAAGCTCCACGAGCTTCTCGCGGAACGGAAATTTGTTGACCAGCTCAACGAGTTCCGCACTGTCTTCGGGTTTTTGGCCGTGCTGAATTTCGAGTTCGATGCGTTCGATCCTGCTGTCGAGCACTTCTCCTTCGATTTTCTCCCGGGTTTGTTCGGCCCATGGTCCCGTCAGGCCCGTCAGTGCCTCTCCCCGGTGCAGCGCGTCCGCCTCGTGATAGAGGCGCAGTGCCTGTTCGGTCGTCTCGCTCTCCCTGGCCTGTGCGCGGAGTCTCAGGAACCGGTGGTAGTCGATGTTCTCCGGGTCGGTCTCAAGGAGGTAGGCCCCGGCATGTCGCCGCAGGTGAACGGTGCCGTTGAGGGAGCCTCTCAGCCGGGCAACGTGGCTGTACAGGCTGTCCTTGGCCTTGGCGGGCGGGTCGTCGCCCCACACCTTGTGGACGAGCGACTCCACGGTTACCGGTCGTCCCGGATTCATGAGGAGGATGGCCAAAACGAGACGTGTTTTGGCCTGTCCCAGGTCGTGGCGTTGCCCGCTGGACCATAACTCGACTGGACCGAGAATACGGAATTCCATTCGAGCCCCTTTTCCTAGGGCGTCAGCATCTACGTGAGATTTTTTCATCGAAATTGGAGCGGATCCAGGGCCGTGATGTCACTTCTGTATCTCACGTCATTCACAGCGAGGTCCTATGAGACGGCGCAGGGTTCCGACAAGGAGACCGCAAGGGGTTCCGCAAGGTTCGGGGGTGATGCTCCGGTTAGTGGGCTTTGCCCACTGCCGAAGGCCGGACGAATCCAAGAGGTGGGGCAGGAGAATGGTCGAATGGAACAGGGTGGCAGTTGGGCTCGATTCCCGTCGATGGGCGACGCGCAGAGTCCACAAGACGGTCCTGGTGGCCGTCCACACCGTGACCGCGGGGCAGCGGCTGCTGGACACGGCCCGTCTGCTGGAGTCGAACCTGGGGATCCAGGTCGTCTTCACCAAGGCTCCGGACATCTTCAACGCCGGGGTCGATGAGTTCATCAGCGGCCTGGGGGGCGCCTCCCTCCCCTGGGCGCAGGTCCCACACCAGGTGTTCGACCTCGCCCTGGCCGCGAGCCTTGGATCGATCCACGAGATCCACGCGCCGCTGGCCGTCATGCCGCACGGTGCGGGTTTCAACAAGCTGGTGCCCGCCAGGGACGGGGCCAGGGCGGAGGACCGCGCACCGTACGGACTCGACGCTCAGCGGTTGATGCGCGACGGCGCCGTGCTGCCCGCGGCGATCATCCTGCCGCACGAGATCGAACTCGGGCGGCTGGCCCGCACGTGCCCGCAGGCGCTTCCCGTCGCGGCGGTCGTCGGCGACTCCTCCCACGACCTGCTGGTGGCCAGCCTGCCGCACCGCGACCTCTACCGGCAGGCGCTGAAGGTCGGTCCGGGTCAGAAGCTGGTCGTGGTCACCTCGACCTGGGGGCAGCAGTCGCTGTTCGGCAGGCACTCCGACCTGCTGCCGCGCCTGCTGGCCGAACTGCCGCGCGAGGAGTTCCGCGTCGCGGTGCTCTTCCACCCCAACGTCTGGTTCGGGCACGGCATCTGGCAGGTGCGGGCCTGGCTCGCCGACGAGCTGAGGAACGGGCTGAGCCTGATCCCGCCCGACGTCGACTGGCGTGCGGTCCTCGCCGCCGCCGACTGGATCATCGGCGACCACGGCTCGGTCACCCTGTACGGCGCCGTCACCGGTAAGCCCGTCATGCTGGCCGGGTTCCCGAACGCGGACGTCGACCCGGCCTCCGGTCTCGCCAAGCTGGCGGCCGTCGCCCCCCGGGTCTCCCGGCGTGGTTCGCTGCGTGCCCAGCTCGACCGGGCGGCCAAGGAGATGCGGCCCGACCGCTACCAGGCGGTCACCGAGCTGATCACCTCGGAGCCGGGCCGTTTCGACCAGAACATGCGCCGTCTCATCTACCGCTTACTGGGCTTACGACGGCCCGAGCACGTCCACGTGACCCCGGCGGTGCCGGCTCCCCGGCTCGCCGCGTGAGGAGAACGGCCATGACCAACAGGTTCGTCACAGCCCAGCTGTTCAGGGTGGGGCACCTGCCCACGGTCGAACGGCGCGGCGTTGCCATACCGCGCCAGGGGACATCGGCACTCATGGTGACGTCGGTCCGTGAGACCCACGTCATGCTCCTCACCCCCGGCCGAGGAACCCTCAGGCGCGGCACGCCCCGAGGCACCAGGATCTTCGACGGCACGCACGTCGTGGCCCGTCTCGACGAGCGGGCGGACCAGGACTGGTACGAGGTGGCCGACGTGCTCGTGACCCCGCAGCCGGGAAGAGAGATCCTCGGCCGCTACCCGGGTTGCGAGGTCGCGGTCGGCGCGCGTCCGCCCGGCTGCCTGGCCGCGCTGCGCGACGGACGGCTCGTCACGATCGCGGGAAGCGCGCGTCCCGCGCTCTGCGGCTCCTTCCTGTACGGCTGGCGCGCCGCCGGGATGCCGCTCGACGCCCTGACCACGGACTCGGTGTTCTTCGGCCGGTACGTGGGACGGATCGAAGCACTTGAGACGACCAGACGGGCGTGTGTCCGTACGGGAGAGGAGGCGGCGTGACACGCCGGATCGTGGTCGCGGGCGCGGTCAGTCTCTACATGTCGGTGGGGGTGACGGAGTTCCCGGTACGGTACGCCTCCACCTCGTCTCCCCGGTGGATCGCCACCGGGGTCTCCGGGGCGGCCGGGCACATCGCGCAGATCCTCAGAACCCTGGGGGACGACGTCCGCCTGTGCACCGTCCTTGGCCGTGACCTGCCCGGCCTCGGCATAGCGGCCGAACTCGGCAGGAACGGCCTGCTCGGCCCTGGGATCGTCGAGGGGGCCGAGTCGTCGGTGGGGGTGGCGCTCGTCGGTCCGGACGGCCGCCGGATGGGGCTTCCCCATCTGACGCCGGTGAACACCGTCCCCTATCCCGTGAACCTGCTTGCGGCGAATGCCCACGGCGCCGACCTGCTGGTCCTGACGAACACGAAATTCGTCCGTGAGCTGGTCGAACCCGCCTCCCGGCTCGGCGTCCCCATCGCTGTGGATCTCCACCTCGTCTCCGACCTCGACGGGGAGTACAACCGGCCGTGGCTCGACGCGGCGACGGTCGTCTTCTGCAGTGACGAACGGCTGCCCGACCCGCCCGAGGTGTGGGTGCGGCGGCTGTTCGCCCGCTACCCGCGCTGCCGGTTGGCGGGGGTCGGTCTGGGCGCCCGGGGGGCGCTGCTGGCCACCAGGGAGGGAACGCTCGTCCGGGTGGAGGCGGTCGCGCCTCGTGGAGTCGTCAACACCACCGGGGCGGGCGACGCACTGTTCGCCACGTTCCTGCACTTCTGGTGTGAGGCGGAGGATCCGGTTCGGGCATTACGGCTGGCGGTGGTGCACGCGGGCTGGAAGGTCGGTGCTCCAGCGTCGGTCACCGCGTCACTGACCCTCGACGAACTGTCAGCCCTTGACGCCGCCCACACGCCCAACACTGTCGTCGGACGCTGGGACAGCTGAACTCGTCGCGCGCCGTAGCGTTGCCTGTCTGGGCATCGGTACGGCGCGCTCTGTCTGGGCGGTTGACGTGGCGTGGTCACCTGGCCAGCCGGGACAGACGTTCCTGTAACTGTCTGCTCCGGCTGCCGCTCTGTGCCAGGACGCGCTGAGCCTCCTCGTAGAGGGTCCGCGCGTCCTGTTCACGGTGCTCCCGCAGGGCGAGGTCACCCAACGCCTGAAGGGCCTGCGCCTGGCCGATCGCCGAACCGATCCTCTTCATCTCCTCCAACTCCCGCTCGACCAGGGCCGTCCCAATCTCTCCTCCCCTGGCACTGCCGAGAAGAATGCGTGCCCTGGCCCGGTTGTGTGGATCGTCCACCTCGGCAAGCAGGCCCTCGGCCTCCGCGAGGTGGTCAACGGCCTCGGCTGTCTTCCCCAGTTCGATCAGTGCCTCACTGAGGTCGCAGAGGAGAAGCGCGACCTTGCGCGACTCCTTCGCCGCTCGGTACTGGCTCAGTGACTCCTGGAGCAGTACGACGGCCTCCTCGATATGGCCTCGGTCCAGTTCGATCAGTCCCAGCCTGCGTGTACTGCCGGATATGCGATACCGGTTCTCCTCCCGGCGCCAGATCTCCAGCGCCGCATGGAAGTCGGCTGCGGCTTCGTCGAGTTCACCGAGGGCGCGGTGTGCCAGCCCGGTCCGGTTCAGCATCTTGGCCTCGGCCTCGGCGTCCGCGCAGGCCCGCGCCGCCTCAAGGCCCATCCTGTCGATCTCAAGGCGTTCGTCATGGCGGCCGCGGTAGAGGAACAGCGGCCACAGCGCGTCCACCAACTGCCATGCCGTGGGGAAAAGCCGCTGCTCCATGGCGACCTGGATGGCCGCCCTGAGGTTGGGGAGTTCGTCGTCGAGCCAGTCGAGCGCCTGTGCTCGATCAGCGAAGGTGAGAGGTTCGGCGGGCTCGTTGACGACCGCGTCGAAGTTGACCTTGCGGTAGGGCATGACCAGTCGGTTCACGGTCGTGGCGGTGGACAGGAACCAGTCGACCGCCCGGTGCACGGTCCGCGCGCGGACCTCCTCGGACTCGTCCCGTTCGGCCATCTCCCGGGCGTGCAGCCGAATCAGGTCGTGGAAGCGGTAGTGGCCGCCGGGCGCGTCGTCGAGCAGGTTGGCATCGATCAGGATCTCCAGCAGTTCCCGCACGTGGGCACGCGGCATCGCGACCGTCGCGGCGGCCGACCAGCTGTCGAAGGTGGTGCCGGGGAAGAGGCCGAGCCGCCGGTAGATCCGCCTGATGTCGTCGGAGGAGAGCCCGTTGTAGGAAAGCGCCAATGCCGCCTGGACCTTCGTCTCGTCCTCGTCGCCGATCGACAACTCCGCCAGCCTCCGTCGTTCGTGGGTGAGAGCCCGCACCATTTCGGACAGGGGCCGACGCGGCCGGGTGGCCAGCCGGGCCGCGGCGACGCACAGGGCGAGCGGCAGCCGGGCGCACAACTCGACCAACCTCTCCGCCGACTCCTGCTCGGCGCGTACCCGGTCACCGCCGATGGTGCGTTCCAGCAGTTCGAGCGCGGCCTGCGCGCTGAGTTGCTCAAGCCGTACGGCTCGGGCCCCGCGCATCAGCAACCCCGCCAGGCGCCACCGGCTGGTGACGATCGTGACGCTCTCCGCCGAGGCGGGCAGCAGGGGGGTCACCTGTGCGACCGATATGGCGTTGTCCAGCATGACCACCAGGCGGCGTCCGCTCACCAGCGACTGGTAGAGCGCGGAACGTTCCGCCAGTCCGGCGGGGACGCGCTTGGGTTCGACGCCGAACGCGCGGATGAACCACCCCAGCACCTCGGTCGGCTGGATGGGTTTGTCGGTCGCGTGTCCCCGCAGGTCGGCGAAGAGCCCGCCGTCGGGGAAGGAGTCGTGTTCCCGGTGCGACCAGTGCAACGCCATCGCTGTCTTGCCGACGCCCGCCGGGCCGCTGACCACCGCGACCTTGGGAGCCCCTGTTCCGCCGGAGCCGGAACGGATGTCGTCCAGCAGGGCGAGCTCGTCATGGCGATTCACGATGGGATGCCCGGCCGGGAGCTGGTTGGGCTTGAGCAGCGGGGCCTCAGGGGAGGCGGTCTGGTGCAGATGGATTCCGCCGTGAACGTCACGGGCCTGGAGGGCCGGCCCGAACACGGTCCCGCCCAGCTCGTTGGAGTGTCCCTGGTCTCTGAGGTCCTCACCCATCGCCCTGCTCGCGTCGTGAGCGATAATTCATGCTCCTGGGATTTTTGACTGCGGTTATATCTCTTTGCGGTTGGGGAAATCTGGCCGGAACTTCCATTTTTATCGTTGCTCTTGAATTCGTCAAGCGGTCGAGATGGTTATTTCATTGGCCTATCCAGGATTATTATGGTGATGGCTTGCCGGGTGATGCTGAGTGTGGTGGTTGTTCCGGGTCTTCCGTGTACATAGGGTCACCGTATGGTGAATGGGGAACGCGTCGTAAATCCACTGCCCGCTCTCTGGAGAGACGCTCTGGCCCGCCCCGGATGGCGCTCCGCCCCAGCCGTGTCCTGGAGCTTCGACTTCGGCGATCGATTCGGGGGCGGAGTTGTACGGATCGCTCCGACGACTTGGGGAACTCCAGGGAAAAGGGAAGTGAGCAAATACGGTCACCTTGTTCGCGGACGGTTCGTTCGACGTGAAAGGGCCAACGCCCGAGTTCCCGCAAGGGGAAACGTCGGAGGGCGGCTGCTTCCGGTACGAACTGTGAGAGACGCACCATAAAGTCGTGATGTTTCACACTCGAACGTAGGTCCGAAGATTCGGATCGCGGCCCTCGACGGTGAAACCGCCATGTTGGCTGCGGACGGTGAAGAACACGGAGGCAGGCGGCTCCACAGCTCGGGCTGCGAGCCATGGGGCACCGGCCGACCGGGACAGGCCTGTCATACAGATTCCTGCCGACGCCGACAGGTCACGCGTGATCCGCATGGATTTCGCCGTGGATGCAACAGTTTGGGGGGCGTTCTCATCTGGGTGGTGATGAGGACGACGGGAGGCGAAGGTAGTTGGAAGCGGATCCACGGTTCGCGGAGTTCGTCGCCGAGCGGGGGGACGCGCTGTTGCGCTACGGCTACGTGCTGGCCGGGAACCCACACGACGCGGCGGATCTGGTGCAGGAGGCGTTGCTGAAGCTCCGCGCCGCCTGGCCGCGCCTCCTGACGAAGGAGAATCCGGAGAGTTACGTGCGCACCATCATGGCCAGGCTGCACGTCGCCGTCTGGCGGCTGCGGCGCCGTGAGGTGCTCAGCTGGGAGCCGCCCGAGCACGGGTACCACGACAGGCTGCCCGACGGTGGGGAGCAGGCGATGTGGGAGGCGCTGGCCGTACTGCCGCGCAGACAGCGGGTGGTGCTGGTGCTGCGGTACTACGAGGGGCTCGACGACGCGGAGATCGCGGCGACCCTGGGGATCTCCCGGGGGACCGTACGGAGCCAGGCGTCACGGGCGTTGGACAAGCTTCGCTCCGCCATGCGGACGGAAAGCCACGAAATTTCGGGAAATATCGGCGCAGTGCAGGGGGAGTGGTGATGAACGATTTCGAAAGGAGTCTGCAGGAGACCCTGGGGCACGCGGCGGGAAACGCACCCCGGCTGGCCGGTACGGCGGCGGCCCGGCTGGAGACCGGATACCGGCGGCGCAGGCGGCGGCTGCAGGCGGCACTCGCGACGGCGGCCGTGGTCGCGGTCGCGGGAGGAGGCGTGGTCGGGCTGCGCGTGAGCGGTGACACGGGGGCCTCGTCGGCCAGCACCACAGGCGGGAGGTCGTCCCAGGTGATGACCTCAACGAAGATCGAGGCCAAGCCGATCGAGCAGGTGTGGCCGCAGGCCGTGGTGAAGCTGCCGCTGAAGGCGCCGAACGGCCGGGACCTGCGGCCGATCACCCTGATCGACGACCAGACGCTGCTGGTCGCGGCGGACCGTGACTTCGAGCGGCCGGAGACGATCTACGCCTACCCCCTGGCCGGCGGGGAGCCGCGGAAGATCGCGGACGTGCCCGAGCCTCAGAAGGCGGTGCGGTTCGCCTCCGATTTCAGCGTCGGCGACGGTCAGGTGGCCTGGTGGAACACGACGAAGGGCAAGACCCACATCTGGGCCGCGTCGTTGGACGGTGCGGGGGCCCGTCCCGTGGCCGACCAGGACATGGAGGGGTTCGACGGCTTCGGCGTGGCGAACGGCAAGGTCGTGTTCTCCCCGGTGAACGGCGGGGTGTTCACCGTTCCCCTGACCGGGGGGAAGGCGACGCGGATTCCGGCCGGCGACAGGCAGCACCTGCTGTCGTGGCCGTGGGCGGGTTCGCCGGGCATCGGCGGCGGGCGCGACAAGCCCCTCTTCACCCGGCTGGTCAACCTGGAGACCGGAAAGGTCGACTCGGCCGCCGTCGACGGGAAGGACCGGGTGTACGCCTGCGGGGTGCGCTCCTGCATCGGCGTGACGGCTGACGAGGAGGGCTTCGTCCGGTTGCGTGACGGCTCACAGCAGAAGGACGTGCCCCTCGGTTACCAGATCCCCGAGCCGCCGAGGCAGGACCGTTTCCATCTGTGCAACATCAAGGAGGACGAGCAGGCGCTCGGGCTCTTCGACGTGAGCACCGGCACGATCGTCGACCTGGGCCTGCGGGAGGAGGTGGCGAACGGCGGGATCCCCGTCACCGACCCGACGGGCCGGATCATGTCCTACCGGCTCAAGGGTGAACTCCACGTGGTCGTCCTGTCCAGGATTCCGTGACCGGTCACCAGGAACGTCCCCGTCGTAGCAGGTGGTCGCGGACCGCGACGGCCATGGGGTGAAGCCTTCCTGCCCTGGACACCAGGAACAGCGTGTTGATCGGCGGCAGCTCGGGCTCCAGCAGGGGGACGAGCAGGCCGCCGGTCAGCTCCGCCGTACACAGGTAACGGGGCAGGACGGTCACCCCCGCGCCCGCGACCACCGCGGCGAGGACCCCGCGCAGGTCCGGGACGACCAGGGCGGGCACGCGCGTCAGGCGGGTCCCGAAGACGACCCGCCAGTAACGGCGCAGGATCGGCAGGTTCTCCGCGTAGGCGACCAGGGGAGCCGCCTCAAGCCGGCCGAGGTCCCAGCCGGGGGCGCCGACCAGCACGAACTCCTCGTCGCACAGCGCCTCGGCCGTCAGTGCGGTACCCCTTCGGGGCCGTACGGTGGAGACCACCAGGTCGAGCGTGCCCCCGGCGAGCGTGGTGAGCAGGTCGTCGGCGAGGCCGAGCGTCACCCGCAGCCGCAGCCCCCCCGGCGACCATGGGGGCCAGCGCGGGCAGTGCCAGGACGGACATCAGCTCCGCGGGCCCACCGAGGTGTACGGCTCGCTCCGGCGTCTCGGTGACGTCGAGTTCCTCAAGCGCGTCGAGCGGCGCCGCGACGCGTCCGGCCAGTTCGTCGGCGGCGGGGGTCGGGGCCATGCCCCGGGGCAGCCGTTCGAACAACGGCTGTCCGAGTGCCTGTTCCAGCGCCCTGACCTGCGCGGTCACGGCGGGCTGCGACAGGCCGAGGTGCTCGGCGGCACGGGTGACCGACCCTGACCGGTGGACGGCCAGGAACGTACGCAGCAGGTCGAGTGAGATCAGATTTCTGATGGTAGTACCCGGAAGGCGTTATTGGTCGTCCACGGGGAGATGGGTGACGATCATGGCATGCGTATCGCGATTGTCCTCACCAGCCATGGCGAACTGGGTGAAACCGGCAGGAGCACCGGTTTCTACGTGTCGGAGGCGGCGGAGCCGTGGGAGATCTTCACCGAGGCCGGGCACGAGGTCGAGGTGGTCAGTGTGGCCGGGGGTGTGCCGCCGCGTGACGGCGAGAACGCCGACGACCCGGTGCAGCGTCGTTTCCTCGACGTGCTCGGGGAGACCGCGCGGGTGGCGGACCTGGAGCCGGAGAGGTACGACGCCGTGTTCTTCGCGGGTGGTCACGGGGCCATGTGGGACTTCCCCGGCGACCCCGGGATCGGCCGGTTGACCCGGGGGGTCCACGAGCGGGGTGGTGTCGTCGCGGCCGTCTGCCACGGTCCGGCCGCGCTGGTCGACCTCGAACTGTCCGACGGGAAGCCGCTGGTCGCGGGCAGGCGGGTCGCGGCCTTCACCGGCAGCGAGGAGGAGGCGGTCGGGCTGACCGCGGTGGTGCCGTTCCCGCTGGCCGAGCGGCTGCGCGAGCAGGGGGCCGAGCACGTGCCCGCCGCCGACTTCGCCGCCCAGGTCGTCACGGACGGCCGCCTGGTCACCGGCCAGAACCCGGCCTCGGCCCGTGGCGTGGCCGAGGAGGTCGTACGGGTACTGGCCGGGGAGTGAACAGGCCCTGAGCGTCCGAACGGGGGCCGGCGCCCGAACGGGGCGGAGAGCTTGAACGGGGCCGGATAGAGGCTGACGCGGGACGAACGCCGGGAGGGGCCGGGCGGGGCGGGAGCCTGAGCGGGGGCCGGGCGAAGGCTGACGCGGGACGAAAGCCGGGATCCTGAGCGGGGGTGGGGCGAGCCGTGGTTCGAACCGGGGCCGGTTCGGTGGGGATGGTGGTGCCGGCCCCACCTTCCGGCCTTCCTGTCAGCCCCAACCCAGGTCGGTGGCGGACCGGATTACCCAGGTCCTGGGGTTTTCCTAGGGTTTCGGCATGAACTATTTCCCGGTTCCCCGCAGGCGTTTTCGGGCCGCGCGTGCTCTGCTGTGGATGCTCCTCGCGGTCAGCGCGACGGTCAACGTGGTCTCCAACATGGCCAACGGCGGTGAGGGCAGCACGCTCGGGCTCACCGCGGGGGTGGTCACCGTCGCCTGCGCCGTGGCCCTGACCGTGCGCCACTTCAGGCCGCGTGCGTAGCCGTGCGGTCAGCCCCGCTCGTCGGCGCGGGTTCCACGCGCAGGACGGCCTTGCCACGGATTCTCCGGTCCCGCAGGTCCGCCAGCACCGTGGCGGTGTCCGCCCAGTCCGTCTCACGTCCGATCTCGGGATGGAGCCGCCCGGTCGCGGTCAGCCTGACCAGAGTGGCCAGGTCGGTTCCATCGGCCACGTCGCTGTCGGCGTAGTGGAAGTGGTGCAACCGGGCGGACTCGGGCCCGGCGAAGAAGTCGAAGAAGCTGAAGGTGGCGGGTTGGCGGCTCGCCTGGCCGAACCAGATGAAGGTCCCCCGTTTGGCCGTCTTCAACAGTGCCTTGGGAGCCGAGCCGCCGCCGACCGACTCCAGTACGACGTCGAACGGTCCCGTGGCCTCCGCCACGTCGTGCACGACGTCCGCCGCGCCGAGTTCGGTCAGCCGTAGCCCGCGTTCCGGCGAGGCACTGACAGCCGTCACCTCGGCGCCCGAGGCGGCGGCGAGTTCGACGAAGTAGTGACCGACGCCGCCGGAGGCGCCGGTGATCAGAATCCTCTTTCCCAGGACGCCGCCGATCCGCCGCATCAGGCGCAGGGCGGTCAGTCCCGCCAGCGGCAGCGCCGCCGCGGTCACGGCTGTCATCGAGCCGGGCAGTACGGCGAGCGAGGAGGTGGGGACGGCCGCCTTCTCCGCCCACCCGGCGGACGCGGGATGGGCGACCACCCGTTCTCCGACACCCGGTCCGGTCCCGTTGTCGGCTGCCCGCACGACCGTGCCCGCGATGTCCTTGCCCGGCCTCCAGCCTTCACGCGGTCTCGCCAGGAGAAAGAACTCCCCCCGGTTGACAGAGAACGCCTCAACCGCGACCAACGCCTCGTCGGGTTTCGGGCACGGGGCCGCCACGTCGTCGTACCGGACCAGGGAATCCAGGTCGCCGGTGGGCACCAGAGCCTTCATGTGAAACTTCTCCTTTTCCATCCGGCGAGCATTCGAAGTTCGGGAAACCCGCCGACCGGTCTCGGAGTCTAAAAACGGTTTCCCGCTCCCGGAAGTCGGCACTTCGAGGTGGCCAGGGCACCTGGAGGAAACCGAAAAGGCCGAGGCTATGATGTCGCCATGGCAGACAGCTCCTCTTCCCGCTGGAACATGCTGAAGTCCGCCTGCCCGACCCGCGAGATCCTCGACCGCATCGCCGACAAGTGGACGATGCTGGTGATTCTCTCGCTGGGAGAGGAGACCCTTCGTTTCACCCAGCTGCGGGCCAGGATCGAGGGCGTCTCCCAGAAAATGCTGACGCAGACCCTTCGTGGCATGGAGTCCGACGGTCTGATCCTGCGCACCGTCTACCCGACCGTCCCGGTGACGGTCGAATACTCGCTGACCCCCCTGGGCCACAGCCTCGCCAGGACGGTGGACGTGGTGCGTGAGTGGGCCTACGGCCACATCGGGGAGATCCTGCTCGCCCGTCAGGAGTACAACGACCGGGAAACGCCGCGGGTGGGCATCGGCTGAGAGCCGGACGGACCATTTGAATCCTCAGCGCGATTTCCGCATTTCCGCTGAGGCCCGTGAACGGGGCTGCCGGTCTTCGCTGCCCCTCCGACCCGGCAGGAAAACGTCCGGCGACAAAGCCGTTGGGCGGTCACCTGTTCGGAGGTAGGTCACCCGGTGGTGCCCATGGCACCTTTCGGTGCCGTCTTCCGCCCGCGGCCGGCCGTTCGGAAACTGGTGTCGGCTCCGAAATCCGGGGCCGACATCATTGGGAGTAGCCATGCCGGTCGTCACTGTGCTTCAGGGTCCGCGGGACATCGAGCCGAAGCGCGAACTGGTCAGGAGGATCACCGACGCCTTCGTCGAGTCGTACGGCCTGCCGCCGGAGACCGTCCAGGTGTGGATCACCGAGGTTCCCGCGGACAGCTGGGGCGTCGCGGGCACGTTGGTGGTGGACGACAAGTAGGCCCACGGTCCGTACGGCGAGCCGGGCGTTCCGGGACACCGTCTCGATCGCCCGGCACGGCGCCGCTCCCTTCCGGGGAAGAGCCTTCCGCGGCAGGGGAAACGCGTAAGCCCGGACCGCTCTCCCCGTCGCGACGGACCGGCGCGTCGGCGACCCGCTTTCCCGGCGGGGGAATGTCGGTGGCCGGTGTGAGAATCGGCGCCGTGAGCGCAGGCGTGCGGCTGAGGGCCGTTGTGGAGTCCGATCTGGAGCTGTTCCTTGAGCACGAGCACGACCCCGAGACGGTCAGGCGCTCGATGTTCACCCCCAGGGAGCGTGAGGTCTTCATGCGCCACTGGCGGACGCGGGTCCTGGGCGATCCGACCGTCCTGGTGCGGACGGTCACCGTGGACGGCGAGCCCGCGGGAAACGTCGTCTCCTGGTGGGCGGAGGACAGGCGTTTCATCGGCTACGTTCTCGGCAGGCCGTTCTGGGGCCGGGGCGTCGGCACCGAGGCGCTGAGCCTGTTCCTGGCCCTTGAGAGGGTCCGCCCGCTCTACGCCGACCCGTCGGGCGGCAACACGGCCTCGGTGCGCCTGCTGGAGAGGTGCGGTTTCCGGCGCGTCGACACGGTCCGGTACGGCGAGCACGAGCACGTGCTGCTCGCGCTGCCCGAGGGGTGAGCGAAGGGCCAGGGCGATCCATCGCTATATAGTGTGATATCCGGATATTTCATATCAATAAGCCTTTTTCGCTCTCCCGGGGGTCGTCGCCTGGTCGGGGGTGACGCAGGGGAACGGCACCCCGTGATTTCGCTCGCAGCCCTTGTCGTCGCAGGTCATGGGCCGAGCCTCGCCCGCTCCTGTGGAAGCCGGGACGAAAAAGGCTTAATTTATACCGGTGAAAATGGCAAATATGGAGATCCGCATGGAAGCGATCTCTTTTTCCTCTGTGCGGAACCAACCTCACGGCCGGGGCGTTTCCTGAAATAATTCAGCGCGTTGTCGAGTGTCCCTCCGCCCGGCGGGCCGGAGGGCCGACAGGTCAGAGGTGCCGATGGATGCCCTGGTCCAGGTCTCAGGTGGCGACGAGATCACCGAGTTCACCGAACTACGCGGGTGGTTGTCCGCCGAACGCGCCCTGACAGGCGGGGTTCGCGTGGTGCGGCGTCCCCCGGCCGAGGGCGAACTGGGCGGGGTGCTCGACACGCTCGCCGTCGCACTCGGGTCGAGCGGTGCCGGGATGGCCCTGGTCAGGGCTCTGACCACATGGCTGCGGACCCGTCGCGCCGATGTGACCATCACGGTGACCTCTCCCTCGGGGACCGTGGAGCTCAACGCGCAGCGGGTCAGGGACACCGCCGTGCTGTCGCTGCTTGAGGAGATCCTGCGGGACGGCGAGGAGGAGATCCTTCGGGACGGCGGCGAGGAGAAGACCCAGCGGGACGGCGATGAGGGGTGACATCCACGACCGTTCGGAATCGCGGGCCGTTCTCATCGGTACCTCCGAATACTCCGACCGGCGCTTCCCCCAGCTTCCCGCGGTGGCCAACAGCCTGCGCGGGATGGCGGAGGTCCTGACCGATCCCGAACTGTGCGGCTGGTCCGAGGAACAGGTCGAGGTCTGGCGAGACCCCACCGACATGCGCAGGCTCGTGCAGAACCTACGACGTGTGGCCGAGGAGACCACCAGCGTGCTGCTGGTCTACTTCGCCGGGCACGGCACCATCACCCGGCGCGGGCAGCTGTGCATGATCCTCAAGGACACCGACTTCACCGACACCGACATCACCGGCCTGGAGTTCGAGCGGCTCAGGGAGGTCCTGATGGACAGCCCCGCCCGGACGAAGATCGTGATCCTGGACTGCTGTTACTCGGGCCGCGCCATCGAGGCCCTCTCCAGCACCGTCGTGGACAGCACCGACATCCACGGCGCCTACACCCTCACCGCCAGCGACCACAACGCCCACGTCGTCTCCCTCGACCAGCAGGCGGACACCCCGACCTCCTTCACCGCCGAGCTTCTCGACCTGGTCCGCACCGGAGTCTCCGGCGGTCCCGAGTGGCTGACGATGAACGACATCTACTCCCACCTGAGGCAACGGCTGCGTGGACGCGGGCTGCCCGCCCCCAACCAGCGGGGCACCGACACCGCGATCCACCACCCCTTCGTGCGCAACCAGGCCGCTGACAGGGCACCGTCCGTTCGGCCGGTCCCTCCCTCCAGGAAGGCCCCGCCTCTCAGGGTCGGGCGCCGTGCCGTCCTGGCCACGGGTGTCGGCGCGGCCGCGGTCGCCACGGTCTTCGGCGTCGCCGAGGTCGTCAGACGCTTCTACGGCGGTACGGCGGCCACACCGCGTCCCACGAACACACCGAGCCTGAGCGTGACCCCGACGGTCGACAGGAGCGTCCTGACGGGTCACACGGGTGCGGTGAACTCCGTGGCGTTCAGCCCGGACGGGAGAACACTGGCCAGTGGAGGCGCCGACGGCGGCATCCGGCTGTGGAACCCGGAGAGCGGAGGGGCCGTCGCCGTACTGACAGGGCACGCGGGTGCGGTGAACGCGGTGGCGTTCAGCCCCGACTGGAGAACGTTGGCCAGCGGGGGAGCCGACGGCACCGTCCGGTTGTGGGACGTGGCGAACGAGACCACGACCGCCGTCCTGACCGGCCACACCGGCGCGGTGAACTCGGTGGCGTTCAACGTCAGGGGGAACATCCTGGCCAGCGGGGGAGCCGACCGTTCCGCCCGGCTGTGGACCGTGGCGAGCAGGCGCACCGCCGCGACCCTCACCGACCGTCCTGCGGTCGTGAACGCCGTGCGCTTCGGCACCGACGGAACCGTGCTGCTCACCGCCTACGGTGACAACCACGTGCGGTTCTGGAACGTGGGGACCCACGAGAAGATGGGCCTGCTGACGGTGAACGGGATCAGCTCGGTCAACACCCTGTCCGTGAACAGCAAGGGGGTCATCGCCCTCGGCAACAGCCCCGGCGACGTCACGCTGTGGAACGGGAACGGCGGGGGCCACCCGGAGGACCCTCCTCTGCGCACCGGTAACCCCGTCAACGCGGTGGCCTACCACCCCAGGGCGAGGACACTGGCCGTCGGCACCGGCGACGGCAGGATCCAGCTGTGGGACACCAAGACCCACAAGCACAAGGGGCCGCCGCTCACCGGCCACACCGGTGGCGTCACCTCACTGGCGTTCAGCCCCGACGGCCACACCCTCGCCAGCGGCGGCCTCGACAGAACCATCCGGCTCTGGCGAACCGGCTGAGAAGCCACCCCGAACCCCACCGCCCCACCCGGATCGGCGACCAAGGCCGCCGGACCGCTCTGAGCCGTGACCAAGGCCGTCCCGGACCATGGCCGGATCCACCGTGGGAACCGGTGGGAACCCGAGAGAACCCGTGGGGCCACGGCCGGACGACGACCCCACGGGTTCCCGGCGGGCCTACCTCTCCGGGGAGGCCACGGCGATGTGCGGGCGGCCGGTCAGCGGGTGGGGGCCGACGTGCGCCCGCACGCCGAACACCTCCTCGATGAAGGCCGGGGTCAGCACGTCGAGCGGCCGGCCGTGTCCCACGACGCGGCCCCGCCTGAGCACCACGACCCGGTCGGCGTAGGCCGCCGCCTGGTCGAGGTCGTGCAGGGCGGCGAGCAGCGTCAGGCCGAGGGAACGGACCAGGTCCAGCAGGAGAAGCTGGGAGCCGACGTCCAGGTGGTTGGTCGGTTCGTCGAGGACCAGCAGCGGCGCCTCCTGGGCCAGCGCGCGGGCCAGGAAGACCCGCTGACGCTCACCCCCGGACAGCGTGGTCATCAGCCGGTCGGCGGCCCAGTCCATGCCGACCCGCCGCAGCGCGGTCGTGACCGCCTCGCGGTCGGCCGCCGTCTCCCTGCCGAGCGGTTTCCTGCGGCTGTGCCTGCCGACGGCGACGACCTCCTCGGCCGAGAACCCGTCGGCCGCCTGGCCGTGCTGGGGCAGTACCGCGCGGCGCCGGGCCGCCTGCCGGGGACGCATCCCCCACAGGTCCTCGCCGTCCAGCCGTACCACCCCGCCGGAGGGGCGCAGCGACCGGTAGACGGTGCGCAGCAGGGTCGACTTCCCCACTAATAGATTGGCACATATAAGCTGGTTTATAGGGGAGGAAAGACGATGCTTGAAACGACCGCAAGGGCAACCGTCGATTACTGCCGGATCTCTTTCGACAAGCGCGGAGCAGCCGAGGGGGTAGCGACCCAGCACCTTGAGAACGAGATCTCAGCAGAAGAGTTGGACCTAACCATCGCCAGGTCCTACGTAGACAACGACAAGTCGGCTTACTCCGGTGTGGAGCGTCCGCAGTACGCGCAGCTCTTGAAGGACATGAAAGCCGGAACGGTTGGCGTGATCATCATCCGTCACGCCGACCGGTTGCATAGGTCGGTAGACGAGGTATCAGCATTCATCAAGGTAGCCCGCGCGCACAAGGTGAAGTTGTACAGCGGCATGCGCGGAAGCTTCTACAACCTGGAGAAAGCAGCGGGGAGAAAGGACCTGATCAACGACACCGTAGATGCTGAGTACGAGAGCGAGCATCGAGGGGAAAGAGTATCGGACGCCCGGAAGCGCCAGGCCAGGAATGGAGTCTACGGCGGTGGAATACGCCCTTACGGATGGGGCGTTGATACGGGCCGCGTTCGGTCGGTGTGCGTCAATCCGCAGGCTCCAGTGTCAGAGCGCATCTACGAAGACCGCCCCGTGCTGGACATGACCCAGCACCGCCCCAACGAGGTAGCGGAGATCCGCCGATGGGCGAAAGACCTGCTGACAGGGGTGTCCATACGTCACATCCTCGCCGATCTGGCCGCACGGAAGGTCCCGACGGTGGCCCAGACCGACGGGCTCACCAGGCACCGGAACGGCAAAGAGGTCAAGCACAACGGGTGGAGTTCCAGCACGATTCATTATGTCCTTACCAACCCCCGCGTTGCTGGCCACACCGTGCATCAGGGCAAGATCATAAAGAGGAACGCGTACCCCGCGATCATTCCCGAAGACCAACGGCAAGCCCTTATTGATCTGCTCTCTGACCCTTCCCGCCGCACGATGAGAGGCAATACGCCCAAGTGGCTCGGGAGCCTCATCTACGAGTGCGGCATATGCAATAACGGGGCAGTCATGAGCGTGCGCTACATCCACGAGCGGCCCGCTTACACATGCCGAGACAAGAACCATATAGTTCATTGGGTGGAGAGAACCGACGCGTACATTACCAGCACGATCGTGGAACGACTCTCCCACGATGATGTGGTAGACCTCCTGCCGAAGGAAGAGGAGCAGACGGAGGGCCTTACGGAGCTACGCGAGGAACTCGTCATGCTTGACGCGAACCGCCGGAAGATTGCAGCGAGAAACGCTCTTGGGCAGATGGATGACGAGGAGTGGGAGTCGGCCCGAGAAGTGATCGAGAGGCGCACCGCCGAGATTTGGGAGAAGCTCCGAGGCAGCGCGGCAGAGAGCCCGCTAGAACCGTTCGTTTCCTCCAGTGATGTAAGGCGTACGTGGAAGGAAATGCATCTGGGCCGTCAGCGCGAGGTCTTGAAGCTGCTCATGAGAGTCAAGTTGCTGCCCATCGGCCGGGGGCGCCGACAGGTGGACATCCGGGACTACATCGTGATCACGCCTGCCATGCCCGACGCGCCGACCACTCAGGCCAGCCCCATCGCCGCTTAACCTCATGGGCGCCCCCGCCGCTTAGGTGGGGGCGCCCAGTTCGTTCTACGGTCGCAGCAGCAGCGCCAGGCGTGCCCGCTGGCGCTCACTCAACTTGGGCCAGGTGGCCACCATCGCCCGAATCGAGGCGATCACTTCGTCAGCATCGGGAGGGAGGGCAGAGGACCGGCCAGTCGCATCATCACTTTTCGCACTCATTAATTACTCTCCGTAATCGTGAGGGGAATTGGCATGCCCCCGCATCGCGAGCCCCACCCACCCGCCCACACGACCGCGCAGGGCAAGGCACGCGACAAGACGCGGGCACGAGAACCAAGAAGAACACGAGAACCAAGAAGAAGAGGAGCCTTCGGCGCGACATTCAGCGCGCACAACGTCAACGAGGGGTTCAGGCACTGGGCGCAGCCCCGCCACCGCTATTCGAGCAACCCCACCCGCGCCGCTTGACGGGCTTGCCGGTGCTCACGGGCCAGGCTCTCCGCAAGCGCCAGATCGCCGAGGGACGTGTGTCCGACTCCCACCATGCGCCACGACGAGACCACGACCGTCCCGGGGTCATCCGTGAACGCCCACGGATCACCCTCCGAGGGGGTTCCCGCCCGATGGGCGATGCGCCACGCCCGCCGCACCGCCCGAAGCGCCGCGAAGGTTGTGCTGTACTTCCGGCTTTTGCTGGTGACGTGCCCCCGGTACCCGAAGGCCGACGCGTGACGAGCCAGCCGCAGACCCGCGCACGCCGGATGACCGGCCAGCCGCGCAGCCGTCGCCGCCAACGCGCCCAGGTGCGCAGGCGGAGGTACGCGATGCCGACGACGCCCCCCAGCGGAGCCCGCTTGCTCCCGGTCCCACAGCGCATCACGGGGAACCGCATCGTCCAGCACGGCGCCTACGGTCTTCGTCGAGTACTTCGCCAGATACCCGGCGAGCTTCCTTCGGTCGTCTCCGGCGCTGATCGCCCGTACGTCGAACTGCGTACCCCACTCGGCAACGCGCATTCGCCCGTCCGGGGAGGGCAGCGGAACGCCGACCACTCCCGCGGCTTCCCGGATCGCCTCCCCCAGCAGCGCGGCATCAGCCCAGGCCGGAGGAGGAAGCAACGCATCCGGATCATCAGGGCACACGCCATCCAACCGAGCGATGACATGCAGGTGCACCACCCCGCGCCGTTGCCCCTCAGCCACTTTCGCGTACGACACCCGCAGCACACGCCGCACGGATCGCACAGTGACAGCCTGCCCCGTCCGCACCGACGCCAGCCGAGCCAGCGCCCGGTAAACATAGATCGTGGTCCGCCGCCACAACTCCCCTACGAAGGCGTTCCACAGCACCATACTGACCAGGTCCGTGCACGCCAGGCACAGCGGCGCGCCGAGGGTCCGGTCACGTGGCCCGTGCCGCATCCCGCAGGAGCGCACCACCCCGTGCGGGCACCGCCGCACCTTGCCGCCTTGCCGTACCGGATGGCACACCCCGCCGTCCCGGTAGGAGTGCACCGCCCCGAAGCTCGGAGCGGTCAGCGTCGCGAACACCGCCGGGTGGCGAGCCACTGTTTCCGGGACCGACGCCGACGCCGCAGCGCGCGGCCCTTGCCCGGCATCTTCCCGCCCGGTCAGGCCCGCCGCGAACACATGCCACGCATCCCGCTTATACGTCGCCGCGCACGGCGGGCACACGGTTTCCCGCCGGTCGCCGCAGGCCACCAACAGCACGCCGTCACCATCACCCGTCGAAGCACGCACTTCGCCGCTGGTTCGGTCCGCCGCCATGGCCGACCCGACCAGCCGCACAGGCCGGATGCAGTGCCCTGTCCGCTCTACCTGACCGGCCCAGCGCCGGTATCCCGCAGGGTCGGAGACCCGCTCAACCATCTGTATCAGAACTGACGTCACCGTCCACCTCACGACAAGAGAAGAAGGAAGCGCGGCTCAGGGAAGCGCGTGGCCCCTGGCCGTCCAAGAAGGCGCGTGCCCATCACGCCGTTGAGATCTCTCCGCCGGGTGCGCCGGCTGCCGCGCTACGCGCGCCCTGACGGGTGCCTTCGGCAGCGACCGGCCCACCCTCCCGACCGGGGCAAGGAGCGGAGGGCCGTGCCCCTCCCGAGGGAGGAAGGGGCACGGTCACCTACTTAGTCATGCTCGCCAGGACCACACGGCGAAGCTCGTCAACCCCATCGGGGGTATCGGGCTCAGCAGTACCCAGGCCACCTAGATCCGCCGGAGTCCACATCCACCGCTGCACTACCCGCCGCATCTCGTCCTGCCCGGCAGGCCCGCGTAACCAAACGGTGAACAATCTGACAAGCTCTGTGTCTTCGATTTCGAGCGCCTCGTAGTCACGTGCCGCTACCCGAAATCGCACGGTGCCCCTTTCCGAACCTTTCTGTGTGTCCCCACTACCGCCCCCGGGAGGGAGCGACCATCTTTCGCTTTCTCGTTAGGTGGAACGATCAAGGTAGTCGGAAAAGCTACCTTTCGGGTTGACATCGGGTTGACGGCCGATCAACGGGGACAGTTGAGAGCCATTCGCCCACCGCCAACTCACCACTCCCCACCGAGATCGCCGCAGTGCGCACACCTCGATCACGCTAGGTGTGCTAGACCAGGACGCCGCCCACCGCGCAAGTTCGGGCCATGTCGTACGAACCCGGTCAGTCCACACGTCAGGACCAGCCCCAGGCGCAAACCGCGCCGCAATGATGTACTCCTCATGCGGCCACGGAAAGTCACGGGCAGCACGAACCCGGGCATGATCCAGGTAGATCTGTGCACGCATCTCACGCCGCAGCAAGCCATAGATCACCCCCGCCAGCACCGCGAACACCAGGCCGATCCCACCGGCCCCGGGAAGAAAAGAAGCGCTCATCAGGACCCGCCTATCTGACGATTGCGAAGCGCCGCTGCATACGCCGCCAGCCGCTCCAGATCCTTGGTGCCCAGATAATGAGAAAGCGTCCTTACCGGCGGCTCGCCTCCCGCCAGCAAGAGCCCCGCTCCCGGATAGGCGGGAAGCTTGGCAGCCGAATATCCGGCGGCCGACATGCCCGCCCCGAGGATCGTGTCGGAGGCGTCCCGGGTGGACACCCGGAAAGCCCACCGCGTATCGAAAAGGTCGCGGACATGGGACGGCACCACGTCAGTCCCCGGCTTCTGAGTGGTGGCGACGATGCGGATAGCCGCCGCCCTGCCGCGCGAGGCAACGTCATGAAGCAGACCGATGAAGGTGTCCCTACGCTTGCGGTCTCTCCCCATGGTGAAGGTTGCCAGTTCGTCAATACCAACCAGAAGCGGGGGGATATCGTGCATGCGGCCCAGCTTGCGCACGCCCAAGGCCCGCATGGAGTCATACCGGCTGTCCATCTGACCCTTGACCCAGGTCAACGCCGTAACCGCCTCCGCCGGAGTCCGGCGAACCCCACCATGGGCGACCGCTTCCCACAAGCCCAGTTCGACGCCGCCCTTGCCGTCGATCAACACCAGCGGAGGCCGGTCCTTATCGATCGCCGCCGCCGCAATGATCGTATGCAGTGTGGAGCTTTTGCCCGACCCGACGCCACCACCGATGAGTAGGTTGATCATGCTGGTTCCTCCTCATCCCCGGGTTCGTGGTTGTCGTCGAACCAGCTCACGGTGAGAACGGCGCCGTCTTCCCCCACGGCCACAGGGAAGGGCTCCCACATACTGACGACTGGAGTCGTGCGCCAGGCATCCCGCCACGGCCACGCCAGCACGCCCCGAGACCCCAGCGGATCACGGCGCACGATCTCCACGGCGGCGAACCGGGCATTCTCCGGATCACGCCGGATACGGACATCCCGCACCTCTAAGTCAGCGGCGATGTGTTCACCGCGTTCTTCCAGGTCGGGCACCGCCAGGCCGCCCGGCATGCGTACCCGTACACGCTCACCAGCCGGTGAATCCATCACCTTCGTGATGCGCGGGATGCGACCGTTCGACGTAGTCAGCCCCGCAAACCGGCACGCCTTGTCCCACCGCCGCCGCACCCGCGCATGCCGGAACACCCTCAGAGTCCACCGCCGCATCGGAGGCGGCCCGAGCAGCACGGCAGCCAGCAGGCCCACGGCCACCAGGGCGCCAGGCCAGCCACCGGCCGCCCGTCCCACCATGGCCAGCGTCAGCACCAGCAGGCCGAACGCCCATTCCCTCCGGCTCAGCCACAGGGGGCGCAGCACATCGGCGACAAGACGCGATTGCCGATCGTATGGAACCCGAACCGGCAGGTCGGGCCGTTCGATCCAGGGAGGCAGACCGCCCACGGGCTCACTCGGCGGCCCCCACCCGTAGCGGGGATCATGCCGCCCCACCTCAGCCTCCCGGACGGTAGGTGTCCAGCAGGACCGCGCCCCGGAAGTCCGGCAGCGTCCACGGGTCCGGCTGCTGCTTACCCCGAAGACGCTCGGTGCCGTCGAAAGCCGTGAACGCCTTCCGCGCTTCAACCGCGTACGCCGTCGCCGCACGCGCCAGCCGTTCCGCCGTCCGAAGGGCATCCACCGGCGCAAGGTGATCCATGGCGAAGACCGCGCGCTCACCGTGAACCATCGTGATCGTGAGTGCGGGCCAGGCGCCCGGCAAGCTGTAGGCGCGTACCGCTGTGCAGGGGGACGGGGGGATGATCAGCATGTCAGCCCTCACCCCCCGGGGTCTGCGCACCCTCGATCGGACTACGCCGCCTCGTCTGCGTCTGTGCCGTCTGCCCCGGAGGACCCGACGCCGACGCCGGACCAGGAGAAGCGGGAGGCGCAGGAGGAACAGAAGCCGGAGTCCCCGGCGTGGGCAGCCGAGGCCCGATCGGTTCGACGCTCTCAGCCGACCACCAGCGCATCTCTCCCGCTTTGGCGAGCTGGTAGGCAAGCCCCTTCACCGTCACGAGCTGCCCGGCGGGAAGCTGTGGATCGTACGGCAGGCTGATCTTGATGAGGTACGAGTCCACCCCGTCCATGGCCATCAGGTGGACCGCGTGCAAGATGTGACCGTCAGCGTTCTTGCGGATCTCCTTCGTACGGAAGTCGGTGACGACGACGCCAGGGATGGCGATGGCAAAGAGGATGGAACTGGTGTCGATGGGGAACTTCATGCCGGGATCACCTTTCGACAGGTTGGCGCGCGCGCATTAGCGCGCTAACTTCAACCTAAGACCTGACACATGAAGATGCGCAAATTCAGGGAGCCAAGATCTTTCCCTCACCAGAGGAGGCCAGAGCCGTGCCCGAGACCCCAGGGACCCACGGACCAGCCCAGCCACCGCCCCACCGATGGGCCGAAATCGCCGACGACCTACGCCAGAAGATCACTGATGGGTTCTACGGCCCCGGCAGCCTTTTGCCCTCATATCCCGAGATCACGAAGGCGTACGAGGTATCCACCACCACCGCCCGCCGCGCGCTTAGCCAGCTCGTCACGGAAGGACTGGCCGAGGCCAAACAGGGACGCGGGACCATCGTGACCCGTCCTCAGCCCCGGCTCACCCTGCCAGCGAGACGGTACCGGCCCGCAGACACCCCAGCCGATCCCTACGCGAGGCTGACACGAACAGAGATCAGCACCGGTCCCCAGGTGTCACCGCCCGATGTCGCGAACATGTTGGGGGTAGCCCCAGACCACCCGCTGTATTGCGAGCAAGTGTCCTTAGCCGACGACTTCGGACCCGTTGAGATGCGAATGAAGTACACCCCTACGCCGGGATACGACACCGGCGCGGTTCGCTACGTCACCGAGACCACCACGCCCACTCTGACGACCGAAGGGCGCCCAGCACTCACCAGGGATGCTGTGCTGTACGACGGCACCCGTACCCCCATCGCCGTCATCAGGTCCGTGCTGCACAGCAGGGTGCGCCTCAGTGACTACTACGAAATGCCCTGAACAAGGAGGGCGACTGATAGAAGGTGCCTACGGCTTGTCCACGTCCACACCGCATGGGGCGTCCCCGTACGACCGCCGCCGGAGCACATGAAAAAACGAAAGCTCTTCCCCAGCGCGCCGGGGAAGAGCTTTCGTAACTTCAACCGCTACTTCTCACTACTGCCTCTGGCCGGTCCCTCGACAGAAGGTGCAATTCTCCGTCTTCTCGATGATGGTGACGGAACCGTCAGGGTTCTTGACTCGCTCACGCTTCGTGACCGTACCCGAACCTCTACAAGTCCGACAATCTGCCATGTGACTCCTGCCTTCTTCGCTCTGGAGAGCTGGCAACGACCACCTGCACCTTGCAGTACGGGCAGACGATGTCTAGGGGATGTCCGAACACTTGCTCGGTAACGATGTATCCGCTTGCAGCGCGACGAGATGCCCTTTTGTCCCATTGCTGCACTTCGCTGGCCCGAGCGTCCGGGTCTAAGAACAGATGTACTATTTTCCCGCCATGCTGACGCACAACTTCTCCCGCGAGATGTCAGGTGCTTGGAGTCATAAGGTAGATCTTGGCTCTAGACCCGGGGAGAGGTTCTGCGGACTCAGCTACTTCCTCGGGGAGGCGGCGACGGAGGCGGGTATTGGTGGACGTTAGAGGAACAGATCCTCGAATACTGCCCCCTGGGGCCGTACTCGATGATGATCCCTTTGTCCTGGCACAAATTGCAGAGATATGCCATCGCGGTTAGGCCGCCCCGGACTGCGTGGGGATGGCGAAGTCAACGACAGCCGCCGCGTGCTTACTGCCCACCCCGACGATCTGGACCGTCTTCACGGTCAATCCCTTGAAGTAGACCCGATCCGACTGGTAGGGCATGGGAGTGAGGACGGTCGGGGTAGCGTTGCCGACCTCGGTTGCGGCGTCCAGCAGGTTCACCTCCTCCAGCGCTCGCGCGGCGGCCACGTCGTTCTTGCGCCGAGGCCCGCCTCCCGGGTGGGAGGTCGGGACGGCGTTCCAGCCGCCCAACATCACCACTCTTTCGACCTTGACCTTTTCGGCGAGCGCTTCGGCCTCGATCTCGCGCAGTCTCGGCGAGTCCGGAGCCGCCTGGGTGACGACGCCTCGAAAGTCGTGGTCGCCCATACGGAGATCCAGGCAGACCACCCCGTGCCAGAAAGGAGACCCCACTTCGTGGTCCTGCCCGACGACGCGGACGGCTTCGCCGACGAAACCCACAAGGTGGTGCCCATCATGGGCGCTCGGTACGAGGTAGCCCCTCATGTTGAGGGTCTCCTCTGCCGTGTGGAATACCTGGCCCCCGTAGGGGAACGGGGCGTTCGCCTTCTCCCAGCCCTTCGCCCCCTGCACGCCGAGGAAGTCCGGCTTGAGGTCGGCGACCTGGATCAACATCTCGGCGAGCTTCCCACCGGTCGGGCCGGGGTAGCCGAGGTTGAGCGTGATAGCTCTCATTGCTCTCCTACTTCTTCTTCTGGTCCGCTGAGGGATTCCCCTCGGAGGGGTTCGGCTGGGGCTTGGGGGGCAATATCGTGGGCTTACAGCGGCAGAGGTGGCCAATACCACAATTGCGGCAATGCATAACGACTCCCTTCACGTAGCTGCGGGCATGAAAAACCCGGCAGAGGTCATGAGATGGATGAACCCAGAGAATTTCTCTGGGTCGGACCCCTGCCGGGGGCTCAAGGTCGGCGGCGGAGCCACCGAGGGGGCGTTCCGATCGCAATCAGCGCGATTCCGCCGACTGCGGCAACAAAGAACAATTCGTATGACGCACAGACCGGGCCCGAATGAAGTAGCCGAGTTCACCGCCTGCCAGGGCGACGAAGAGGACCTTCCGGGGCATGGTCGGCTCCGTAGATGGTGGAGGGGTGGTGCCCCCGGCAGGAGGAAACCCAGAACTGCGGGAGGCCCAAGAGGCCAGGGCCTGGGCGAGGCGCGTCTTCCCCGAGCTGACGAAACGTACCTGCTGACACCCCTGCCGGGGGTGCTTTAGGAGACCGCTCGAAACCGTTGCTTCCGGCGAGCAATCATGATCTCTTCAGCGGACGGCGCGTCGTCTCCGAGAGGGATGGCGGCCCAGACGACGCGCTCCGCGTCGATGGAGATGTGAGTACCCCATCGCAGACCGCAGAGGTCTTCAACGAGGACCAAGCCCCGACCCCGGGCGCCCATCAGGGGACTTGAGCGATTCACGTGAGGACCCGACAGCATCGAGCCCGGGTCGCGGACCTCGACGATAAGGACATCCCTACCGGTTATGAGACTTACCGTTATCTCCGAGTTTGAGTCGCCCAGGCTCGAATGAACCACTGCGTTGGTCACCAACTCGGAGAGCACGAGAAGGATGTCATCCCTTTTCGGACTGTTCTCGATAGGGTCCAGGGTCCGGGCCTGAGCCCTAGCCTTTGGGACGCTCTCAACCGCCTTCTTCAAGGGGAAGGTCCCTAATGGATCCTCTGTCCATACCATCTCGGTATCACCCGCTTTGACTGCCTTGCCCGACTTTGGCATGAGTCAAGGTCGAGCTTCGGAGAGATTCCCACTGTTCCCGGCCGTGTGGCTGGGCACTGCTAAGAATGCCCTCGAAGGGCTGTCGTTTGGGAGTGGATCTAGTGCACACCTATTCGACAGATGTGCCTCCGGCGTATGTTTAATAGGTCGCATTCGGTAACAAGGAGCCCCCATGCCTGCACCGAAGAAGTTAGACCCCAACCCGAAGACTCCCCGCATGGCCCTTGGCCTGGCGCTTCGTCGTTTTCGGGAGGCTTCGGGTCTCACCCAAGAGCAGTTAGCCGAAAGAATTTCATATTCACATTCGCAGGTGAGCCAAGTGGAGCGCGGAGGGCGCTTCCCCTCACTGCACTTCGTTGAGGAGTGCTCCCGGGTCCTGGGGGCTAAGGACGAGCTACTGACCCTCTACACGGCGTTGGAGTCGGAGAGCGCACCGAGTTGGTTCCGTAACTGGGTTGAGGTCGAGCGGGTCGCTGTCTCCATCCGCTCCTGGGAGCCCCTAGTCATTCCGGGCCTGCTCCAGACTGAGGAGTACGCCATGGCGGCCATCCTCGGTGAACCCGGCATCACGCAGGCTCAGGCGAACAAAGCAGTCGAGGCCCGAATGGCCCGGCAGGAGGTGCTCCATCGAGAAGCCCCGGTCCTGCTGTGGGCTGTGCTGGACGAGTGCGCCCTGATCAGACCTGTCGGGGGTCAGGCCGTGCTGCGTAGACAGCTCACACATCTACTTGGGGCGATAGAGCTTCCCAACATCAGTGTCCAGGTCTCCCCCCTAGAGTTGGGTTCGACCGTCGGAATCCTCGGTGGATTTGCGTTGGCGTTAGTCCCCGGGGCAAGGGAAACTGCGTATCTGGAGTCCGCAGACACAGGCCAGGTCACGGACCAGCCTGACACTGTGCGGCTTACCAGCATCAGGTATGAGGCCCTTAGAGCTGATGCTCTCTCCCGTAGAGAGAGCAGACGCTACATAGAGGAGATGATTCAGAAATGGACCTGAACGAGGAACTGAAGACCGCTGTCTGGCGTAAGGCGACGAAGTCCGGCTCCAACCAAGGTAACTGCCTTGAGGTGGCTCCCTTGGCGGGCGGGCGCGTCGGCATCCGCGACACCGAAGCCCCCGACCAGGCGCCGTTCGTTGTGAGCCCTGGTGTCTGGGACGCCTTCATCGACGGTGCCAAAAAGGGCGAGTTCGACTTCTAGAAGCTGTTCGGGGTTCGAACCATGCGGTTGAAGCGTGTGACGAACTTCCCTACTACATCAAGCAGGGGCGGCCCGCCTACGGCGGACCGCCCCTGTTGCTTCCTGCCTAGCGCTCAGTCGTGAACCTTACGCAGGCGTTCGACGCCGATCAGGAAGATAACTACTAACGCGGCGATCGAATCCGCCCACTCTATGTAATGAACCACTGCGATTGTGTTCGTCCACACGAGCCATGCGGCTTCGATGAGGACTGTCGCTATCGGCCCCCAGGCGCGGCGCGGACCCGCGATCGTGACGCCCAGCAGCAAGAGAACCGGAACGTAGAAGACCACCAGCGGAAGCGGCATCGCTTCCAAAGGCATCCCCATCGCAGCGAGGACGATAGTTGTAACGAGGGCGTTCACCGCCCCTAGAAGAACTTGCAGGGCCAGGAGCGCCCATATCACCAACTCCATAACGGCAGGGGCAGGCCACCTTACCCGAACCATCGGGCCGCCTCCTTTCCTGACAGCGAGCCGATGACGACGAGCGCCAGGACGACAGCTATGAGCGCGGGAATGTCACCGCTCAGGACAGATGGAATCCGCAGTGCGATGAGGATCGCCTCGACGCCGATGCAAGTCCATTTGACCCACTGGCGTGGATCTTCTAAGGCAGCCGCCAACCATCCGAGCACGCCTGTTTGCGTCACGCCAAAGAGGAAGATCACCAGTAGCCCCCCAGCGCTCCCGGCACGTGCCCCCGCCATCCCGATAAGCACCAACATGGCCAGCAGACCCAGCACGCAAAGCGCCGTCTGAATCCACATCAAGGCCCTGGCACGGCGAACGGCGGACGGCATACTCAGCATTTCAGGCATGCGGAAACCTATCTTTCCCGTGAAGGTGGCCCCTTTCCCGGAGCCGAGTAAAGCGAGCATAAGAACAGCTCGCCTCCCGAGTCACGAAAAGTGGCCTCACGAGTTTTCCGCCGCTGATCAGAGCCGCTTTGCGACCGGCCCCACCGCTACGCGGCCCCTGCGGGGCGCCTACGGCGTGGCGCCGGCTGCACGCTCCCACCTGCTGAAATACCCGCAAGAAGCCGAAGGGAAGGGGTTTTACCCTGCCCACCACCCACCCCCCGCACCCACCCCGTACCGGCCCCCAAAAATGAGAGGAAGAGACAGGGGAAAGGGGAGGGAAGAGGCAGAGGAAGAGGAAGGAAAATCGGGAGAAGGGGAAGGAGGAGACGCTTCGCGCCCAGGGGAGGGGTTCTCCACCCCTCCCCCGGACCCCCGCCCCAGGGGAGGGGGTCTTACCCCCTCCCCTGGCACCCCGCCCCCGCTGGGAGGGGCTCTGCCCCTCCCT
>NZ_JBHSBC010000045.1:111376-138993 GCF_042650425.1 Streptosporangium jomthongense | reverse complement strand
CACCGACCAGTTACAACAGGCTGACCTAACAAAGTACTACTAGGTCCCGCCTCCGTACGGCCCCGCGCGTCAGGAGTCGACGAAGTCGTCCGTGACCATGACGCGCAGGCCGTTGGGAACGGTCCTGATCGTGATCGGGGTCATCAGGCGCACCTCGCCGTCGACGTCGGCCGCCAGCGGCGGGTCGGTCTCCAGGTACATCTCCTGACCGACGACGAAGGGACCGCCCGCGAGGCTGCGCCAGCGGCCGGTCGTCGCCCGTACCAGGGTCTCCACCAGCAGCCTCAGCCGTTTGCCCGAACCGAGCTGGTAGGCCACGAGCCTGCCGTTGTCGATGCTGATGTCCCTGGCCACCTGCCAGCCGCCGTGGAAACGGCCGTTGGCGATGTTGAGCTGGTGGGTGAGCAGCTCGTGGCGGCGGCCGTCTGCCGTGATGAAGGCGCGGAAGGGCCGGTGGCGGGGCAGGATCGTCAGCGCGGTGAGCGGGTAGGCGGCCCGCCCGAGCAGGCGTTTGAGCCAGGGCCTCACGGTGCCCGCGACCTCGACGGAGACGCCGAAGCTGGCCAGGTTGGCGAACTCCCTGTCACCGGCGACGCCCAGGTCGACGTCGGCGACCTTGCCGGTGCGGAAGACCCTGATCGCGCCCGGCAGGTCGAGGGGCAGGCCGAGGCTGCGGGCGAAGTTGTTGGTCGTGCCGAGCGGCAGCACGCCCAGGGCCACGTCCCGGTGCGCGACGTGCTTGACGGCGGCGCTGAGCGTGCCGTCCCCGCCGCCGACGATGAGCAGGTCGGGCCGTTCGGCCAGGGCCGTGTCCAGGGTGGCGCGCAGACGGCGGGGGTCGACCACGGCGAAGGTGCGGATCGGCTCGAAGCCCTCGGCGCGCAGCGTGGCGACCACCCGGGGGTAGAGGCGGCGGCCCCTGCGCGAGTGGGTGTTGACCACCACGCAGACCCGGCGCCCGGTCCTGATGGCCTCGGTGTGCTCTGCCTTGCCTCGTAACTCGCCCACGCCGCCCCTTCCGGTCCACTGCCTTCCCGTCAGATCGTAGGGCCCGCCGGATCGTGGGGCTGCGCCCGCGGCCGGGTACGGCGGACGCCCGGCCGGAGAGGTCCGGCCGGGCGTCCTGGTGTCTCACCGTTCGCCGGGGTCGTCCCCGCCCGGGTGGGCCCGGACGGGGACGCGCCGGGTCACTTCTTGGGCGGGGTCACCTGGAGGAGGACACCGAGGTTGCCGGGGAGCGGGGCGAGCAGCTTGAACTTCACGCCCAGGGCCTTGCCCTCGTCACCGGGATTACCGCTGCCCAGGACGTTGCCGTTGCCCAGGTCGACGCCGTACACGTCGGTCGCGGGGGTGCCGTCGGGGTTGACCACCCGGGTGCTGTACTGCTGGTCGCCCTTGGAGGGGACGACCACCGAGGCGTCGAAGTCACGGTAGTACAGGCTGCCGTCACGCAGTTCGAACCCGGGGTACCAGGTCTTGGCGTCGGTGAACTCGCGCACACCGGGCAGCGCGGCGGTGTTGGTGCAGTACTCGCTGAAGGGCTCGTTCGGCCCCTCGATGCACTCCTTGAAGGGGTAGGTCTTGCCGAAGGTGAAGGCCGCGTTGGAGGTCTGCACGCGTCCCTGCATGTTCTTCAGGATGGTCGTGTCCTTGGTCGCGGCCACGCCGGTCCGCCGCAGCGGCTCGAAGTGGGAGTCGACCAGGAGCAGGCTGCCCTTGGAGCCGATGCTCGGCGACAGTTCGAGGTTGTTGCTCAGGACGTTGTTGGTGAAGGTCGAGTCGCGGTACCAGACGAGCAGGCCGGGGGCGTTGTACTTGACCTTCTCCACCTTCCACGAGCCGTCACGCGAGTAGTCGGTGGTGTAGGTGTACTGCAGGCCCTTGTCGAAGCCGTCGAAGTTACGCCACTCGGCGAGGTAGAACCGGGAGACCTCACGGAAGCCGTCGTTGATACCCCAGCCCTGGCCGTGGGTGTTGGTGTAGGTGCCACCGCTGGCCGTCCAGCCCTGGTTGCCACCCTCGACGTCGTCGCTCCAGACGGTCTGGGCGCCGTTGGTCAGCGAGAAGTCGTCGGCGTGCCAGCTGCGCGGGGTGAAGGCGGCGTCGGTGTTGTAGACGAGCCTGAGCTTGACCGTCTTGCCCGCGTAGGGGGCCAGGTCGACGTAGTCGTGCCGCCAGCCGTTGGTGTTGCCGGTGAGGGCGTACTTCCTGTTGTTGAACTTGGAGAGGTTCTTGTTCGGGTCCGGGTAGTCGTCACCGGTGGAGACCAGGGCGCCGCCCTCGGTGTAGACCTTCTGCTGGCTCCAGGTGGCGCCGTTGTCCGTGGAGACCTCGATGAAGCCGAAGTCCCAGTCCTCCTCGATCTCGTAGTTGTTCCAGAGCCAGAACTTCACGTCCGTGCCGGCGGGCACCTGGACGTCGCGGGTGAGCTTGACGTCGGCCCACTCCTGGTCGAGGTTGGACCACCACATCTTGGTGCCGCTGTGCGGCTCGACCATCTTCAGCGGCGCGCTGTCCAGGTTCACCCGGACGCCGTCCTCGGTGAACTTGGGCGTGCGCGAGGACTGACCGACGGTCACGACGCGGCTGCGGTCACCGGGGTTGAAGACCTTGGGGTTGGCCCAGCCGAGGATCCACTTGTCCCACAGACCCATGTGGGTCGGCATCGACTGGAAGATCGGGCCGCTGTGGGAGCCGGCCGACATGAGGTCCCAGAAGTCGACGGCCGAGGAGGCGCTGCCCGTGGTGTCGTAGAGGTCGGGCAGACCGAGGTCGTGACCGTACTCGTGGGCGAAGACGCCGACGCCGGAGTCCTCGGGCTGAACGATGTAGTTGGAGATCTTCACGTCCTTGCCGGGGACCTTGTAGCCACCCGCGACGGCGCTGGAGTGCGCCCAGATCGCGTAGGTGCCCTCGGCGCCGCCGTCGGAGGACTTGTCCTTGCCCGCGTGGACCAGGACGAGGTGGTCGACCACGCCGTCGGGCTCGGCGAAGTTGCCGTCACCGTCGGAGTCGGCGACGTCCTCGACGTCGTAGTCCGCCCACGGGAAGTTCGGGTTGGCGGCGGCCAGGGTGTCGACCGCGTCGATCGCGAGCTGGCCGGGGCCGAGCGGGTTGCTCGGGTGGCCGCTCATGTCCTGCGCTTCCTTGCCACAGGCGCGGGCGCCGTAGTAGGCCTCGGAGTGCGGGACCTTGACCCACGGGGTGGCCTCTCCGGTGACCGTGTAGGCGCCCTTGGACAGCTCCTCGTACATGTTCCGCATCGTGGAGCCGGCGATGTTGATGCCCTTGCGACCGTCCCGGGGGTCGGTCAGGTCGGTACGGACCCTCTTGGTGATGCCTTCCTTGCTGTAAAGCATCTTGTTGAAGTGGTCCGGGCTGAAATCAGGCACCCAGAAACTGTTGTTGTCCTTGTGTGCCAAGGACGCGGGGTCGGGAATCTTGTTATGCAGCGGGCCGTTGAGCAGGGTGCCCGGCGGCTCGGTGACGCAGTTCGCCGGGTCGTCGTCGTTGACGTTCGGCGGGCGCTTGAAGCCCGAGAAGTCGTCGTTGGCCTTGTCGTTGAACTCCACCAGGACGGTGAGGAGTTTGGCCTGCTTGGCGACCTTGGCCTTCTTGAACAGGAAGTCGGCGGGGTTGATGCCGGTCCTGATCGCCTCCGCCTCGCGCGCGGCCAGAACGCGTGCCGCGGCGGGGTTACCCTCGGAATACTTGTGGGCGATCTGCCTTGACGGGCTGATCCGGCGCTCCTTGGAGTTCGGCGCGGCCGGGTCCTGCACCTCGGGCTCGTCCCTGGGTGTGGCGTAGTTGATGTAGTAGTCGGCTGCGGTCGGCTGGTACCTCGCGACCGTGGTGTCCACCGTGGTGTCCGCCTGAGCCGACACTCCTCCCGCCGCCAGTCCCGCAGCGGCCAGGCCCACGACGGGCACTATCGCGAGCAGGCGCCTTCGAGCACCCCTGCCTTTGCTGGACAACGCTTACCCTCCCTGCCCGGGTTCGCCGGGCGCGAACGTCCCAGATGCGCCTTATGTACGCACCGAGCGGGACGTTAGACGAGAAGGTAAAGCAGGAGTAAAGCCGCTGAATGATGTTGTAAAACTGTAATGAATCATCACTTCACAGGAAATGGTGATGATTTCCACTATTTTTCTGTTGACAGCGCTTTCACAGCAGGTCAGCGCGGTGAAAGCCGGAAGGCGGGCCTCGGGGAACCGCTCCCACGGCTCCCCGGGCCCGCCGACGACCCCGAGTAGGGAATCCGGTGGCTCGCTCTCCTGCGACCCCGGTTCAGACCTCCTCGCCGGGGGCGGTCGGATCGAGCTGGCGCGGCTGCGCCTCGACCCTGGGGTACTTGAGGTCGAACGCGGGACGCTCGGACCTGATGCGCGGCAGCGAGGTGAAGTTGTGCCGCGGCGGCGGGCAGGAGGTCGTCCACTCCAGCGAGTTGCCGAACCCCCAGGGGTCGTCCACGGTCACCTTCGGCGCGTTCCTGGCGGTCCACCAGACGTTGTAGAGGAACGGCAGCGTGGAGACACCCAGGATGAAAGCGCCGACCGAGGAGACCAGGTTCAGGAAGGTGAAGCCGTCGACCGGGCTGTAGTCGGCGTAGCGGCGCGGGAAGCCCGCCGCGCCGAGCCAGTGCTGCACCAGGAAGGTCGCGTGGAAGCCGATGAACAACAGCCAGAAGTGGATCTTCCCCAGCGTGTCGTTGAGCATCTTGCCCGTCATCTTGGGCCACCAGAAGTAGAAGCCCGCGAACATCGCGAAGACCACGGTGCCGAAGACGACGTAATGGAAGTGGGCCACCACGAAGTAGGAGTCGGTGACCTGGAAGTCCAGCGGCGGGGAGGCCAGGATGATGCCGGTCAGGCCGCCCAGGAGGAACGTCACCAGGAAGCCGACCGAGAACAGCATGGGTGACTCGAAGGTCAGGTGCCCCCGCCACATCGTGCCCACCCAGTTGAAGAACTTCACCCCGGTCGGGACCGCGATGAGGAACGTCATGAAGGAGAAGAACGGCAGCAGCACCCGGCCGGTGGCGAACATGTGGTGCGCCCAGACCGTGACGGACAGCCCCGCGATGGCGATGGTCGCGCCGACCAGGCCGATGTAGCCGAACAGCGGCTTGCGGCTGAAGACCGGGATCACCTCGGTGACGATGCCGAAGAACGGCAGCGCGATGATGTACACCTCGGGATGGCCGAAGAACCAGAACAGGTGCTGCCAGATCAGCGGCCCGCCGGTCGCGGCGTCGTAGACGTGCGCGCCGAGCTTGCGGTCGGCCTCCAGCGCCAGCAGCGCGGCGGCCAGCACCGGGAAGGCGATCAGCACCAGCAGTCCGGTGAGAAGCACGTTCCAGGTGAACAGCGGCATGCGGAACATCGTCATGCCGGGAGCGCGCATGCAGATGATCGTGGTGATGAAGTTGACGGAGCCGAGAATCGTCCCCAGGCCCGACAACACCAGGCCGACGATCCACAGGTCACCGCCCACCTGCCCGGAGAAGGTCGCGACCGACAGGGGGGTGTAGCCCGTCCAGCCGAAGTCGGCCGCTCCGCCGTTGGTGGCGAACCCGCCGAGCGCGATGATCCCGCCGAACAGGAACAGCCAGTAGCTGACCATGTTGAGCCTGGGAAAGGCCACGTCCGGCGCGCCGATCTGCAACGGCATGATCACGTTCGCGAACCCGGCGAACAGCGGGGTGGCGAAGAACAGCAGCATCAGCGTGCCGTGCATGGTGAACAGCGCGTTGTACTGGACGGTGTTGACGAGCTGCAACCCGGGATGCGCCAGCTCGGCCCGGATGACCAGGGCCATCACGCCGCCGATCAGGAAGAACACGAACGCGGTGATGATGTAGAGGTCTCCGATGACCTTGTGGTCCGTCGACGTCAGCCACGAGACGACCACCCTCCCCGCGCGGACGGGCTCGGCCGCGGCCCGCTGTTGCACAGTCGTCACAGCGAGGCTCCCTTCGGTTGGGCGACAGCCGTACGAATCGAGACTTCTCCTCACCTGGCCGTCACGTCACCACATTTGGCAGAACCCTCACCGAGCCTCGCCCGCATCATCACGTGACATCCCGTGTGATCCCCCCTCGGACCGGGCCCCGTACAGTCCCCCTGTGAGCGTTATCTCCGAACTCGTCGCCGCCCTCTCGCCGGAGAAGGTCCTGACGGACCCTGACGTCACCGACTCCTACGCGCGGGACAGGACCTTCCTCGAACCGGGCAGGCCGCTGGCCGTCGTGCCGGCCGAGACCAGGCAGGACGTGGTGGCCACCCTCAGGTGGGCCACGGAGCACCGGGTGCCCGTCGTGCCCAGGGGCGCGGGCAGCGGCCTGGCGGGCGGGGCGACGTCGGTCGAGGGCTGCGTCGTCCTGACGCTGCACAGGATGACGGCGATCAGGGAGCTCTCGCCCGCCGACGAGGTCGCCGTGGTCGAGCCCGGCGTGATCACCGCGGACCTGGACAGGGCCGCCAGGGCGCACGGGCTGATGTACGCGCCCGACCCCTCCTCCCACGAGATCTCCACGATCGGCGGCAACCTGGCCACGAACGCGGGCGGCCTGCGGTGCGTGAAGTACGGCGTGACCCGCGACTCGGCGCTCGGCCTGGAGGTCGTCCTGGCCGACGGACGGGTCCTGGAGACGGGCAGGCGCACGGTCAAGGGGGTGACGGGCTACGACCTGACCGGCCTGTTCATCGGCTCCGAGGGGACGCTCGGCGTGATCACCTCGGCCACCCTGCGGCTGCGCCGGGCTCCGGCCGTCTATCCGGCGACGATCGCGGCCGAGTTCACCTCGCTCAGGGACGCCGCCGCCGCGGTCGCGGCGATCATCGCGGCGGGGTGCCAGCCCTCCCTGCTTGAGATGCTCGACCGCACGACGCTCAAGGCCATCGACGACTGGCGCAACATCGGGCTTGAGGCCGGCACCCAGGCGATGCTGATCGCGCAGTCGGACGCCGCGGACGGCCCCGTGGTCGCCGAGCGGATGGCCCGGCTGTGCGCGGAGAACGGCTCGCCCTTCGTCGCGGTCTCCTCCTCCGAGCAGGAGGCCGAGGAACTGGTCGGGGTCAGGAGGCTCGCCTACCAGGCCAAGGAACGGCTCGGTAAGTGCCTGGTCGAGGACGTGTGCGTGCCCCGCTCCGCGCTGCCGTACATGATCGAGAGGATCGAGGCCATCGCGGCCAGGCACGGGGTGCTGATCGCCACGGTCGCGCACGCGGGCGACGGCAACCTGCACCCGGTCTTCGTCTTCGATCGCGGCCTGGCGGAACCGCCGCCCCAGGTGTGGGCGGCGGCCGACGAGGTCTTCAGGGAGGCGCTCGGGATGGGCGGCACCCTGACCGGCGAGCACGGGGTCGGGCTGCTGAAACGGCGCTGGCTCGCCCTGGAGGCGGGACCCGTGACCGAGGAGGTCCACCACGGGATCAAGCGGGTCTTCGACCCGCTCGGCATCCTCAACCCCGGCAAGGCCATCTGACGGGCGTCTCCGGCGCGCCATCCGGACCACGGCTCACGCTGGTAGCGTTCTGCACCACATAACCCAATTCGTAGGTTTTGTCGGGGGGCATCGTGGTACAGCCGCTCACGTCGGGGGATCCTCCGCGGCTCGGGCCGTTCGAGCTGACCGGCAGGCTCGGCGAAGGAGGCCAGGGCGTCGTCTACCTGGGCAGGGGGCCCGCGGGCGAGCAGGTGGCCGTCAAGCTTCTCCACCACGGGCTCGCCACCGATCCCGAGGCCAGGACGCGCTTCCTGCGCGAGGTCTCCGTCGCCCGGCGGGTGGCGAGGTTCTGCACCGCCCCGGTGCTCCACGCCGACCTCGCGGGCAGCCAGCCGTACATCGTGAGCGAGTACGTGCCCGGCCCCTCCCTGCGCCAGCTCGTCGACCGGGAGGGCCCGAGGCGGGGCGCGGCGCTCGAACGCCTGGCGGTCAGCACCGCCACCGCCCTTTCGGCCATCCACCGGGCGGGCATCCTGCACCGGGACTTCAAGCCCGCCAACGTGCTGATGGGGCCCGAGGGGCCCGTGGTGATCGACTTCGGCATCGCCAGGGCACTTGACTCGCCGGGGACCACCGCGACGGGGACGACGATGGGGACGCCCTCCTACCTCGCTCCCGAACAGCTCGGCGGGGGTGAGGTGACGGCGGCGGCCGACGTGTTCGCCTGGGGCGTCACGATGGTCTTCGCCGCGACCGGGCGGCCCGCGTTCGGCGCCGACTCCATCGCCGTGGTGATGAACCGCATCCTGACCGTCGAACCCGACCTGGGCGGTCTTGAGGGGCATCTGCGCGAGCTGGTCGCCGCCTCCCTGTCGAAGGACCCGGCGTCACGCCCGACCGCCGAGGAGCTGGTCAGCCATCTGATGGGGGCCACGGTCCCCTCTCCCGTCAGGAACGCCGCGCCCGCCGCCCCGGCACCGGCACCGGCGCCCGCCCCCGTGGCTCCACGGGTACGGCGGCGCCCCTCCGGGATGCTGCTCGCCGGAACCGCCGCGATCGTCGTCTTCGGCGCGACGGCGGGCGCCGTCGTGGTGCTGCAGGGCGACTGGGGGGCCGCGAGCACGCGGGCCGCGGTCTCCCCGCCCGTCACGGTGCGGTCGCCGTCGCCGGACCCCGTGCTCTCCCCCGCCGACCCGCCCTCCGCCTGGACGTCCGCGACGCCCCGCCCTCGGCAGCGCAGGAGCACCGAGCCCGTCGGCCGTCTCACCGCGGAGCCCGGCACGGCCCGGCCCCGGCAGCCGTCCGGCCCGCCTCGGGCGACCCGTGAGCCCAGCGCGAAGCCGACCCAGGACCCCACGCCCAAGCCCACCCCGAAGCCCACGCAGAAGCCCACGGTCAAGCCCACCGTCGAACCGACCGTCGCCCCCACCGTGAAGCCCACTACGAAGCCCACAGTGAAGCCCACCGTGAAGCCCACGGTGCAGCCGACGCCCAAGCCGACGGTGAAACCCACGGTCAAGCCGACGCCGAAACCCACTCCGAAGCCGACGCCCAAGCCGACCCCGAACATCTACACCGCGACCGGTGTCTGCGGCTCCGGCTACAAGGTGATCGACTCAAGGGGGATCGGCGCCGCGACCGTCTACCTGCTCTACAACTCCGCGGCGGGCAAGAACTGCGTCGTCACCATGTCGAGGTACATGGTCCCCGGGAAGATCAAGATGAACGCGATCCTCCAGGTGAAGGGGGGCGCCTCCGGCTCGAACCCGGGCAGTTTCACCGCCTACGCGGGCCCGGTGCGGATCGCCGCCGTCAAGAAGTGCGTCATCTGGGGCGGCACGTACGGCACGGCGACCTGGAAGAGCGGCTGGAGCCACTGCGGCTGACAGGAGTCCCGCCCGCCTCGCCCCGGGCCGCGCCGGGTACCGTTCTGCGCGTCGGCGCCGAACCCGGGGCCGGGAGCGACCAAGGAGCGTGGATGAACACCGACACGGACCGGCCAGTGGAGCGCCTGGTGCGCAAGGAGGTGTCCGGCGGGATCGCCACGATCACCCTGGACTCCCCGCGCAACCGGAACGCGCTGTCCGTGCGGCTTCTCGGCGACCTGGAGGACCTGCTCACCCAGGCGCTCGCCGACGAGGAGGTACGTGTCGTCGTGCTCACCGGGACGGGACCGGTCTTCTGCGCGGGCGCGGACCTGAAGGAGCAGCGGACCGAGCCCGGCGGCGCGCCCGGGGCCCCGGTGACCGCCTCGTTCCCGGAGATCATGCGCCTGATCTGGGAGAGCCCCAAACCGGTCGTCTGCCGGTTGAACGGTACCGCCCGCGCCGGGGGTCTCGGCCTGGTCGCGGCCTGCGACTTCGCGATCGCCCCCGACACGGCGTCGTTCGCGTTCACCGAGGTACGGCTCGGCGTGGTCCCGGCGATGATCTCGGTGACCGTGCTGCGCAGGCTCGACCCCAGGGCCGCGGCCGAGTACTTCCTGACGGGTGAGACCTTCGACGCGGCCAGGGCGCAGGAGATAGGCCTGCTGACCAGGGCGGTGCCCGGGGAACTGCTCGACGAGACGGTCGCCCACTACGCCGGGATGCTGCTGCGCGGCGGCCCTGAGGCGCTGGCGCTCACCAAGCGGCTGGTGCGCGAGGTGCCCGCCCTGTCCTTCGAGGAGGGGACGCGGCGCATGGCCGAGCTGTCGGCGCAGCGGTTCACCTCCGCCGAGGGGCAGGAGGGGATCACGGCCTTCATGCAGAAGCGCGCCCCCTCCTGGGTGCCCGAGCGATCCTGAGCCGTACGGCGGTCGCGCGCCAAAAGTCCTATTAATCCCATATTTCATGAAATATGGGCATTTCAGGATTTGAAACCCTCATGCAACCTTCCGAAGTCTAGGATTGCGCGCAATTGTCCGAAGATGCTGGATTGGGGAAGGAATCAGTCATGCGTTCGCGCTTTCCGACCCCCTCCGGCCCGCGCCGCACCCCGGGAGACGGAGCCAGGAGGCCGCTCGCCGGACGTTCCCACACATATTGATCACGATTGGGGAGACGGCTATGGCACGATCCGCGCGCTCGGTCTACCCTCGTGCGAACCATGCGGGAGATTCGACGGGCGCGCGGAACGGGCGAGCCGGTGGGCGCGCGGGCGCCCCGCCCCCCGCGATCCGCGGAGGAGATCGGGTGAGCGAGTTCCAGCAGGTCCGCACCGAGCTGGGCGCCCGGCTCAGGCAGCTGCGCGAGGCCGCGCAGCTGTCCGGCAAGGAGCTGGCAGAACGGCTGAGGTGGCAGCCGTCCAAGGTCTCCCGCATCGAGAACGCGCGGCAGACCGCCACCGAGGACGACGTCACCCTCTGGGGCCAGGCCGTCGAGGCCACCCCCGAGATCGTCGAGGAGCTGGTCGAGCAGGCCTGCGTCCTGCTGGAACGTCAGGACTCCTGGCGGCAGCGGCACCGTACCGGCCTGGCCACGCTCCAGGAGGACATCCGCGACCTGGAGTCGCGGACCCAGACGTTCCGGGTGGTCGAGCCCGGCGTGATCATCGGCCTGCTGCAGACGACCGAGTACGCCCGCAGCGTCTTCACCAGGATCAAACGCCTGTACAACGCGCCCGACGAGGTCGACGCCGCCATCAGGGTGCGGATGCGGCGCCAGGAGATCCTCTACGACCCGAGCAGGACGTTCCGGTTCCTCATGTCCGAGGCCGCGCTGCGTTACCGCCTGGCGCCGCCGGAGGTGATGTGCGGCCAGCTCGACCGGCTGCTCGCGGTCACCGCGCTGCCGAACGTGGAGTTCGGCGTCCTGCCCTTCGAGGCCCCGCTGCCCGCGGCCCCGATCAACGGCTTCTGGATCTACGACAGGGGGCAGGTGGCGGTGCCGACCAGGACCCGTGACCTGATCCTGCGCGACCCGGAGGACATCGCGTTCTACGAGCACAGCTTCGAGGAGTTCCATCAGGTCGCGGCCTTCAGGGAGGACGCCAGGGCGGTGATCGTCAAGGTATTGGAGGATTTCACACGACAATCTCGGGTTTAGTATCCGCAATTGCTTGATTAACCTCCCAAGATCGTGCAATTCTCTGTCGAGACGGAGGTGATGCACGATGCTGGACACGCTGTCTTGCCTTGAGAAGTTCGCCGCCGCGGCGCGGCAGCACGCCGATCTGGCCGTGCAGCGGGTCTCCTTCGACGACCCCGCCTACGTCTCGGTGCGCAATCGTTTCAGCAGCACCCTGACCGAGACCGTGACCTGCTCCCAGGACGGCGGGTTCATCACCTCGTGGGGCTACCGGCTCGGCAGCGCCGACAACATCGAGGACGCCGCCGCCCGGCTCGCCTTCCTGCTCGCCGCGCTGCCCGCCTGACCCCTCACCCGGTCTCCGGCCCTCGCCGGCGCCCCGTCAGCAGGGTCCCGGCGCCCTGGCGCCCCTGTTCCTGATCCAGCGTTCGAGGTTGCCCTCGCGCCCGCCGAGGATTCCCACGAGGTCCGTCCGGCCCTGTGGTCGCGCGTACAGGCACCATCTGTCGCCGGTGATGTCGCCGATCGTCCACGGCCGGTGACCCGCAGGCCCGGGGGTCACCGCGGGCGGTACGGCGGGCGCCCGGAGACACAGGGTCCACGGCTCGCAGGAACGCCCGTCCGCCCGGGTGTCGGCCGCGGTCGCGGTCGCGGTGGCCCCCGCGGCCAGGATCACCAGCGCCGACAGCGTTCCCCTGATCCGCAGCCTCCGCAGGGCGTCCACTCCCGCCTCCCCTTCGAGATCGTCCCGGCGGGGCCGTCCCGACCGGCGGCACAAGCATGGCCCACTCCCCGCCTTCCCGGCGTCACGCCACGGAACTGTCCGTAACCGGCCAAATGGCGAACTCCCATTTGTGGTCGACCTCAAACCAACCCCAAGTCGTCTCCAAATCGGTCACGCCAGAGTCGGGGCATCGACCGAAGGGATAGATCATGACAATCGGGAACGACCTGCGGCGCGCGGTCAGGGGGCAGGTGCTCGCCTCGGGTGAGGAGGGCTTCGACCGGGCCAGGGCCGCCTGGAACCTGGCCGTTGACCAGCCCGTCCTGGCCGTGGTCGAGGTGCGGGACGCCGCCGACGTGGCCGCCCTGGTCCGCTACGCCCGGCTGGCCGGGCTCTCGGTCTCCGCCCAGCCGAGCGGCCACGGCGCGACCGGCGACGTCGAGGGGGTGATCCTGCTGCGCACCGGCGCGCTCGGCGGTGTCGAGGTGCGGCCCGAGGAGCGGCTGGCCCGGGTCGGGGCGGGCGTACGGTGGGCCGAGGCGCTCTCCGCCGTGAGCCCGTACGGCCTGACCGGTCTCGCGGGCAGTTCCACGGCGCCCAGCGTGGTCGGCTACACCCTGGGCGGCGGGCTGAGCTGGTTCAGCCGCCGTCACGGGCACGCCGCCGACTCCGTCCGCGCCCTCGACGTCGTGGACGCCGAAGGGGAGGCGTTCCGGGTGGACGCGGACTCCGACCCCGAGCTGTTCTGGGCCCTGCGCGGCGGCGGCGGTGACTTCGCGCTGGTGACGGCCGTCGAGTTCGACCTGCACCCCGCTCCCCACCTGTACGGCGGGCGCCTGATGTGGCCCGCCGAGCGGGCGGGCGAGGTGCTCGCCGCCTTCCGGGAGGTCACCGCCTCGGCCCCCGAGGAACTCGCGGTCTGGTTCACGCTGCTGAACTTCCCCCCGTTCGACTTCCTGCCCGATCACCTGCGCGGCAGGTCGATGGTGACGATCGACACCACCTTCCTGGGGGAGGCGGCCGAGGGGCGCGACCTGCTGCGCCGTTTCGAGGCGATCGGCGGGACGGTCTCCGACACGCGGGGGCCGCTGCCCGTCGCCGCCCTGGGGGACGTCTGCGCCGAGCCGTCCGACCCGGCGCCCGCCCTCGGGCACGCGGAGTTGCTGACCGGCCTGGACGACGCGGTGGCCGGGGCGCTGCTGTCGGAGCCCATCGCCCCGCTGGTCAGCCTTCAGGTCCGGCACCTGGGCGGCGCGCTCGCCCATCCGGTGCCCGGCGGCGGCGCCTGCGGCCATCTGACGGAGCCCTACTCGCTCTACATGTTCGGCGTCACCCCGGGCCCCGAGGCCACGGCCGCCGTGGAGACCCGGCTCAAGGAGATCGCCGGGAAGTTCGTGCCGCACACCAGCGGGCGCAAGCCGTACACCTTCCTGGGGGTCGGGGAGCGCGCGGCGGCGGCCTTCCCCGGCGACGTCCTGGCCCGGCTGCGTGACGTCAAGCGGGCCCGTGACCCCCGTGGCGTGCTGCGCGCCAACTACCCGGTCCTCGGCTGATCCCCCGCTGAGGCGACGGTGAGGGAGGTGAGGGGTCAGTCCTCGGGGGCGGGAGACTGCTCCTCGAAGACGGCGGGGCTCAGGCCGACCTCGCGGGCCGCGGCGACCCTGGCGTGGTGCAGCAGCCTGCTGCGGGACATGCCGCCCGCGTGCAGGGTGTAACGGACCACCAGGCCGTCGAGCATCCCGTCGATCCGCTCGGCCGCCCCCTGGGGGTCGTCGCAGGTGAACTCGCCCGTCTCGGCCCCCTGTGAGATCACCTCGGCGAGGATCTCGATCCAGGCGCCCTCAAGCTCCAGCAGGATGGTCCTGACGTGCGCCTCGCGCACCCCGACGGCCCAGGCGTCGAGCCAGAGGATCCAGCTCTGGTCGGAGCGGGAGGCCGGGATGTAGAAACGCAGGACCCGGTCGAGCCGCTCGACGGCGCCGCCCCGCTCCGCCGCGATCTCCCTCAGCCGCTGGATCTCCGACTCGCTGGTGCTGCGGAGCATCTCGGTGATGAGGTCGTCCTTGGTGGCGAAGTGATAGTGGATCAGCCCGCCGCTCACGTTGGTGGCCTTGGCGATGTCCGCGACACGGGTGCTGGCGAGCCCGCGCTCCAGCACCACCCGCCGGGCGGCCTCAAGAAGCTCGGCCCGGCGCTGGTCGGCCTGGTCCGCGCGGCTGCCGCGCGCCCCTCCTCCGCTCTGCACTGCGCAAGACTACAGCAGCGGGCACCGGGGCCCCGTACTACTTGACTGGCCGCCCAGTCAAGGGGCCCCGGCCCCGGTCGTCAGTCTCCGCAGCGGTAGAGCGACCGGCCGTCCTGGGTGTCTCCGCCGTACTCGGCGCCGTACTCAGCGGGGGCCACGACGGCGCAGTTGGCGCTCACCCACGCGGTGACCTCGGAGCCTCCCGAGTCGGGACCGCCCCGGCCGCCGCCGGGGATGACGTAGCGCAGTTCCCCCGAGGCGACCAGCGCCGTGAGCCGCTCGACCGTCATGGCGGGGTCGCCTCCGACGAAGCCGCCCATGGCGATGACCGGCAGGCCGGTGGACAGGATGGCCGATGAGGCACCCTGCGCGCTGCTCACCGCGACCAGCCAGGTCGCGCCGCCCATGTTCTTCCTCAGGTAGGCGATCGTCTTCTCGCTCATGCCGCCTCCCGGCCCGCCGGGGAAACCACCGGGAAGGCCCTCGGGAGAACCCTCGGGAGGATCCTTGGGCAACCCCTCGGGGAGGCCCTCCGGACGGTCTCCCCGGCGGTCGCCGGGGAACCCTCCCGGAAAGCCACCTCGCATCCCGCCGAACCCGCCGGTCTGCGGCCCCGCGGTGGGGTTGGTGCCGTTGACCGCGGAGCCGAGCGGGGTCAGCGCGTACGCCGCGGGACCCGCCAGCCCGGTGAACAGCGCCGCGACCACGCCGGCCGCCGCCAGGAGCCGGGCGCGGCCCCGCGGGGATCCCGGCCTCATCCCGGACAGCGCTCCGGACAGCGCTCCGGACAGCGCCGTGGCCGCCACCGCGACCGCCGTCACCCCGGCGACCGCCCAGGCCAGCCAGGGCACGAAGTCCGGTGTACGGCGCAGCACCGTGAACGCCCACGCCCCGGTGACGGCCAGGGCGGCGGGCAGCACCCAGGCCCAGGAGCGCCGGGTCCGGCCCGCGTGCCACGACAGCACCCCGCCCAGCCCGGTCAGCGCCGCGACCGCCGGAGCCATGGCGGTGGAGTAGTACGGGTGGAAGGTGCCGCTGGAGAAGCTGAACACCGTGTAGTGGACCGCGAGCCAGCCGCCCCACAGCAACAGCGCCACCCGGGCGGGGCGCAGGCGGGCACGGGCGGTGAGCACCAGCCCGGCGGCCAGGGCGACGGCGGCGAAGGGCAGCAGCCAGGAGATCTGCCCGGCCATGACGTCGTTGAACAGCCGTCCCGCCCCGGACGCGCCGCCGAAGCCCGCTCCCCCGAAGCCACCGCCCCCGGGGCCGCCCTCCCCCGGACCGCCCCCGGCGAAGTCCTGCCCGAGGATCCGGCCGAGGCCGTTGTAGCCGACGACCAGGTCCCGGACGGAGTTGTCCGTGCTGCCGCCGATGTAGGGACGATCTTCGGCGGGCCACAGGTCCACGACCACCATCCACCAGGCGCTGGAGACCACCAGCGCGGCGCCCGCGGCGAGCAGGCGACCGAGGCGGCGCGGCACCGTTCCGGGGGCCGTGGCGAGGTGGACGAGGGTGAAGGCGGGCAGCACCAGGTAGGCCTGGAGCATCTTGGTGTTGAAGGCCAGGCCGACGAGCACGGCCGACAGGACGAGGGTGCGGGTACGGCCGGTGCGGATCGCCTCCTGGCAGCACCAGGCCGCCAGCACCAGCAGCAGCACCAGGACGGTGTCGGGGTTGTTGTCCCGGTTGATCGCCACGGTGATCGGGGTCAGCGTCATCACCAGCGCCGCGATCAGCGCGGCCGCGTGACCCGCCGTACCGGGCAGGGCGCGCCGTACGGCCGAGTGCGTCACGCCGACGGCGGCCACGCCCGCGACGGCCTGGGGCAGCAGCAGGCTCCAGGTCCCGAACCCGAGGACCCGCGCGGAGATCCCCATCACCCACAGCGCCAGGGGCGGCTTGTCCACGGTGATGAACGACCCGGCGTCCAGTGCCCCGAAGAAGAAGGCCTTCCAGCTGCGGGTGCCGGACAGCACGGCCGCCGAGTAGTAGGAGTTGGCGTAGCCGTTGCGGCCGAGAGCCCACAGGTGCAGTACGGCGGCCAGCGCCAGGACCGCCCACAGGGCGGGACGCGCCCACCGGGGGTCGCCGGGGGCGCCGAGGAGGATCCGGCGCGGCCTTCCGACCCTGGCCGGGGGCTGCGTGACGGGGTCGTCGATGACGGGTGAGTCGTTCCCCGTGGTGGTCATCGGCCCGGCCTCCTCGTGCGGCGCGGGTTGAAGACCCAGGTGCGCAGCAGCAGGAAACGGATCAGGGTGGCCAGGGCGTTGGCCACGACGACGGCGGTGATCTCCGCCGCGGCCGGGGCGCCCGGTGCCAGGCGGTGCAGCAGGGCCAGGCCGCCGGTGCTCAGCAGCAGACCGGCCAGGAAGGCGAGGCCGCCCTCGAACTGGTGGCGCAGCGCGCCGGCGCGGCCGGTGACGCCGAAGGTGAAGCGGCGGTTGGCCGCGGTGTTGGCCACGGCGGTGACGAGCAGGGCGACGGCGTTGGCCGCGACCGCGGGCGTCACCAGCCGCAGCAGGACGAACAGCCCGAGGTGGGCCAGGGTGCTGACCGCGCCGATCACCGCGAAGCTGGGCAGCTGCCCGGCCATGCCGGTGGGCAGCCGGGCCCGCTGGACCCTCGGCGGCACCGGGATCCTGGCCGCGCCGGACAGGGTCTTGCGGGTGACCCTGGCCATCCCCCTGAGGTCGTCCAGGACGGTCCTGAGGATGTCCACCCGGCTGTCGGGGTCGTCGGTCCAGTCGACGGGCACCTCGTGGATGCGCAGGCCGTGCCGTTCGGCCAGCAGGAGCAACTCGGTGTCGAAGAACCACTCCTCGTCCTCGACGGCGGGCAGCAACGCCTGGACGACCTCGGTGCGGGCGGCCTTGAAGCCGCACTGGGCGTCGGAGAAGCGGGCTCCCATGGCCGAGCGCAGCAGCAGGTTGTAGGTCCGCGAGATGATCTCCCGCTTGGGACCCCTGACGACGTTGGCGCCCCGGGACAGCCGGGTTCCGATGGCCAGGTCGCTGTGCCCGGACAGCAGCGGGGCGACCAGCGGCGGGAAGGCGTCCAGGCCGGTCGAGAGGTCGACGTCCATGTACGCGACCACGTCGGCGTCACTGGCCGACCACACCCTGCGCAGCGCCCGCCCGCGTCCCTTGGCGTCCAGGTGCACGGCGTGCACGTGGGGCAGCTCCCTGCCCAGGCCGACGGCGATCTCCCAGGTGGCGTCGGTGCTGGCGTTGTCCGCGATCGTGACGCGGAAGCCGTAGGGGAGGTTTCCCGACAGGTAGTCATGCAGGCGGCGCACGCTCTCGGCGAGCACCCGCTGTTCGTTGTGCACGGGGACGACGATCTCGACCAGCCGGGTGCGCACGGGCGCGGACATCTGCTTCACGCTGCCTCCCATGGGTGACGACTCGGATCTCTCATGTCCCCCAGGCTCATCGGGGGACCTTGGGCGATCCTGAGCCGATCGTTAACGACCGGTGAGAAAACCGGCGGACCCACGGGCGAGGCGGGACACCCCGAGACAACCGGGAAGCCGTCCCCGCAAACCAGGCCCCTTTCTCGGGACTTTTCAGGAAATTTCGGGACAAGTGGTGGGTCGAATGCCCGGGTCAGGCCGATCCCGGGGAGCCGGGAAGCCGTACCCTGGCCAGGACACCGCCGTCCTCCGCGTTCTCCAGGACGACCTCTCCCCCGGCGTCCCGTACGGCCTGCGCCACGATGGCCAGCCCCAGCCCGGAGCCCGGCATGCTCCTGGCCGACGAGGAGCGCCAGAACCGGTCGAAGACGTAGGGCAGGTCCTCCCCCGCTATGCCGGGGCCGTGGTCCCTGACGGACAGCTCCCCCGCCGCGAGCCGTACCAGGACCGGGCCCTCGGAGAACTTCACCGCGTTGTCGAGCAGGTTGACCACGGCGCGTTCCAGGGCGGCCCGCTCCCCCCGCACGTACCACGGTTCGAGCTCGACCCGGATCGGGCTCTCCTGGGCCCGCAGCCTGGCCCTGCGCACGGCGGTCTCGACCACCTCGTGGAAGGCGACCTCGACGTGCGGTTCGTGCTCGCTCTCCGAGCGCGACAGCTGCAACAGGTCTCCGACCAGCGTGGACATCTCCTCGAACTGGGCCTTGAGACCGGCCAGCAGCCTGCGTTTCGGGGCGGCCCCGAGCGGGCGGCCGGTGTTCTCGCTGCGCAGCAGCAGGTCGATGTTGGTGCGCAGGCTGGTGAGCGGCGTGCGCAGCTCGTGCCCGGCGTCGGCGACCAGCCTGCGCTGGCGCTCGCGGGAGGCGGCCAGGGCGGTGGTCATCGCGTTGAAGGAGGCGCCGAGGCGGGCGATCTCGTCGGTTCCCTCGACCGGGAGGCGGGTCTGCAGGTCCTCGGTCCTGGCGACGTGCTCGACGGCCTCCGCGAGGCGGCCGACCGGGCGCAGCGCCGTACGGGAGACGAACAGACCGGCCGAGGCCGCGCCGACCACGCCGAGCGCGGCGACCCCGGCCAGTATCCAGGCGAGCGTGGTGAGGGTCGACTGGAACTCCGCCAGCGGCCGGGACTCCATCACCGCCAGCCCCGAACCGACGCTCCTGACGAGCACCAGGACCGGGGCGCCCTCGTCCGTCACGCCGTCGCGGAAGTGCTGCGTGCCCTCCGGCGCCTTCGCCACGGCCTGGTCGCCCGGCACGAGCCGGACCCCGGTGTAGCCGATGACGCACCTGACGCCGCCGGTGTCGATCGCCTGCAGGAGCTGGAAGCGGGGGAAGGGCGGCTGGTGCTCGGGAGGGGGGCTCGCGCAGCTGCGTTCGATCCACTCGTTGCCCTGGGGGCCCTTGGGCGCGTTCAGGGAGCGTTCCATCTGGTCGAGCAGCTCGGACCTGACGATGAACCAGCAGACGGCCGCGCACACCGCGATCGCGACCGCGACCGCCGTCGCGACCAGCAGGGTGAGCCTGGAGCGCAGGGAGCGGCGTTTCCCTCTCACGGCTCAGGAGGCCCGCAGCACGTAGCCGACGCCGCGGACGGTGTGGATCACGCGGGGCAGCCCGGAGCTCTCGGTCTTGCGGCGCAGGTACATGACGTAGACGTCGAGGGAGTTGGAGGAGGGTTCGAAGTCGAAGCCCCAGACCTGGCTGAGGATCTGGTCACGGGTGAGCACCTGGCGGGGGTGGAGCATGAACAGTTCGAGCAGGAGGTACTCGGTCCTGGTCAGTTCGAGCGCTTCGCCCGCCCTGGACACCTCCCGGCTGGCGGTGTCCATCCGCAGGTCGCCGTAGCCGAGCACGGCGTCGCCGTCGTCGTGCGCGGCGGAGGCGGCCAGCGCCCCGCGTCGCAGCAGCGCCCTGACCCTGGCCAGCAGCTCGTCCAGTTCGAACGGCTTGACCAGGTAGTCGTCGGCCCCCGCGTCCAGCCCGGAGACCCGGTCCCCGACGGCGTCGCGGGCGGTGAGCATGAGCACCGGCACGTGGTTGCCCGCCGCCCTGAGCCTGCGGCAGGCGGTCAGCCCGTCCAGTCTCGGCATCATCACGTCGAGCAGGACCAGCTCGTACGGCTCCCGCCGCAGGACGTCGAGTGCGGCCTGACCGTCCTGGGCCAGGCCGACCCGGTAACCCTCGAACTCCAGGCTGCTCTGCAGCGCCTCCCTCAGCGCGGGCTCGTCGTCAACGACCAGCACCCGCGCCGTCTCACCGTCGCCCATGCCCCCAACGGTAGACCGCTCTCATGAGAGACGGATGAGGACCTCAGCCGTCCTCACGCAGGCTGAGCGCCCTGGCCGGGCAGAGCCGTACCGCGTGACGGATGCCGTCGGCGACGGCGGTACCGGTCTCGGTCTCGGTGTCGCCCACCACCCTGACCAGACCGTCGTCACCGGAGTCGAAGACCTCCGGCGCGGCGAGCACGCACTGCCCCGCGCCGACGCAGCGCTCCCTGTCGACGACGATCCTCGCGTTCACCACGCCACCGGCAGCTCACGGACGCCGAAGATCGCACCGGCGTACTTGAACGGCAGGTCGTCGTCGGCTCCCACCACGCGCAGGCCGGGAATCCGTTCGAAGAGGGTGCGGTAGGCGATCTCCAGCTCGGCGCGGACGAGGTTCTGCCCGAGGCACTGGTGCACGCCGTACCCGAACGCCATGTGGTTGCGCGCGCCGCGCCGGAGGTCCAGGTCGTCGGGCCGGTCGAAGACGCGGGCGTCCCGGTTGGCCGAGGCGCCCAGGACGAACAGACCCTCACCCGCCCTGACGACCTGGCCGCCGATCTCCACGTCCTCGGTCGCGACCCGGTCGAAGCCCACCCAGTCCACGATCGAGAGATAGCGCAGCAGTTCCTCCACCGCCGTCGGCCAGCCCGCCGGGTCGTCGCGCAGCGCGGCGAGGTGACCGGGGTTGCGCAGCAGCGTCAGAACGCCGAGCGAGATCATGTTGGCCGTGGTCTCGTGCCCCGCCACGAGCAGCTGGATCGTCATGCCGACCAGGGCGTCGTGGGAGATCTCCTCGCTCTGCCCGGCGGCCGTCACGAGCCGACCGACGAGGTTGTCGCCCGGCTCCCGCTCGGCCTTGGTGACCAGGACGTCGAGATACTCCCAGACCTCCGCGGCCGCCGTGACGGCCTCCTGCGTCGAGCTGCTGCCGACGGCGATCATCGTGTTCATCCGGTCGCGGAAGAAGTCGCCGCCCGCCTCGGGCAGCCCGAGCATCCTGCAGATCGTCAGCGACGGCACGGCCAGCGCGAACGCCTCGACGAGGTCGGCGGAGGAGCCCTGCTTGAGCATGTCGTCGATGAGCCGGTCGACGTCCTCCTGAATGCCGGGACGCATCTCCTTGACCTGCCGGACGGTGAACTCGGGGATCAGCAGCCGCCGGTAGAGAGTGTGCCCGGGCGGATCCATATCACCGAAATGTCCCTGCTGATACTTTTCCCGAAAGCGCAGTTCCTCCTCGGAAGGGGATTCGATCACCAGGGCGGCCATCGGATGTCCCGGATTGGTTGGATTAGTGCTGATTCGGGGGTCGATGAGAACCTGCTGCGCCTCGCTGTGCCGGGTCACAAGCCAGACCTGGCCGCCGGGAAGTTCCGCCCTGACCAGCGGACCCTCCTCCCGGAGACGCGCGTACTCGGGCGGCGGCTCGTACGGGCAGGTACGGGGAACGGGGAAACTCTGGGTCATAAGGCTTACTCCTCACGGACCGAGCCACTCCACTTACCACATGAAAGTAGGGACGGGGGCAATAGCCGTCAAGGTATGACATAAACCAGAAAGTGCATAATGGCAATAAATGTCCGGCAAATCTATATAAGAGGACTAATTCAGCAGGTAGATGGTTTTGTTCGTCGAGTGGGGCGGCTGATTCGCCCGCGGCGCTCCGGTGTCCATACCAGGGCCGGACACCCTTCCCGGAGCCGCACGGCGAAGGGAACACCTCACTCCCGTGCGGTCGCCAGGCTGATCCTCAGCAGCGTCGCCGCCGGTCCCGTCGGCGTACGGCCCCGCCGCCAGATCGCGCGCAACCGGCGTTCGAGGTCGATGCCCTTCGTCACGACCTCGATCAGGCGTCCGGTGGCCAGCTCACCCTCGACGGCGTAGCCGCTGAGCACCGCCGGGGCGGCCCCCTCACCGGCCGCCCCCTTGACCGCGGCGTTGGAGCCGAGTTCGAGCCGGGGCGCGGCCACCTCGTGCCCTGCCAGCGCGCGGTCCAGGGTCTCCCTGGTCCCCGAGCCCCGCTCGCGGACGACCAGCGGCGTCGCCGCGAGCTCGGCCGCCAGCAGCGCCGTACGGCGGCGCGCCCACGGATGGCCGGGCGCGACCACGACGACGAGCCGGTCGGCCGCGACCACCCTGGAGGCCAGTCCCTGCGGGACCGAGGGACCCTCGACGAAGCCCAGCTCGATGCCCGCGCCGACCAGCCTGGCGACCTCCGCCGAGTTCTGCACGTCCAGCCCGACCTGCACCTGGGGCTCGCGGGTCTGCAGTTCCCCGAGCCAGCGCGGCAGGAGGTACTCGGCCACGGTCATGCTCGCCGCGATGTGCAGATGGGCCTCCCTGCCGTGCCGTACGGCCCGCGCGCCGCGCATGAGCTCCTCCGCGGCGGCCAGCACCTGCGACGCCCAGGCCGCGATCATCACGCCCTGTGGGGTGAGGGTCGAGCCTCGCGGGGTGCGTTCGAGCAGGGGCAGCCCGAGGCGGCGCTCAAGCAGCATGATCCGCTTGCTCGCCGACGGCTGGGCGATGCCCACCGCCCTCGCCGCCTGGCCGAGACTTCCCAGGCGTTCGACGTCGACGAGCAGCCGCAGGGACTCCAGATCGGGCAGGTCACTCATAGCCCTAGGCTATGACCTTCCAGGTAGAGCGCGGCTACCGGCCACCCCTGTCCGGTTTGAGACTCGGAACATGTCCCTCTTCCCGCTCTCCGCCTCCCCTCGCCACCGGCCCCCTGCCGGACTCCTCGCGGGCCCGCCCCAGGTCGTGGCGGTCCTGCGTCTCCTGCCCGGCCTGGCCCTGACGGCGTGCGCCATGGCCGTCGCCCAGTGGGCGGGCCGCGCGCTGCCCGGGGTGAGCCCGGCCGTGGTCGCGGTGGTGCTCGGGGTCGCGCTGGGCAGCCTCACCACACCGCCCGCCGTGTTCGGCGCGGGCCTGCGCTTCGCCTCCCGCAGGCTGCTCCGCCTGGCGATCGTGGTGCTCGGACTGCAGGTCGCGCTGCCCGAGGTGCTGGCGCTCGGCTGGCGGCCCCTGGCGCTGGTCGCCGTCTCGACGGTCTGCACGTTCGCCCTCACCCGGTGGATCGGCCCGCGAATGGGGGTGAGCCCGCGCAGGTCGCTGCTCATCGCCACCGGCGTCTCGGTCTGCGGCGCCGCGGCGGTCGCCGCCATGCATGAGGTGGCCGACGGAGACGACGACGACGTGGCAGGCGCGGTCGGCGTCGTCGTCCTGTACGGCAGCGCCGCCCTCGTCGTCCTGCCCGTGGTCGCGCGGCTCGCCGGGCTCTCGCCGTACGGGCTCGGCCTGTGGGCGGGCGCCTCGGTGCACGAGGTCGCCCAGGTCGCGGCCATAGGCGCGACCGCCGGGGGCGGGGTACTCGCCTGCGCTGTCATGGTCAAGCTGGCCAGGGTCGCGCTGCTCGCCCCGCTCGTCGCCTTCACCTCCCTCACCCTGCGCCGCCCGGCCTGTGACCGCAGCCGTGACCGGAGCGGGGTACGGCGCCCGCCGCTGGTGCCGCTGTTCGTGCTGGGTTTCCTGGCGGCGGTCGCGGTCAGGAGCCTGGGAGTCGTCCCCGTCGGGGTCGTCGAGATCGTCCCCCAGGTGACCGCGCTGTCGCTGGCGGCGGCGCTCTTCGCGCTGGGGACCGGGGTGGATCTCAGGACGCTGGCGCGCGGTGGCCGTTCCCTGGCCCTCGGCGGGCTGGCGACCGCTGTCATCGGCGCTATCTCACTGATCGGCGTCCTCGCCATCGGCTGATGTCCCGGTAGACGCCATCCGATATCCCCCGTAACGTGCTCTTTCTGGAACAAGCAGCTTCTTTACCCGGTTCCACTGAGCAGCCACCCAGGCAGGACGAGGAGACAGAACCCGCTCATGCGTACCACCGAGCAGCCCATCGACAGCGTGCTCCGCCCATCCGACGAGGTGGCCGAGGCACTGGCGCAGGGCGCCCCGGTCGTGGCGCTGGAGTCCACGATCATCTCGCACGGCCTGCCCCAGCCCCGCAACCTGGAGGTCGCGCGGGAACTTGAGGGGCTCGTCCGCGAGGCCGGGGCCGTACCCGCGACGATCGCGGTGCTCGACGGCGTGGCGCGGATCGGCCTGGACAAGGACGGCCTCGAACGGATCGCCACCGAGCCCGGCCTGCGCAAGCTCGGCTTCCGCGACCTGGCGGTCGCCGCCGCGCTCGGCTCAAGCGGCGCCACGACGGTCTCGGCGACCTCCTTCCTGGCCGCCAGGGCGGGCATCCGCGTCTTCGCCACCGGCGGGCTCGGCGGAGTGCACCGTGAGTGGACCGAGACCCAGGACGAGTCCGCCGACCTCGACACGCTGAGCCGTACGCGGATCACCGTCGTCTGCGCGGGCGTGAAGTCGATCCTGGACGTGCCTGCGACCCTGCAGCGCCTGGAGACCCGGGGCGTCGGCGTCGCGGGCTTCCGCACCGGTGAGTTCCCCGGTTTCTACCTGCACACCTCCGGCCGGCCCGTCGACTGGCGCATCGAGACGCCCGAGCAGGCCGCGGAGATCATGCGGGCCCAGGACGCGCTCGACGGGCCCGAGTCCGCGCTGATCGTGGCCAACCCGGTCCCGGTGGACGAGCAGCTCGACCCGGCCCTGCACGACCGGGTCCTGGCCGAGGCGCTCGCGCAGGCGCGGCAGCGCGGGGTGACCGGCCAGGCCATCACCCCGTTCCTGCTGGAGTACCTGGTCAAGGGGACGGACGGCGCCTCGCTTGAGGCGAACCTGGCCGCGGTGCGCGGCAACGTCCGCCTCGCGGGACGGATCGCGGTGGCCTGGAGCCGGGGAAACTGAGGCGATCGTGGCCGGATCGGGTCTGCTCGTCATAGGTGACGTCGTCACCGACGTCGTCGCGCTGCACGAGGGTCCGGCGCTCTCCGGACTGGCCGTCGGCACGGACACCGCCGCCGACATCGTGCTGCGCCCGGGGGGCTCGGGGGCCAACACCGCCTCCTGGGCCGCCCATCTGGGCGCGGACGCGCGGATCCTAACCAGGGTCGGGTACGACACCGGGGAGTGGCACGCCGCGGAACTGCGCCGCGGCGGGGTCAGGACGCACCTGCGCGTCGATCCCGAGCGCCCGACCGCCGTGGTCATCGCCATGGTCGATCCGACGGGTGAGCGGTCCATGCTCACCAACCGGGGCGCCGGCGGGCACATCTGCGCCGACGACTGGGAGGAGGACCTGCTCGACGGGGTCGGTCACCTGCACCTGTCCGGCTACACCCTGTTCGCCGAACCGGGCCTGCAGCTGTCCAGGCTCGCCCTGGAGCAGGCCGTGCGGAACGGCGTGTCGATCAGCGTGGACCCGGCCTCCACCGGTTTCCTGCGCTCCTTCGGCCCCGAGCGGTTCATCAGGGAGACCTCGGCCGCCCAGCTGGTCATCCCGAACCTGGACGAGGCCCTGCTGCTGACCGGCGCGGACGACCCGGAGAGCGCCGCGGGCCGGCTGAGCCTGCGCTACGGCGCCGCGGCGGTCAAGCTGGGCCCCGGCGGGGCGTTGCTGGCGCGGAGAGGAAAGTTGACCGCACGGCTTCCCGGACTCACCGCGGAAGTGGTTGACTCGACGGGAGCGGGTGACGCGTTCGCCGCCGGTCTGCTGACCGCCCTCCTGAGAGGGGACGACGACGAGGCCGCGCTGGACGCGGGACGCCGCGCCGGAGCCGAGGCCGTGACAGCGGTCGGCGGTCGGCCGCGTATTCTCACGTCTGGTTTGGCGTCCACCGGCTTTACCCACTCTCATGCTAATTGATAGCTTGCGGCGTAGGCTGCACCATTAGCCACATGTGTCACTTTGGGGAGGTTGCGGTCCGCCGATGGATGCCGAGTCATCGATCTGCCTGAGCGATCTGGTCCCGGCCCTGCGCTGGAGCAGAGCACAGCAGGTCGCCGAAGCCCTGGCCGATCCCCGCCTGCCCGCGGGATGGTGGTCCTCGGTCACCCTGCCCAAGGCCCTGAACTCGGCCGGACTCGACTGGGTCTGCGACCGGCTGGCCCGGCTCTCGATGTCCAGATGGGACCACCTCCCCCTGAGCGACGTCCTGCCGGCCCTGCACGTGCACACCGTCGATCCCACGCTGCCCGGCTGGCCGGAACCCGCCCGCGCGGCGATCACCGGCCTCGGCGGCTGGTCGAGGCTGCGCCGCCTGACCGCGGGAGACCTGGGCGGCTCCTCCCTGCCCACCACCCCGGAGACCGTGATGACCGCGGTCTTCCGTGAGGTGCTCAGCCAGATCCCCGGGATCGCCGTCCCCCCGGCCGCCGAGTCGTCCGCGCAGGCGGAACGGCCCACCGCGGAGGCACCCGCAGCGACACCCGCGGAGGCGTCGGCAGGGGCACCCGCGCAGGCCGAGCAGCAGGAGCCGCAGGCACCCGCCGTACCCCAGCAGGCCCCCGCGCCCGAGCCGCAGGTCAGGCTCAGCGACTACCCGCTGGTCGGCCTGGTGGACAACATGTTCCGCGACTGGGGCCCTCTCGAACGCGCGGTCGCCGTCGACCGCCTGTTCGCCGTCGACCCGATCAGCCTGCGTGCCCTCGCCCACAAGCTCAACGCCGACCTCGGCGCGCTGTCGGTCGCCCAGCGCGCCGCCGAGGAACGCATCCTGCTGTGGCTGCGCTCCTCGGAGTCGGCCCCGCTCACCGGCCACATGTTCGGGCTCACCGAGTGGCTCGGCGCCGCCGCCACCCAGGAGCAGCTCATCGGCGCCGACCCGGCCCACCCCATCGAGGTGCCCACACTGCGCACCCCGCTGTGGCGGGTGCTGGTCACCCTCATGCCCGACCGGCGGCTCCAGGACGGCTGGCTCGTCGTCGGCGACCTGGGCGGCCTGCGGGACCGCACCCGGCAGCTCATGGGCGGCAAACCGGCCGACTCCGAGACGGTCTCGCTGATGGAGCAGCGGCTCGGCATCCGCACCCACTCCGCGCAGGCCTGGCTCGACGCCCTGGCCGCCAGCGCGGAGCGGGGCTCGGCCGTCCCCGACGCCGCCGCGGAGCCCGGCAGCAGGCAGCTGCCCCGCCGTACCCCCGGGGCCAACGGGCACCACCACCACCGGGGCGGCCAGCCGATCCCGCAGGTGAACGCCAACGCCATCGACCCCCGTGCCGCCCTGGCCACGCTGTCGGCCCTGTCCGGCAACACCAGGCCCCACCTCATCACCAGCCAGCGCGCCCCGCTCCACCCGCCGACCAGCCCGGCCACCGACCCGAGCCGCTGGCAGCGGATAGAGGTGACCAGCGAGCACCTGCGCGGCGCCCCGGTCGCGGTGCCCGAGGGGTACGCCACCCAGCTCGGCATGCGTCCGGGCACCCTGCTCTCGGTCACCGGTCCCGGCGACAACGCGGTGGTGCTGGTGTGGCGGGACCACCCCGTCTTCGACTCCCTGCAGCCGGTGCTGATGCGCCTGAACGCGCGCCCCGGGGACCAGGTGTACGTCACGGTCGACGGCTACCGCCTGGACGCCCAGCTGCCGTCCTGACGGGCGGACGGGGGGGGGGG
>NZ_JBHSBC010000045.1:0-111363 GCF_042650425.1 Streptosporangium jomthongense | reverse complement strand
CCCACCGGGTTCACGGGACCGGCCCCATCCGCCGTCGCAGCTCGCGGCAGAAATCCCTGGCCGTCCCCCAGAAGATGGATATCCGCCAGTCCTCGTAGTAACGGGCCACGTCCCGCTGGATCTGCAGGATGTCCGCCCTCGCGCCGGCGGGGGACGGCGCGAGCTGCACGCTCACGTGCCTGCGGCGGTTGATGCCGGGCACCGCCTTCACCAGGCTGTGGAACAGGAAGCGGAAGGTCCAGTCCTGCAGGCTGTACCCCATGAAGAGGATGGGCCTCCTGGTCAGTGCCTCCAGGATCGAGGTGGGCAGCATCCGCTGCCCGTCGGCCGCGCTGTCCAGCGCCAGGTTGGCGACGAACTCCAGGTAGTCGTCCTCGGCCAGCACGATCGAGGCCGGGTCTCCCAGCCTGCCGTGCAGGTGGTAGACGAGCGGCCTGTCAGGACGGGGGCCACTCCCGTCCCCGGCGAAGAGGTCCTTGGCGTAGGCGAGCCCGTCGTTCCAGGCGCACACCGCGACGTCGGGGCTTTTCCCCGCCGCCTCAAGCGACCGGAAGATGAAGTCGTCGTAGTTGGTCGTCAGATAAACCGGCAGCGGAAAACTCGCCAGCAGGCTGTGCGGTTCCAGCGGATCGAGGAAATCGGGGACCGCCCCGGCGTCCAGTTCCTGGCAGACCAGCCGTTTGACGTACACAGGGTCGCCATAACGCATGGCCGCGAACTGCGCGACCCGGGGAAGGTCGTAGTCGTTGTCGAATGGATAATCCCACCGGCGTGCCATGTTCCGGCTGAGCGCCGTCCCCGTGGGAAGGACACCGGCGCAGGCGCCCGACCCGAGAAACGGTGTGCAGTCCCCGTGTTTCAACTGGTCGAGCAGTCGTTCCCACTCGGCCTCCCCCATGTCGTGCACCTAGGGCACCACCTCGAAGACCGGGATTCCAGCGGAAACGGCTCCCCGGCGGCGCGTTTGCGCCGGTAGGGCACCCCTCCGCCCGTGGAGCGCGCCGCCTTGCCGTACGGCAGGGGCGGAACGCGGCCGCGCCCGTCCTCTCGACCGTCGTGAACGTCCGGGGGTGCGGGAAGGGTTCACCTCAGGCCTCTTCCCCGTATCGCGGCCCCGGCGTTTTCGAGTTTTTCCCGGCGTTCGGTCAACGAGACGCGGGACCTGGGGAGCGATCGGCCTCTTCTCGACGCCGTGAATATATGATCTTCACGCCCCATCGCGCCTCACATTCAGGTTTCGGTCAACCAAAAGCACACCACGACGCTATTCAAGGGAGCCTGCACCTTTTAGTGGCTTACGCGATTCTGTAATACCCCATCCCGTAAATCAACCTTCGGCGCCGGCGGCGCTTTCCTCGGGGAGGAGGAAGCCTCGCCACGGGGAGAGGGATCCGCTTCCGTGGCCTCGCGGCACGCGGGGCCCACTTCCCGAGAACGGGCCCAGGCGCCCGGAAATCACTCTATTTTACGAAATATCCTGTATACCCGTACAACATACTTACCGATGCCAACTCCACCCCCACCGGGAACTTCATCCCGAACAGCGGCTCACGTCCCGATCGGAGCGCCGCGAATTTCCGCACAGGCGTTCGGCCCGCCTCTCCTCAATGACCCCGGGCACTTTCCCCTATGCTGTAATCCCCCTGAGGCGTCACACGACCTGGTCTCGAAGCGGAGGCTGATCAGCGGTGCGCGAGTGGCCTTCGAATCTGGATGTCGAGGGTCTGACGGCCGGAGGCTGGCAGCCGACTCCGTTCCGCCAGTTCGTAGTCAAGATTCACAGCCGTTGTGATTTGGCGTGCAAGTACTGTTATGTGTACGAAATGGCGGATTCAAGCTGGCGTGACCGTCCCAAAGTCATGTCAGCCGAGATCCTCGCCGCCACGGCGGCGAGAATCGGCGAGCACGTCCGCGCCCACGACCTCGACACCGTCGAACTCGTCCTGCACGGCGGCGAACCGCTGCTCGCCGGTACGGAGCCGATCCGCGAGATCGTGACCCGCGTCCGCTCGGAGACGGCTCCCGGCACCCGTCTGAAGGTCAGCCTTCAGTCCAACGCCACCCTGCTCGACCTTCGCTACCTCAGGCTCTTCGACGAGCTGGGGGTCCGGGTCGGGGTGAGCCTCGACGGCGACGAGGCGATGCACGACCGCAGCCGCCGCCGCGTCAACGGCCAGGGCAGCCACGCGGCGGTCATGACGGCCCTCGGGCTGCTGACCTCGCCGGACTTCCGGCATCTCTTCGGCGGCCTGCTGTGCACCGTCGACCTCAGAAACGACCCGGTCGGCGCCTACGAGGCCCTCGCCGCCTTCGATCCGCCCGCCGTCGACTTCCTGCTTCCGCACGGCAACTGGTCGGCGCCCCCGCCCGGCCGGGAGGCGGGCGCCTGCGGCACACCGTACGCCGACTGGCTGATCCGGGTGTTCGACCACTGGTACGGTACGCCGCGCCGGCGCACGGACGTCCGGCTGTTCGGCGAGATCATCCACCTGCTTCTCGGCGGCTCCTCCGCGAGCGAGCAGGTGGGGCTGTCCCCGGTCGCGATGGTGGTCGTGGAGACCGACGGGGGCGTCGAACAGTCCGACCTGCTCAAGTCGGCCTACCAGGGCGCTCCCGAGACGGGCCTGCACGTGACCCGCGACCCCTTCGACGCCGCTCTCGCGCTGCCCGCGATCGCCGCCCGCCAGATCGGCGCCCTCGCGCTGGCCGCCGAATGCCGTCAATGCCCGGTGGGCGGGGTGTGCGGAGGCGGGCTCTACGCGCACCGTTACCGCGCGGGCAGCGGCTTCGCCAACCCGTCGGTCTACTGCCCGGACCTGCTCCGCCTCGTCGGGCACGTCAGGAAGACCGTGGAGAAGGACCTGGCGGCCCGGGTGGGAGCCGCAGCCGAGAGAGCGCGAGACGAAGGAGCACGATGAACCTGCGTGAACACCGGATTCCGGAGGAGATGTTCGCCGAGCTCGCCCGGGGCGGCGGCGGGACCGCGGCCGTCACGTGCCTGGCCGCGGCCCAGCACAGCAAGCACGTCCTCCTCGTGCGCGGGGTGCTGGAGGCCGCGCGGGCGTGCGGTCATCCCGAGGCCGCCGCCACCCGCCGCGCCTACGACCTGCTGGCCACGATCCAGCGCGCGCACCCCGGCGTCGTCAACGCCGTCGTCCGCCATCCGGCGGTGGGCGCCTGGGCACGGCGTACGATCAAGGCCCTTGAGTCCGGGGATCCGGAGGCCGCCCCCGCCCGGCTCGCCGCGCTCGCCGCGGTCGCCGCGATCCGCTCCGGCACGACCTGTGACATCGACGTCCCCGCGGTCGAGGGGGTGGTCACCCTGCCGTCCCTGGGACAGGCCGTCCTGTCGCCGACCGTCTCCTGCGTGACGGTCCAGTGCGATCCGGAGTGCGCCGAGGTCGCGGCAGAGGGGGTGATCGTCCGCATTCCCGCCGACCCCCGGCAGGACGCCCCCGGCTGGCGGGGGATGCGGGAGCTGTCCGCGGAGACGGACGGCACCCCGATCAACGTCGTCATCGACGACATCGACCCCTACCGCATGCCGGAGACCACGAACATGGGCGAGCGCCTCACCCAGGCCGAGGCGAGGCGCTGGCAGGAGACGCTGCACAGGGCGTGGGGCCTGCTGGTCCGCCACCATCGGACCACCGCGGATGAGGTGGCCGCGGCCATAACGGTGCTGACCCCTCTGCGGCCCCCGGCGCTGGGACAGTCGAGCTCGACCTCCAGGGAGACCTTCGGCTGCGTCGCGCTGTCGACCCCGCCCGACGCCTCGACCCTGGCCGTCACCCTGGCGCACGAGACCCAGCACGCCAAGCTCTCGGCCCTTCTCGACCTCGTCCCGCTGACCATGCCCGACGACGGGTCGCGTTACTACGCCCCCTGGCGTGAGGATCCCCGCCCGGTTCCCGGTCTTCTCCAGGGCGCCTACGCCTATCTGGGGGTGACCGACTTCTGGCGGCGTCAGCGGCACCTGGAGACGGGCCAGGCCCGGGTGCACGCGGACGCCGAGTTCTCCCGGTGGCGTGAGGCCGCCTCCATGGTGGCGCGGACCCTCATCGACAGCGGAAGGCTGACCGCCCCGGGCAGGACCTTCGTCACCGAGATGGCGCGCCGGCTCGACGGCTGGGCGGGCGAACCGGTCCCCGCGGGCGCACGGGCGATCGGTGAGGAGCGCGCGAGCCTCCACCGCGCGCGCTGGCTCAGGAACAACGGGCGGGCGGACATCTCCCCCGTGCCCCCTCCGGCGGGCACGTGAGTCACAGCGCGGGCGGGTCGAAGTCGAAGTCGAGCCGCTCACCGCGCATCGCCACCTTCACGTCGGGATGCTCGTTGGTCAGCACACGCTGGTAGCGCTCGAAGGTGTCGACCGCCAGGATGTCGGCCCATTCCTGCTCGCCCTCTGCGCGCAGGTCCGCGATCAGGTTGATGGCGCAGGCCAGGGTCAGCGGATGGTCGGTGCCCAGCAGCGCCCGCAGCTGCTCCAGCGTCCGTCCGCCCAGCTCTCTGGCGGTGTGCGTGTCGCCCTGGGCGGCCAGGTCGCTGGCCAGGTTGATGGCGCAGGTGAGCGAGTAGTGGTGCTCCCTGCCGAGTCTCACGTCGAAGCCCGCCAGTGATCTGCGGTCGAGTTCCGCGGCCTCGTCGACGTCCCCGTTGACGCGTATCAGCAGCGCGAGGTTCATGTCGCAGCCGTACTTGAAGGGATGGTCGCCGCCGTAGATGCGGGGGTAGCGGTCGGCGGTGTCCCGCAGCAGTTCGAGCGCCGCGGTGACCTCCCCCGTCGCGCGCTGCGCGTTGGCCAGGCACAGCGCCGCCGCGAGGGTGTCGGGATGGTCCCTGCCGAAGGTGCGCTCCTCGCGCTCGAAGGTCCGCTGGGCGATCTCCAGGGCCTCGTCGGTAAGCCCCGCCCTGCGTTTGGCGATGGACAGGTCCTTGGCCGTCCGCAGGGTCCAGGGGTGGTCGCCGCCCAGTTCCTGGACGCCGAACTCGTAGGCGTCCTGACCGAGGTCGCAGGCCTCCGAGTAGTTCCCGCTGAGCCTGACGACACGGGCGAGGCCGTTCCAGGAGGCCAGCACGTTGGAGGTGCTGGCGTCCGAGTTGGCCAGGCTCTGCAGTCTGTAGGCGTTCTCCTGGAGTTTGCGCGCCTCGACGTAGTTGCCCAGCAGGAGATAGTCGATGGAGAGGTTGTTCATCGCCCGCAGGGTCCGGCGGTGGCGAGGACCGAAGACGATCTCATGCTGGCGCCAGGACTCCTCATCGTGCCTGAGCGCGGCGGCGAAGTCTCCCCGGGTCCGCAGGTCGCCGCCGTGGCTGTTGGTGAGCAGGAGAGTCTCCTCGTGCTGCTCGCCGAGGATCGTCCGCATGCGGTCCAGGGTCCTGCGGTTGAGCTCGTAGGAGGCGCGGTAGTCACCGAGCTCGCGCAGGACGATGCCGAAGTGCCGCTGCGCGGAGAGCACGTACTGGTCGTCGGGACCGCTGTCGGCCCGCCACCTCTCGATGAGACGGCCGACCAGGTCACTGGCCGACTGGTAGCTCCCCGAGGAGTACAGGTAGCGCACCATGTCGAGGGCGAACCCACGGATGCCGGGCTTGCTGCTGCTCTCCACGTCCGCGGGCGTCACGTGCCCCAGCAGCTGGGAGTATCCCTGCCACAGGGCGTTGTCGTCGGGAAGACCCGGCGCCGCCGCCGCCAGAAGCAGGTGCGCCTCGTCGCGGTAGGCGGGGTGCTCCCGGGGGTCGAGGCCGTCGCGCAGCAGCGCCTGGACCAGCCGGTGGACCTGGATGGTCCGCGCGTCCGAGTCGATGCGCGCCAGGGCGTAGCGGCCGAGCTCCCTGATCGCCTTGCTCAGCAGGATCGGGTTGGCCAGGAGCGCGCCGAGCTTGGAGTCGGAGGCGAGGTCCTCGGGCAGTCCCTTGAACACGTCCCTGGGGATGGGCTCGGGACCGAAGAAGGCGCAGCATCGCAGCAGTTCGACCGCCTCGGGCAGCTTCGCCTGGAGCTGCGAGACCGACAGCGACCACGCCGCCGTCATGGACAGCGGGTAGTCCGAGGGTTTGTTGGCGTCGAGCAACTGGGTCGTCTGCTCACGCAGCAGCCGGAAGTACTCCTCGACCGACATCCCGGTCTCCGCCTGCAACGCCCCCGCCTGTTCGAGGGCCAGCGGCAGATCTCCCAGTTCCTCGGCCAGCCGCTCCGTCTCCTCGGCGCCGACCTTCCCCGGCAGCCGCTTGCCGAGGAACTCGACGCTCTCCTGCCTGCTGAACACGTCGACGGGCAGGGTCTCGACCACGCTCCCCCACGAGTGGTTGCGCGAGGTGATCAGCACGTGCCCCGGCCCTCGGGGCACGATCTCGTTGATCTCCTCCGGCTGCTCGGCGTTGTCGAAGATGAGCAGCCACTTGGAGTACGGCCTGCCCCTGCGCAGCGCGTCGAGCACGGCGGTGAACGCGTCCTCGATCCCGGTCGTGGTCAGGGACGGCAGGCCGAGGTGCGGCGCGAGACCGGCCAGTGAGGAGCGCACCAGTATGGGTTGGTCCGCCGGAATCCACCAGACCACGTCGTACTCGTGGCGGAAGCGCCAGGCGTACTCGATGGCCACGTGTGTCTTGCCCACTCCGCCGAAGCCGTGCAGGGCGTGGGGGACGACCGCGGTGACGTCGGACGTGACCGACTCGTGCAGTCTTTCGAGCAGGCTCTCCCGGCCGGTGAAGTTCTTGTTCTGCTGCGGCACCTTGCCCCAGACCTGGGGCTGGCGTCCCGGTGTCCGGGAACCCTCCGACGATTGTGCAACGGACACGCGACCGCCTCCACTCGCCCGATCCGAGATGAGTTTAGACTTCCGAACACGGCGCGCACCCATACAAAGAGGCCAGACTCCCGTTTCAATGCCACTAAATATGTTTTAGGGAGCAAATCGCCCGACTTCTTTGGTGAGCGCGGGTCGCCGGTCCCCCGATGTTAGGAGCCCCCGGCCGGACATGGAAGGATGACCGGGTAAGCCGAGCGGGCGGAAAACGGCACGGACGCCGGCCTCGCCTCCAAGCGCCAGGAGTCCAGATGAGCGAAAAGGCCACAGATTTCAGCAACGGCCTGATTGACGTCACCTCTTTGAACCTCGCCGACCTCGACCGGGTCGACGACTCTCGCCTCAGCCAGGCCTTGCGGCGCCTGCTCGACACCGAGGAAACCGGTCCGGTCGCCGGTTTCCAGTCGGCCATATAACGCCGTTCCATCCGGCCGGGAAACGCGCCCGGCGGCCGTGGGGCCGGGTTTTCCGAACCCGGCCGACGGCGATCGCCCCTCCCTCCGGCGAAGGAGACCGGAACCGATCCCCCCGGCGACTGGCCCGTCCTTCTCCTCCGCCTTATCGTGCGAAAAGCCGCTCCATCCCGAACGACCGTACGGCTCGATCTTCCTGGCCACCGCGCCGGAGCTCCCCAACGGCCCCGGCGGAGACAAGAACGGACGGGCGCCATGACGGACCCGGCGCAGGTGAGAGGTGAACCCGTCCAGCCCTACGTGGGGCTGCGTCCCTATCTGCGGGCCGACCACGCGCGTTTCTTCGCACGCGAACGGGAGACCCGTGAGGTCGCGACCATCTGGCAGGCCGCCGGGCTGACCGTGCTGTTCGGAGCGTCGGGGGTCGGCAAGACCTCCCTGCTGCACGCCGGGGTGCTGTCCCGCATCGAGACCGAGCGGGCGGACGTGCTGCCCATCGCCCGGGTCTCCCCGCGCGGGTTCTCCACCAGGGGAACGGCCAACCCGTACGTCCTGGCGCTGCTGTCGGCGTGGGCGCCGGACGAACCGTTGTCGGTGCTCGCCGGGCTGACGGTCTCCGAGTTCCTCGCCGGGCGTCCCGAGCGGACCGACCGGTACGGTGACCCCGTGCCGACCCTGGCGGCCGTCGACCAGGCCGAAGAGCTGTTCGGCGGCTCGCTTCGCGGGGAGGAGGACCGCGGCGCCCTGCTCGCCCAGCTGGTCCAGGCCGTGGACGAGCATCCGGGCCTCCACCTGCTGCTGTCGCTGCGCGAGGAGCACCTGGCCGCCGTGCTTCCGTACGAACGCCCGCTGGGCCGGGGGTCGCGGGCGCGTTTCCACCTGTTGCCCTTCACCCCCGCAGCGGCCCTGGACGCCGTGACCAAGCCGATCGAGGGCACGGGGCGGTTCTTCGCCAGGGGCGCGGCCGAACTGCTGGTCAACGACCTCCAGACGACCGTGATCGCCAACGACGAGGGGGACCGGACCATACTGACCCTGAAGTCCATAGAGCCGGTCCAGCTTCAGGTCGTCTGCTCGGCGCTGTGGGAGTCCCTGCCCCCCTCCCTGCGCGAGATCACCTCCGAGCACGTGAACCTGCACGTGAACGTCGACCGGTTCCTCACCGGGTTCTGCAGGACGGCTCTCGACGCCGTCGCCGCCGAGCACGACGTGCCCCCCGCGGAGCTCGGATACTGGCTGCGCAACGCCTTCGTCACCGAGCACGGCACCCGCAACACGGTCTACGAGGGTCTTCAGGAGACCGCGGGCATGCCCAACGCCGTCGCCAGGGCCCTGGAGGACCGTCATGTCCTGAAGGCCGAGCACCGGCTGGGAATCCGCTGGTACGAGCTGCAGCACGATCGTCTCATCAGCTCCGTCCGCGGGCCGGAACGCCCCGCCTCCTACCTCAGGGACGCACGGGAGCTGCTGGCCAGGCAGAGCTGGGAGAGCGCGGGAAGGCTCGCCGAGGAGGCGGCTCGTGTCGCGGAGTTCGACGAGGTGTGGGTGCGGGCGGAGGTGAAGGCCATCCTGGGGGAGGTCGCCGCCGCCCGGGGCGAGGTGGAGACCGCCCGCGCGCACCTCAGGGAGGCCGCTGAGACGTTCGCGGTGCTCCAGCGCTTCGACGGGGTGGCGCGGGCGCTGACCGCCGACGGGCGGCTCAGACTGGCGCAGGGTGAGTACGCCGAGGCCGTCGACGTGCTCAAGTCCGCCCTGTCGTGGGCCCCGAACGACATGTTCGTCCAGTCGGCGCTGGGGCAGGCCCTGTGGTGGCTCGGGCAGCCGCTCGCCGCCCTCGCGATGCTCAACGGAGCGGTGAACCTCGCCGGGGAGCCGCCGGTCGAGGCGCTGGCGTTGCGCGGTGAGATCCTCGCCGATCTGGGCAGGTCCGATGAGGCGTTGCGTGACCTGAACCGGGTGCGGCACCACCAGCGGGCCGGCACGGTCGCGGCCAGGGCGCTGGCCCTCGCCCAGGCGCAGCGGCTCGACGCCGCCGAGCAGGAGATCCTGGACGCCACGGGCGCGGAACCGGGCAACGGGCCGGTGCTGCTTCGGGCCGCACGGGTCAACGCGCTGCTCGGCAGGACGGGGGTCTCGGCGGATCTGGCCGCCCGCGCGCTGGAGGCGGGCGATCCCGGGCTGCCGCCGCACCTGCGCGGGCAGGCGGGACAGCTCCTGCTCAGGTCCGCCTGACGCCCGGCGCCGGGTTCTGCAGGGTTCGCTCCCCGGCCTCCGCCGCGTCGGCGGGGAGAACGGGGACCGGGGGGACGTCGTGCCGGGCGGCGTTCCAGATGTGGTCGAACTGCTCGACCCAGTATCCGTACCAGCGCTCGTCGCGCCCGCGGGTCAGTTCCAGGTGCATGCGGGAGGAGGTCGAGAGGTTGTGGAAGCCGTGGATCTCCACGATCACCCGGCCCGCCGGGGTGTCCGGGTCGAGGAGCACGAGGCTGAAGCCGGGGCTGTAGGACAGCAGGCGGTAGTCGAAGGCGCCCGGGGTCTTCCAGCGGCTCATCAGCCGCAGCCGTTCCATCGTGGTCTCCAGCGCGGCGGGCAGCCGCTGGACGGGGAACTCGACCGACTCGTCGAGCTGCCTTGACGCCTGTCTGACCGACGCCTCCTCGCGGGGGTCGAGGATGACGATCCTGACCCTGCCGTTCTCGCGCCGCAGCACGCTGTTGCGCAGGATCTCGCAGGTCTGCGCCGACAGCAGGTTGACGGCCGAGGGGGCGAAGACCCGGACGTCGCGCACCCCGGCGAACAACGACGCCGCCGGGACCGTGTCGTAGACCGACCGGTCGTACAGGACGCCCTCGGCCATCTCGGGGGTCTCATCGGGAAGCGAGCGGTAGATCAGCAGGCCGAGCCCCGACAGCAGCACCGCCCATCTGAAGTCGTCGTCCAGCCTGTCGCTGAAGAGCGAAACCAGGGCGTAGAGGACTGCGACGACGGTCAGGGCGTGGGCGTCGATGTTCCGCCGCTTCCTGAGGTCGCCGGCGACCCGCCGCAGCCATCCCACTTCGCCCCCCGGCTCCTTGGTCGTCCCCGGTCGTGGTGCCGATTGTCGCCCGCACCGGACCGGCGATCCATGGAGCCGGAGGTGACATCCAGGTTCGGCGGGCCGTCAGGAGACGCCGGCCGTACGGCGCCGCTGCCAGAGGTCGTCGAGGGCGAGAGCGCCACCACCGCTGAAGGCGATGGCGAGCAGGGCGCAGATCAGGGCCAGGACGAACTCGTAGCCCCCCTTGGCCACGTCGAAGCCGTTGGCGCCGTGGACGAAGACGATCGCCCCGAGCATGTCCAGGACGAGCAGGATCGCGGCGATCGGCAGGGCGGCGCCGAGAATGAGCGCGATGCCGCCGACCAGCTCGATCACGGCGACCGCCGGTGCCGCCAGGCCCGGCAGCGGTACGTCGATCTGCTCGAAGAAGGCCGTCGTGCCGCTCAGGCCCATGGTGGCGAACTTCTGCCAGCCGTGGACGACGAAGATCACTCCGACGCCGATCCGTGCCAGCAGCAGCGCGATCGGCCTCGCACGCTCAAGCCAAAACATGAGGACTCCCCATGGTCGTTCGAATTTGAACCACCACCTTAACTCTCTGGTTCAAATTCGAACAACCCATACACTGGAAAAGTGGCGGACACGAGATGGTTGAGTGAAGGTGAACTGGATGCCTGGATGGCCTACCTCAGGGCGACGCACCTGCTGGAGCGGCGCATCGAGGAGCAACTGAAGGCCGACTCTGGACTTACCCATCCCCACTACGAGATTCTCGCCAAGCTCTCGATCGCGCCGCAGCGGCGGCTGCGCATGAGCGACCTCGCCCGCAGGCTGGTCGTCTCGAAGAGCGGGCTGACCTACCAGATAGGGCAGCTTGAGAAACGAGGGCTGGTCGAGCGGATGGACTGCCCCTCCGACGAACGGGGCGTGCTCGCGGTGCTCACCGACGAGGGAGTGCGCTGCCTTGAGAAGACCGCGCCCGGCCATGTGGCCGTCGTCCGCGCCTTCCTGATCGACCAGCTGACCCCCGAGGAGCTGGCGACCATGGCGCGCATCATGTCGAAGGCCGCCGCGGCGATGTCCCCGAACGGCTCGCACGGCTCGCACGGTTCACCGCCCGGCTCCCCAGGCGAGTCGCAGGGTGGCTCCCCGAACGGAGACCGGCCGAGCCCGTCACAGGCCGACCCCGCCTGAGGGACCTCACCCCCGCCTCGCACGCCGTACGGCGAGGGCGATCAGCCGCATCTGCACGGCCGGCGGCGGCGGGGTCAGCGGCGCCGCGGCAAGAAGGGCCTCCAGCATGCCCGCAGACCCCCCACACTCCATGGACCCCCGGTACACCGGCCGGGTGCAGGAGCCGTGGTCGAGGAGCCAGGCGAGCAGCGTCCGGTCGGCGAGGGCGGTCACCGGCGGTACCGCGACCGCGACCAGGACAGCGCACCCCGCCCTGTCACGGGCCGTGTCCGTCCTGACCGCAACCGGCTGAAGACGCCTGGGAACCTCCATGAGGTCAGCCCGGCACGGAAACGTGCGGATTCCGTGCGGGAAACGTGGAGATCACGCACCAACCCCGGCGCCGCCGTCCTGGCGGCGCCGGGGACGGGGTCTCACAGGCTGGACAGGCCCAGCTCACGGGCGATGAGCATGCGCTGCACCTCGCTGGTGCCCTCGCCGATCTCCAGGATCTTGGCGTCGCGGTAGAAACGGCCCACCGGGTACTCGTTCATGAAGCCGTAGCCGCCGAAGATCTGGGTGGCGTCGCGGGCGTTGTCCATGGCCGCGTTGCTGGAGACCAGCTTGGCGATGGCCGCCTCCTTCTTGAACGGCTCGCCCGCCAGCATCCGCTCCGCCGCGTGGTGGTAGGCCAGGCGGGCGGTGTGGGTACGGACCTCCATGTCCGCGATCTTGAACTGGATGGCCTGGTAGTGGCCGATCGGGTGGCCGAAGGCCCGGCGCTCGTGGACGTAGCGCAGGCACTCGTCGACACAGCCCTGGGCCAGGCCGACGGACAGGGCCGCGATCGCGATGCGGCCCTCGTCGAGGGTCTGCAGGAACTGCGCGTAGCCCCGCCCCCGCTGGCCGAGGAGGTTGGCCGCCGGGACCCGGCAGTCGGTGAAGGACAGCTCACGGGTGTCGGAGCAGTTCCAGCCGACCTTGGAGTACTTCTTCGAGACGGTGAAGCCAGGCGTTCCCGAAGGGACCAGGATGGTCGAGATCTCCGGTTTACCCCCACGACCGTGGGGAGAGGCCTCACCGTCGACCTCACGATAACCGGTGATGGCGGCCACGCCGACGACGCCGGTGATGTCGGTGCCGGAGTTGGTGATGAACGCCTTGGAGCCGTTGATCACCCACTCGTCCCCGTCGAGCACGGCCGTGGTCCGCATGCCGCCGGGCACGTCCGAACCGCCGCCGGGCTCGGTCAGGCCGAAGGCGCCCAGAATCTCGCCCGAGGCCAGGCGGGGAAGCCACGTGGCGCGCTGCTCGTCCGTACCGAAGCGGTAGATCGGCATGGCGCCCAGCGAGACCGCGGCCTCAAGGGTGATGGAGACGCTGGAGTCGACCCTGGCCAGCTCCTCAAGGGCCAGGCAGAGCGCGAAGTAGTCGCCCCCCATACCGCCGTGCTCCTCCGGGATCGGCAGGCCGAACAGGCCCATCGCGCCCATCTGCCGCACGATGTCGTAGGGGAACTCCTCGCGTTCGTACAGGTCCCCGATCACCGGGGCCACCACGTCGCGGGCGAACTCCTCGACGGTCTTTCGCAGGTCCTCGTATTCCTCAGCGAGCTTGGGCATCGTCACTCCTTGACGTCCGGGGCCGTTCCCAGGGCCTGTACGACCCGGGAGGGGCTGGGGCGGCCGAGCCGCTCAGCCAGCCAGGTGCTGGTCTGCACCAGCGAGGGCAGGTCGAGCCCGGTCTCCACGCCGAGACCGTGCAGCATCCACACCAGGTCCTCGGTCGCGAGGTTGCCGGTCGCGCTCTCGGCGTACGGGCAGCCCCCGATGCCGCCGGTCGAGGCGTCGACCACGGTCACGCCCTCGCGCAGGGCGGTGAGGGTGTTGGCCAGGGCCTGGCCGTAGGTGTCGTGGAAGTGCACCGCGAGCCGCTCCGGACCGCCGAGGTCCCCGGCCAGGGCCCCGATGAGGGCGGCCACGTGCCCGGGGGTGCCCACCCCCACGGTGTCGCCCAGCGAGAGCTCGTAGCAGCCGAGGTCCAGGAGCCTGCGCCCGACGGAGACCACCTGGGCCACGGGGGTCGGCCCCTCCCACGGATCGCCGAAGCACATCGAGACGTACGCCCTGACGCGCAGGCCGTTGCCGAGCGCCCGCGCGACCACCGGCTCGAACATCTCGAACTGCGACTCAAGCGTCCGGTTCAGGTTCCTGTTCGCGAACGTCTCGGTGGCGCTGGCGAAGATCGCGATCTCCTCGACGCCGTGTTCGAGCGCCCGGTCGAGCCCCCGCTCGTTGGGCACGAGCACCGGGTAGCGCACACCGGGCACCCGTTCCACCCGTTCCAGCAGTTCGGCGGCGTCGGCGAGCTGGGGAACCCACTTCGGGTGCACGAAGCTGGTCGTCTCGATCACCCGGTGGCCCGCGGCGGCGAGCCTGGCGACGAACTCCGCCTTGACCTCGACCGGGACCGTGACCGCCTCGTTCTGCAGCCCGTCGCGCGGGCCGACCTCGTAGACGGTGACCCGCTCGGGCAGCCCCCGTGCCTCGATCCTGTACGGCTCACGCATCATGCCCGGTCCTCCCCGCCCTCGCCGGAAACCTCCGCGACGTCGACGACCGCGAGCACGGCGTCCATGTCGACCGCCTGCCCGGCCCTGACCCGCAGCTCCGTGACCGTCCCCGCGGCCGGGGCGGTCACGGTGTGCTCCATCTTCATGGCCTCGACGACGAGCAGCGGCTGGTCCCGCTCGACCCGCTCCCCGACCACGGCCTTGACCAGCAGTACCGTTCCCGGCATGGGGCTGCGGACGACTCCGTCGCCTCCCGAGCCGGCTCCCGCCCGGTCTCCCGGGTCGCCCAGGTGGTGGCGGGTCAGCGCCCAGGCGTCCCCGTCACGCCCCAGCCAGAGCGTGTCCTCGGCCCCCTGGGCCCAGCCGTAGCGCCTGCCGACCCCGTCCAGCGTGACCAGCAGGTCGCCCCCGTTCAGGGCGAGGCTCGCCCGCGCGGTCCTCCCGCCGGGCAGCCGGACCTCGGCGCCGCGCGCGGGCAGCCCGCGCACCCCGACCTCGACGACCTCGCCCCGGTTCTCCAGCCGCCAGACGGTCCAGGCGGCTCCGCCGAGACGCCAGCCGTCCGGCACCTCCCAGGGGTCGGCGACCGCCGGTACGGCGGGCGTCCGCCCGTGGTGCAGCAGCAGCGCCGCGGCGACCGGCACGTCCTCGGGCAGGCCCTCCTCGGGCAGGAGGTCGTCCAGGTTGCGTTCGACCAGGCCGGTGTCGAGGTCTCCGGCGACAACCTCGGGGTGGGTGACCAGCGCCCGCAGGAACGCGACGTTGGTCGGCACACCGAGCACCGCGGTGGCGGCGAGCGCCCCGTCGAGGCGCCGCAGCGCGCTGTCCCTGTCCGGTCCCCAGGCGACGATCTTCGACAGCATCGGGTCGTAGCCGCTGCCGACGACCCCGCCCTCGGCCAGGCCCGAGTCGACCCTGACCCCCTCGACGACTCCCTCGGGCTCGCGCAGCGCCAGCACCCGGCCTCCGGTCGGCAGGAAGCCCCTGGCGGGGTCCTCCGCGTAGACGCGGGCCTCGACGGCGTGGCCGCGCAGCCGTACCTGGTCCTGGGTGAGCGGCAGGGGCTCGCCCGCCGCCACCCTGAGCTGCAGTTCGACCAGGTCGAGGCCGGTGACCAGCTCGGTGACGGGGTGCTCGACCTGGAGCCTGGTGTTCATCTCCATGAAGTAGTAGTCGCCGGTCGTGCCCTGCACGATGAACTCGACCGTCCCGGCGCCGGTGTAGCCGACGGCCCTGGCCGCCTCGACGGCCGCCGCGCCCATCCGCGCCCTGGACTCCTCGTCGAGCAGCGGGGAGGGCGCCTCCTCGATGATCTTCTGGTGGCGGCGCTGGAGGCTGCACTCGCGCTCGCCCAGGTGGACGACGTTGCCGTGGGCGTCGGCCATCACCTGGATCTCGATGTGCCGCGGCCCCTCGACGAACCGTTCGATCAGCAGGGTCGCGTCGCCGAACGCGGCCGCGGCCGTACGGCGGGCCGACTCCAGGGCCTCGGGCAGTTCGGCGGCCGAGCGCACCAGCACCATGCCTTTGCCGCCGCCGCCCGCCGAGGGCTTGATCAGCGCCGGGAAGCCGACGCGGCCCGCGGCCTCGGCGAGGTCGTCGTCCGGTTCTGCGCCGCCGGGCACGACGGGCACGCCCGCCGCGGAGACGGTCGCCTTGGCGCGGATCTTGTCGCCCATGGCCTCGATGGCCTCCGGCGGCGGCCCGACGAACACCAGGCCCGCCCGCGCGCACTCGCGGGCGAAGGCGGGGTTCTCGGCCAGGAAGCCGTATCCGGGGTGCACGGCCTGGGCTCCGGTGGCCGCCGCGGCGGCCAGGATCCCGTCGATGTCGAGGTAGCCGCCGGCGAGCCGTACCGCGACGTCGGCCTCCCTGACGTGACGGGCGTCGGCGTCGGCGTCGCTGAAGACCGCGACGGAGCGGACGCCGAGCCTGGAGAGGGTGCGGATGACGCGCAGGGCGATCTCACCGCGGTTGGCGACCAGGACGGTGCCGAACATGCCGCGCGGGGCGGGTGCCTGGGTCACAGGTGTCATGAGGTGATCACATCCGGAAGACGCCGTAGCCGACGGGGTCGAGGGGGGCGTTGGCCGCGGCCGACAGGGCCAGGCCGAGGACCGTTCTGGTGTCGAGGGGGTCGATGACGCCGTCGTCCCACAGGCGGGCGGTCGAGTAGTAGGGGTTGCCCTGCTCCTCGTACTGCCTGCGGATGGCCTCGGGGTCGGCGCCGCCGACCGTGGAGAGCACGTTGGCGGCCTGCTCACCGCCCATGACCGAGATGCGGGCGTTCGGCCACATCCACAGGAACCTGGGCGAGTAGGCGCGGCCCGCCATCGCGTAGTTGCCCGCCCCGAAGGAGCCTCCGACGACCACGGTGAACTTCGGCACCCTGGCGCAGGCGACGGCGGTGACCATCTTCGCGCCGTGCTTGGCGATGCCGCCCGCCTCGTAGGCCCTGCCGACCATGAAGCCGCTGATGTTCTGCAGGAAGACCAGCGGGACGCCCCTGCGGTCGCACAGCTCGATGAAGTGGGCGCCCTTGAGCGCGGACTCGGCGAACAGGATGCCGTTGTTGGCGACGATGCCGACGGGGTGGCCGTGGATGTGGGCGAAACCGGTGACGAGCGTGGAGCCGTACTCGGCCTTGAACTCCAGGAAGCGGCTGCCGTCCACGACGCGGGCGATGATCTCCCGCACGTCGTACGGCGTGCGGGTGTCGGCCGGGACGATGCCGTACAGGTCGCGGGGGTCGTGCGCGGGTTCCTCGACGGGGACGCGCTCCCAGGGGGCGGGGGACCGTGGGCCCAGGGTGGCCACGATGTCGCGGACGATCCGCAGCGCGTGCGCGTCGTCCTCGGCCAGGTGGTCGGTGACGCCGCTGACCCTGGCGTGCAGGTCGCCGCCGCCGAGTTCCTCCGCGGTGACCTCCTCCCCCGTGGCGGCCTTGACCAGCGGCGGGCCGCCCAGGAAGATCGTGCCCTGGTTGCGGACGATCACCGCCTCGTCGCTCATCGCCGGGACGTAGGCGCCGCCTGCCGTGCAGGAGCCGAGGACCGCGGCGATCTGCGGGATGCCGCGCGCCGACATGGTCGCCTGGTTGTAGAAGATGCGGCCGAAGTGCTCCCGGTCGGGGAAGACCTCGTCCTGTTTGGGGAGGAACGCGCCTCCCGAGTCGACGAGGTACAGGCACGGCAGGTTGTTGTGGAGGGCGACCTCCTGGGCCCGCAGGTGCTTCTTGACCGTCACGGGGTAGTAGGTGCCGCCCTTGACGGTGGCGTCGTTGGCGACGACCACGCACTCGCGCCCGGAGACCCGGCCGACGCCGGTGATGATCCCGGCCGCGGGGGCCTCGTCACCGTACATTCCGGTCGCGGCGAGCTGGGAGAGCTCAAGGAAGCGCGAGCCCGGGTCGAGCAGGGTGCCGACGCGGTCGCGGGGCAGCAGCTTGCCCCGGGCGACGTGCCTGGCGCGTGAGCGCTCAGGACCGCCCTCCCCCGCGGCGGCGACGCGCTCGGCCAGGTCGGCGACGAGCCGCTCGTTGGTCTCCGCGTTGCCCTTGAACCCCTCACCGCCAGGATCGCAGGCGCTTCGCAGCACCGGCCAGCCACTCATGCGAGCCCCCTTGTCCGGGCCGTCCCCGACTCCGTCGTCGCGGGTTAACGGTCGCTAACGTCACCGCCGATGTTAGTCACCATTAACGTCAGCGTCTACCATGCGAGATGTGACAACCGCTCGGACCCCTGCCCGCAACCGAGGGACGCGACGCGTGGAGATCCTGGACGCCGCGGCCCAGCTGTTCGCGGCGCGGGGCTTCCACGGTGTCTCCATCGAGGACATCGGCGGCGCGGTCGGCGTCTCCGGCCCCGCCCTCTACCGGCACTTCAGCGGCAAGGAGGCGCTGCTCGCCGAGATGCTGCTCGACGTGAGCGAGCGCCTGCACGCCTCGGCCGCGGACCGGGTGACGACCGCCCCCGGCCCGGAGGCCGCGCTGGACGCCCTGCTCAGCGGCCAGATCGAGTTCGCCCTCAGCCATCCTTCGCTGATCACCGTGCACGACCGCGAGCTGGGCAACGTCCCCGAGCCCGCCCGGCGCCAGATCCGCAGGCTCCAGCGCCTCTACGTCGAGGAGTGGGTCACGGTGCTGAGCGAGCTGCACCCCGCGTGCCCGCCCGCCCGCCTGCGCGCCGCGACGCACGCCGTCTTCGGCCTGCTCAACTCGACCCCGCACAGCGCGGGCGAGCTGCCAGGGGAGGCGATGGCGCGCCTGCTGCTCGGCATGGCCCGTACGGCCCTCGCCACGCTGAACGACGACGAAAGTTAGCGTTCGTTAACAGTGGGCGAACGGGGCCGTACGTCCCGGACGTCCGGGAAGGAATGCGTCTTCTTTCGGCCCCTCACTCTTCCATTGATACGCCCAGCCGAAATCTAAGCATCATTAGGTCAAATAGACACACAAGTCGGTCTATTAGTTGATAAATCCGGCAGATGGTGTGAGTTTTCACCGACGACACCTCCCATCAGGCACGACGCCGCAAAACGGGCGGGGCGTGACGCCAAAGACCTCAAGGTGCCGGTGCGGCACTCTCCGATGGGGACATAATCGGGCTGTGGCGCGCGACGCAGTTGAGACCAATTTCACCGAGGCGGTGGCCGCCCTGTCCCCGGGGGCCCCGCGTGATCCCGGCCTTCCCGTGCGTGAGGGCACGAGCCTGACCGGGGCCCGTTGCCGGGAGTTGTTCGAGTTCCAGCTCGGCAGCAGGCTCCTGGACGTGGCCGCCCGCTGGCTGCGCGCCCAGGGGGAGGGCTTCTACACCATCGGTTCCTCGGGGCACGAGGGCAACGCCGCGGTCGCCGCCGCGCTGCGCGTCACCGACCCCGCGCTCCTGCACTACCGTTCTGGGGCCTTCTACCTGACCAGGTCCGCGATGGCCGGACGGCTGCCCGAGCAGGGGTTGCGCGACGTGCTGCTCGGCCTGACCGCCTCGGCGGAGGAGCCCATCGCGGGCGGCCGCCACAAGGTCTTCGGTCACCCCGACCTGGCGGTGATCCCGCAGACCTCGACGGTCGCCAGTCACATGCCGCGCGCGGTCGGGGTCGCCTTCGCCGTCGAACGCGCCAGGGCGCTCGGCCTGCGCTCGGCCTGGCCGGACGACGCGATCACGGTGTGCAGCTTCGGCGACGCGTCGGTCAACCACGCCAGCGCGCTGTCGGCCCTCAACACCGCGGGCTACGTCTCCTACCAGGGGGTGGCGCTGCCCCTGCTGCTCGTCTGCGAGGACAACGGCCTGGGCATCAGCGTGCGGACACCGCAGGGCTGGGTCGAGGCGGCACGCCATCCTCGGCTGACCTACTTCGCCGCCGACGGCTGCGACCTGGCCGACGTCCACGACGTGGCCCTCGCCGCCGCCCGGCACGTCCGCGAGCGCCGCTCCCCCGCCCTGCTGCACGTCCGGACCGTCCGGCTGATGGGGCACGCGGGCTCGGACGTCGAGCTGTCCTACCGGACGAAGCGGGAGATCAACGCCGACCTGGAGCGCGACCCTCTCGTCGCCACGGCCAGGCTGCTCGTCGAGGCGGGCCTGGCCACGCCGGATGAACTGCTGCTGCACTACGAGACGACGCGTGAGCATCTGCTCAAGATGGCCCTGGAGAGTTCGCGCCGCCCGCGTCTGACCTCGGCCGCCGACGTCATGGAGCCGCTGGCGCCCCGGACCCCGCGCACCGTCGCCCCGGCCAGCGCGGTCTCCTCCGGTTCCAGGGAGAAGGCCTTCGCGGGCAGGCTGCCCGAGCAGGAGGGCCCGCTCACCCTCTCCCAGGCGATCAACCGGGCTCTGGCCGACCAGCTCGCCGCCCACCCCGACGTGCTGGTCTTCGGTGAGGACGTGGCCCGCAAGGGCGGCGTCTACGGGGTCACCCGGGGGCTGCAGAAGCGCTTCGGCGCCGGGCGGGTCTTCGACACCCTCCTCGACGAGCAGGCCGTGCTCGGCCTCGCGCTCGGCTCCGGCGTCTCCGGCCTGCTGCCGGTGCCCGAGATCCAGTACCTCGCCTACCTGCACAACGCGCTCGACCAGATCAGGGGTGAGGCGGCGACGCTGTCGTTCTTCTCCCAGGGCGCCTTCCGCAATCCGATGGTCGTGCGGGTGGCCGCCTACGCCTACCAGAAGGGCTTCGGCGGTCACTTCCACAACGACAACTCCGTGGCCGCCCTCCGCGACATCCCCGGTCTCGTGGTCGCCTCCCCCGCCAGGCCCGACGACGCCGCCTCCATGCTGCGCACCTGCGTGGCCGCCGCCAGGACCGACGGCAGTGTGTGCGTCTTCCTTGAGCCGATCGCCCTGTACAACACCCGTGACCTGTTCGAGGAGGGCGACAACGGCTGGCTCTCGCCGTATGTGCCGCCCTCGCGCTGGGCCGAGACGCACGTCCCGATCGGCAGGGCCCGCAGCTACGGCGACGGCCGCGACCTGACCATCGTGACCTTCGGCAACGGCCTGCGCATGAGCCTGCGCGCCGCGGTCAGGCTCACCGCCGAGGGGTACGGCTGCCGCGTCCTCGACCTGCGCTGGCTGTCCCCGCTGCCGGTCGAGGACCTGCTGCGCGCGGCGGAGCTGACCGGCCGGGTGCTGGTCGCCGACGAGACCCGTCGCTCGGGCGGCGTCTCGGAGAGCGTGGTGGCCGAGCTGCTCGACGCCGGGTTCACCGGCCGGATCGCCCGGGTGACCTCCTCCGACAGCTTCGTCCCGCTGGGGGAGGCGGCCAGGCACGTGCTGCTCTCCGAGGCCGAGATCGAGGACGCCGCCCGCAAACTGCTGGGCTGACCTCGCGAAACCGCCCCCGCCCCGTCGTCGACGGTGTTCAATTGGCCACGCACTGTGACGACTCCGTCGCCCGGCCCGCCGTTCGACGGAGGCTCCCCCCGATCAGGAGATAGCATGACCGACGTGGCGACGACGAGCACCTGCCGGCGAGTGGCGGCGCTCGAATCCTGGGCCTTCAGGACGGGCTCGGATCTCGCCGACATCAAGGGGACGCTGGGCAACCTGCCCGTGATCATCCGGGAGGAGATCATGACGTACACCTCCCCCGTGCTCGAAGAGATCATGAACAGGATGGCCACCGGGGACGACCTGGTCGCGCTCACCGCGCGGGCGGACGGCCTGGAGACCGAGGTCAGGAACCTGGGCGTCCGGGTGGGCGGCCTGGAGACCAAGGTCGGCCAACTGGAGACCAAGGTCGACCGGCTGGACGCCAAGGTGGATGGCCTGGAGAGCAGGATGACCGCCCTGGAGACCAAGGTGGACAGCCTTGAGGCCGAGGTGAGAGGCCTGGGCGGCCGGATGGACGCCATGGAGAAACGGATGGACTCCATGGACGACAAGCTCGACCTGATCCTGGCCAAGCTCGGCTGAGCGGCCCCGCAATCCCCTGTGGCCCCGGCCGTGCGCCGGGGCCCCGTCGTGTCCCCGGGCTTCACAGAAACGTCGACAAATTCATTTACCCGGCCCGGTGAGAACACCGTCCGCCCGGCGGCGGCGCCGTACGGGAAAGGCGTTTCACAGCGGGCGGAAAACACGGAGAACGCGGACGGCCGGTTCGGTCACAACCAGTCACGGCGTTTGAAGACGATGTAGAGGGTCACGCAGACGGCCGCCATCAGGAGCACCGCGAACGGGTAGCCGAACCACCAGTGGATCTCCGGCATGACCTCGAAGTTCATGCCGTAGATGGTGCCGACGAGGGTCGGGGCGAAGAGGATCGCGGCCCAGGCGGAGATCTTCTTGACCTCCTCGTTCTGGGCGTTGCTGACCTCGGTGAGGTTGGTCATGTGCTCGTTCTGGGCCTGGGCCACCATGGTCGAGTTGACCACGAGGATGTCGTGGAGCATCTGCCGGAAGCCGCTGACCCGCTCGGCCACGGTGATCGCGTGGTCGGCGACGTCGCGCAGGTGCCGTTGCACCTCCTCGTCCATCCCGTACTTGGGCGCCCCGGCGATGAGTCCCTCGACCATCCCGAGCAGCGGCTGGGTGGCGCGCTGGAACTCGATCACCTCGCGGGACAGCTCGTAGATGCGGCGGGAGACGCCCGGCTTGTTGCTGAAGACCTCGACCTCGATCTCGTCGATGTCGTTCTGCAGCCCAGCGACCACCGGCGCGTAGCCGTCGACGACCGCGTCCAGGATGGCGTAGAACACCGCCTGCGGCCCCTTGGCGAGCAGTTCGGGGTCGCTCTCCATCCTCCTGCGGACCTGGGACAGGTCCGGGGTCTCGCTGTGCCGTACGGTGATCACGAAGTTCTGGCCGACGAAGACGTGCAGTTCGCCGAAGTCGACCTCCTCGGCCTCGTCGAGGTATCTCGCGGGGCGCAGCACCACGAACAGCGTGTCGCCGTAGCGGTCGGCCTTGGGCCGCTGGTGGGCGACGATGGCGTCCTCGACGGCCAGTTCGTGCAGGTCGAACTCCTCGGCCACGTTGACGATGACCGAGTCCTCCGGCCGGTAGAAGCCGATCCAGGCCATGCTGCCCGGCGTCCTCTTCAGGAACTCGAAGGCCTCGGGCAGGGACTCGGGGGTCACGTCCCTGAGACCGTTCACGTAGATCGCGCTGTCGATGACGTGTGAGCGAGGCGGGGGCAGCTGATCGTCCGCCCGGGGGTCCATGGAACGCTCGGGAGAGTCACGCTCTCCTCCGGAACGCCCGCGTACCAGGCTCAGTATGCTGCGCATCTGCCGATCGGCCACGCCTGTCTCCTCATCCGGCTCATCCGGCCCTCATGAAGTCCTCCAGTGACCGCATCGCCCTGCCCCGGATCGTGTCCCGGAACACCGATGTCCAGCCGAACGGCAGGCCGGTCGGCTTGCCCAGCGCCATCCTGGACCAGCGCCTGAAGTCGAACTCGTCGTGGTGCCGGACGATCAGGCCGTCCTCGAACCTGAACAGGGCGTCGATCTCGTTGATCACCGGCCTGCCGGTCCTGCCGAAGACGTAGCGGGCGGTCCAGTGCGCCGCGCCGTCGTAACGCCTGGCGGTGACGTCCCTGACGGACACGGCGACGCCGCCCTCACCGCTCAGCAGCATCCGCCACATGCCCATCACCCTGCTCCTGCCTTCGAGCTCCAGGAAGACGGGGTCGCCGAAGGTGACCTCCGGGTGGTAGCACCGTTCCATGGAGTCGAGGTCTGCGCGGGCGAAGGCCGCGTAGAAGCTCTTGATGAGCCCGGCATTCTGATCGTTCACGTGATTTCCCCCGATCACGGATGTTCCGCTGACCGAGTTTAGGCGGGGACCGGGCCTGGTGACAGCCCTGAAAGTGAGATTGGGAACCCCAGGTTCGGGGGTGAAGGTGACCGCCGAGGGACACCCGGGAGTACGGCGGGCGAACCGGCCGGGACCGTCCTGTCACGGCTTTATCGCCAGCACACCGGATGTCGTGGGACGCTTTGCTCCGGCACCGCGAAAGGCCTGAGGGAGTCAGGGAACTCGAAGGGTTCGGAAGATTCTAAGGAGAGATGGTCGTTGTCGGAGGTCTGGAGGGCCCTGACCAGGGTCCAGACGGAGCCGCCCGGATGGGCCGTGCTGCTGTCCGCGCTGGTGGCCCTGGCCGTGGTGACCTGGCCCACCTCGTGGCAGCTGTCCCGTGGCCTGGTCACGATCGCGCACGAGGGCGGGCACGCGCTGATGGCGCTGCTGACCCGGCGCAAGCTGCAGGGCATCCGGTTGCACTCCGACACCTCGGGCGTGACCCTGACCCGGGGCAGGCCGACGGGGCCGGGGATGATCCTGACCGCCGCCGCCGGATACGTCGCCCCCTCCCTGCTCGGGCTCGGCGGGGCGTGGCTGGTCTCCGCGGGGCACGTGACGGCGCTGATCACGATCGTGCTGGGCCTGCTGCTGTGCATGCTGCTGCTGATCCGCAACCTCTTCGGCGTGGTGAGCCTGCTGGCGACCGGTGGGGCGATCTTCGCCCTGACGTGGTACTCCCCGCCCGCCGTCGACGCCGTCCTGGCCCAGCTCGCCGTGTGGTTCCTGCTGTTCGGCGGGGTCAGGCCGATCCTGGAGCTGCGCCGCAAGCGCCGCCACAGCCGTACTCCCGACTCCGACGCCGACCAGCTCGCCCGGCTGACCGTCCTGCCCGCCGGGTTCTGGATCTTCCTCTTCCTGCTGGTCGCGATCGTCTGCCTGGCCTTCGGCGCCTGGCTGCTGAGCCCGCTGCCTGCCTGGCCGTCGCGCTGACCCTCACGTCCCGCCGGTGAAGGCGGGGAAAAGGGCACGGCCCGCGTCGCCGTTTCACGCCGTTCCCCGCCGAATGACGTTCTCATTCATTGACAGTTAAACGGTTTTTGCCTTTATTGCCGTATATGCACCTGCCGCACAAGGGTCGTTGATGCCGCACCAGCTGTACGCCGTCACGGCGGTCGCGGTGGGGGCCCTGCTGGTCTCGCTGGGCGTCACGATCGCCCTGGCGCTCAGGGTCGGACGGTTGCGCGCCGAGCGGGACAGAGCCGTACGGCATGCCCGGGAGGAGCTGGCCCGCGACATCCACGACCTCGCCGGGCACTGGCTCTGGCTGGCCTCGATCAAGAGTGAGCTGGCCTACCGGCACGCGGCGGACGACGAACGGCTGCGCGAGGAACTGGCCGAGACTCTCCAGGCGGTACGGCGCGCCGCACACGCCGTACGTCACGTCTCCCGGGGGAGCCGGCGGCTGTCGCTGCGGGGGGAGAGCACCCGGGCTCAGGCCCTGCTGACGGGCTTCGGGATCGACTGCTCGGTCAGCCTCGGACGGCCGGGACTGCCGGAGGACGTCAGCGCGGTGCTGGGGACCGTGGTCCGCGAGGCGGTCACGAACATGCTCAGGCACAGCGACCCGGGCAGATGTGTGATCGAGCTGACCGGACGGGACGGCCTGCTGCGGCTGAGCGTGGCCAACGACGGGGCACCCTACGAAGCGCCGCGCAGTGCACCGCGCGGGGCGCCGGACGGGACACCACCTGGGGAGTGGCCGGGTGGGGAGGAGACCGGGGGGAACGGGCTGGGCAACCTGCGGCACCGGGTCACCGGGATCGGCGGCACGTTGCGGGCGACGGCCGGTGAGGACGGCTGGTTCCGGCTCGTCGCCGAGGTACCGGAAAAGTTTTTCTGAATAATTTTCACTTATACCCTAAATGCCCAGGTAGCACCCAATCTCGCGATTAAACCTGTGAATTTTACATATGCGACCCATGGAGTTTGTAACTAGTCATTTCTCTGGTTATCCGGAATTCTTCCTTCTGGAAGACAGCAGGGAGAATGCCGTGAATGCCCAGTATGAGGTTTACTGTCTCGCTGACCGGATCTTTTACGACACCCTCGACGGTTCCCGGGGAGAGCACACCGACTTCCCCCAGGCGACCCGGGAGGTGCCGCCGGGCTGGAGGCACCAGGCCGGCGACACCTGGATGCACTACGCGCCCGCCGACGGCAGGACGCCCGCCCAGGGGTGGAAGATCCACGTCTCGGCGTGCGTCGAGGACGCCGAGCGTGCCCTTGAGGTCGTGTGGGACTACTGCGTGCCCCGGGGTGTGGCGTTCAAGTTCCTGCGCAGCCTGCCGATCATGGCCATGCTGAACTCCAAGGCCGCCGCCCGCGGGTCGAGCGGCAAGCTCGTGACGATCTATCCCGTCGACGAGGCCCAGCTCGAACTGGTCCTGAAGGAGCTCGACGAGCTGCTGCGCGGCGTCAGGGGCCCCTACGTGCTCAGCGACCTGCGCTATGGCGACGGCCCGCTGTTCGTGCGCTACGGGGGTTTCGTGCCCAGGCACTGCGTGGCCGACAACGGCGAGCTGGTGCTGGCCGTCGAGGACGACGCGGGGCGTCTCGTGCCCGACGTCCGCGGCCCCGCCTTCAGTCTGCCCTCCTGGGTACGGCTGCCCGCCTTCCTCGAATCCCACCTCGCCGCCCGCAACGCGGTCACCACCGGCGGCCTGCCGTACGAGATCGAGAGTGTGCTGCAGTTCTCCAACGGCGGGGGCGTCTACCTGGGACGGGACCGGGGCACCGGGCGACGGGTCGTGCTGAAGGAGGGGCGCCCGCACGCCGGGCTCGACGCCGCGGGACGGGACGCGGTCGCACGACTGGCACACGAACGTGACATGCTGCGCAGGCTGGCCGGTCTCGACGCGGTGCCCGAACTGCTCGACTACTTCACGCTGGGCGAGCACCACTTCCTGGTGCAGGAGTTCGTCGACGGCAACCCCCTGCAGCGGCACCTGGTGAAGCGCTACCCCCTGACCAGGGCGGTCCGCGACGAGGAGGCCGTCGCCGGCTACACCGCCTGGGCGCTGGAGATGCTTCCCAAGGTCAGGCAGGCGGTCCGGGCGCTGCACGAGCGCGGCGTCGTCTTCGGCGACCTGCACCCGAACAACATCCTCCTCACCGAGGAGGGACGCCTCGTCCTGATCGACTACGAGGTGGCGACGCTCGCCGAGGACAACGCCCGCGCCAGTCTCGGCCACCCGGCCTTCGGGGCGCCGCGCGACCGCAACGGCGTCGAGATCGACGAATACGCCCTGGCCTGTCTGTGCCTCGGGCTGTTCGCGCCGCAGCTGACCATCATGCTCCCGCTCGACCGGGCCAAGGTCCTGCACCTGGGCGAGCTGGTCACCCGGACCTTCCCGGTGCCGCCCGAGGTGGTCGAGGAGGCCGTCACGACCATCCTCGGCGCGACGGAGACGACCCCCACCCGAATCCCCCGGCCGGAGAGCGACGGCTGGCCGGAGGTCAGGGAGTCACTGGCCAGGGCCATCCTGGCCAGCGCGACCCCCGGGCGGAAGGACCGTCTCTTCCCCGGCGACATCGCCCAGTTCCGTCCCGGCGGCGGTCTCGGCGTCGCCCACGGCGCGGCCGGCGTGCTCTACGCCCTGGAACGGGCGGGTTGCGGCCGTTTCCCCGAGTATGAGGAGTGGCTGCGGCGCGGGGCGCTCGACCCCGAACCGGGCACCGGCCTCGGTTTCTACGACGGCCTGCACGGGGTGGCGTACGTGCTCGACCTGCTCGGACACCGCCAGGACGCGCTCGACATCGTCGAACGGTGCATGCGGGAGAAGTGGGAGGCCCTGGACCTGGGCCTGTTCGGCGGCCTGTCCGGCATCGGGCTCACCCTCTTCCACCTGGGCGAGACGACCGGTGAGACGGGCCTGACCGAGCTGGCCCACCGGATCGCCCGTGTCTGCGCCGACCGGCTCGGCGGCCCCGGCGACGTGCCCGAGATCAGCGGCGGGAGCAACCCCCGCGCGGGACTGATGTACGGCTCAAGCGGCCCGGCCCTGCTCCTCACCCACGCCTACGAGCGTGGCGGCGACCCCTCGATGCTCGACGGCGCGGCCGTCGCGCTCCGCCAGGACCTGCGGCGGTGCACCACAAGCGAGGACGGTTCCCTCCAGGTCACCCAGGGCTGGCGCGTCCTGCCCTATCTCGACGAGGGGTCGGTGGGGATCGCCCTGGCGCTGGGCCGCTATCTGGCCCACCGCGACGACGCGGACCTCAGGACCGCCCTCGACGGCTGCGAGCGTGTCACCGGGGCCGGCTTCTACGTCCAGCCGGGCCTGTTCACCGGCCGCGCCGGCATGATCGTGGCCCTGGGCGCCGGACGGGCCAGGACCGGAGGCTCAACGGCCCTGAACGACCTCGTGTCCGCGCAGCTGAGCGGGCTCGGCTGGCACGCCCTGCCGTACGCGGGCGGCCTGGCCTTCCCCGGTGACCAGCTGATGCGGCTCTCCATGGACTTCGCGACCGGCACGGCCGGAGTCCTCTTCGCGATGAGCACCGTGCTGCGCGACGAGCCGGTGTTCCTCCCCTTTACCGGGCCGCCCGGCGGCGCAGGCTCCCTGACCAAGGCAACGACTGCGTGAACCGCCGAGCGACCTCGACTCCCACGAACACCAAGATCGAAGGAGGTGTAGATCACATGGTACTTCTCGACCTGCAGAGCCTGGAAGCCCCCGGGGGCGGCCACGGCGGCGGCGGCGGCAGCACGCTGACCGTCCTGGGCTGCGAGTCCCACACCCCGAGCAACCTCAGCCTGTTGCTCTGCCACTGACCCCCTCACCCTTCCAGCTCACCAGAAGTGGAGTCACACCATGGTTCTTCTCGACCTGCAGACCCTGGAGACCCCCGGCGGCGGCCACGGTGGCGGCGGCGGCAGCACGCTGACCGTTCTCGGCTGCGAGTCCCACACCCCCAGCAACCTCAGCCTGCTGCTCTGCCACTGAGCCTCCCCCGAGGTTCTTCGCGTATCCCCTGGTAAGCGCTTTTCCCCCAGAAGTGGAGTTACACCATGGTTCTTCTCGACCTGCAGACCCTGGAGACCCCCGGCGGCGGCCACGGTGGCGGCGGCGGCAGCACGCTGACCGTCCTGGGCTGCGAGTCCCACACGCCGAGCAACCTCAGCCTGCTGCTCTGCCACTAGTCAAGCGGATGCCCGGGACGGCCGGCGACGGCAGCCGTCCCGGGCATCGCCCTTTCCAGGAAATACCAAGAAATCTCAGGAAATACCGGGAAATACAAGGAAGCCCTCCACGAGAACCCGCGGCGAAGGAGGAACGGTGCGGACGGCGGATCGGCTGGTCACGCGGACGCTGAGGCACAGCGGTCCCTGGCTGTACGTGCTGGTGTTCACCTCCCTGGCGGGCGCGCTCGGCGAGCTCGCGCTCCCCTACGTCCTGGGCAGGACCGTCGACACGCTCGTGGCGGCCGGGCCCGCGAGCCGTACCTGGCTGGTGACCTGCGGGTCCGTGGTGGTTCTGATCGCGGCCTGCGACGTGCTGGGCGTCTGGGCGGCCGGGGGCGGCGGCGCGCGGGCCACCCGGTGGCTGCGGCTGCGGATCCTGCGGCACGTGCTCGGGGCCGGTCCCGCGATGACCCGCCGTTTCCCCGAGGGGGACCTGGTCACCCGGATGGGCGTCAACGCCGACGAGACCGGGCGTGCGCCCGAGTCGATCGTCACCGGGGCCGCGCTGCTCGTCCCCACCGCGGGCGGCCTGGTCGCCCTCGTCCTCATCGACGTCTGGCTCGCCCTGACCCTGGTCGCCGGTCTGGTGCTCATCGCGTTCGTCCTGCGGGCCTTCCTCAGCACGACCACCTCCCTCGCCGGTGACTACCAGCGGACGCAGGCCGACATCGCCGCGCGCCTGGTCGACGCCCTCTCCGGGGCGTGCACGATCGCCGCGGCCGGCACCGAGGAGCGGGAACGGGCCCGGGTGCTCGCCCCCCTGCCCCGGCTGCGCGCGCACGCCATGGACATGTGGCGGGCCAACGCCCAGGCGGGGGTGAGGGCGGGGGCCGTGGTGCCGCTGCTCGAAGTGGCCGTGCTCGGCGTCGGCGGGCTACGGCTGGCCGGGGGCGACCTCACCGCCGGGGAGCTGTACGCCGCCGCCCGCTACGTCGTGCTCGGCGCCGGACTCGGTGCGGCGCTCGGCCACGTCGGCCGTCTGGCCAGGGCACGGGCCGCCGCGGGCCGCCTGGCGGAGCTGACCGAGGAGCCCGCGATCGCCTACGGAGGCCTGTCCCTGCCGAAGGGCCCCGGCACCCTGGAGCTGCGCGGTGTCGGCGCGGGCGTGCTCAGCGGGATCGACCTGGTCGTCCCCGGCGGCTCCTCGGTCGCCGTCGTCGGCAGGTCCGGCTCGGGCAAGTCCCACCTCGCCGCCCTCTCGGGACGGCTGGCCGACCCGGAGACCGGGCAGGTCCGCCTGGACGGCGTGCCGCTGCCCGACCTGTCCGCGGAGGCGCTCGGCGCGGCCGTCGGCTACGCCTTCGAGCGCCCGGTCCTGGCCGGTGGGACGATCTCCGGCGCCGTCGGCCTCGGCGTCGCCGAGACGGACGGCCGTGAGGCGGCCGTACACGCCGCCGCCCGTGCCGCGTGCGCCGACGGCTTCGTACGCAGGCTCCCCCTCGGGTACGGCACGCCGCTGCGCGAGGCCCCCATGTCCGGCGGGGAACGGCAGCGGCTCGGCCTGGCCAGGGCCTTCGCGCACGGCCGTCGCCTGCTCGTCCTCGACGACGCCACCTCCAGCCTGGACACCGTCACCGAGCGTCAGGTCAGCCGGGCGCTGGCGGGCGAGCTGGGAGGCCGTACCCGGATGATCGTGGCGCACCGGGCCGCGACCGCCGCCTCCGCCGACCTGGTGGTCTGGCTGGAGGAGGGGCGGGTGCGCGCCTGCGACACGCACGCCAGGCTGTGGCGGGACCCCGCCTACCGGGCCGTCTTCCAGCCTCTACCGAGCCCTCCGGTCACCGGGGCGGGTGCGTCGTGAGGGCGGCCGTACCGGGCGGTCCCGTCCGCCGGGCGGTGCTGCGCGAACCCCGCCTGCTGCTGAGGCTGGGCGCCTGGTCGGTCGCCGAGACCGCGCCCGCCCTCGTGGTCGGCCTGGCCGTGGCCAGGGCCATCGACGACGGTTTCGCCGCGGGCCGGGCCGGGATCGGCTTCGCCTGGCTCGCCGTGCTGGGCGGTGCCTGGCTGGTGGCGGCGGTGGGCGCGCGCCAGGTCGTGCTGACCGTCGGCGCCGTCGTCGAGCCCTTCCGCGAGGAGTTGCTCGACCACGTCGTCGGCGGCGCGCTGCGCCGTTCGGCCACGGCGGGGAACGGCCCAGGAACCGCCTCCGTCGCCCGGGCCAACCTCCAGGTCGAGCTGGCCAGGGACGCCCTGGCCTCGGTCATCACGGTCGTCAGGTCCTTCGCCTTCACCGTGGTGAGCGTCGTGCTCGGTCTGGGTGCCCTCGCCCCCGGTGTGCTCGTGCTGGTCCTGCCGCCGTTCGCCGCGGGCCTGTGCCTGTTCCTGCTCTCGCTGCCCGCGCTCGCCCGGCGGCAGCGGGAGTTCATCCTCGCCGACGAGCGCACCGCCGAGTCGCTCGCCGACATGGCGGGCGCGCTGCGTGACATCACCGCCTGCCGCGCCGGGTCGCGGGTGGCCGACGACCTCGGCCGTCAGGTGCGGCTGCAGGAACGGGCCGGGCGCGCCCTGGCCGGGGTGACCGCGCTGCGCACCGCCTCACTCGCCGTCGGGGGCTGGCTTCCTGTGCTGCTGATCCTGGCCGGCACCCCCTGGCTGGTACGCGGCGGGGCCGGGGCCGGGGTGATCCTCGGCGCCCTGGTCTACGTCACCCAGTCGCTCGCCCCCGCGCTGGGCAACCTCGTGCAGGGCCTCGGGATGAGCGGCGTCCGGCTGCGGGTCTCGCTCGAACGCATCCTGCGCCACGGCGCCCCGCCCCGCCCCGAGGTGGAACGGCGCGCCCCCGGGGACGGCGGGGTACGGCTGCGCGACGTGTGGTTCGCCTACGGCCCGCACGCCGAGCCGGTGATCTCCGGCCTCGGCCTGTCGATCCCGGACGGCGACCACGTCGCGGTCGTCGGCCCCAGCGGCATCGGCAAGTCGACGCTGGCCGCGCTCGTCACCGGGGTGCTGCCACCGGACGCGGGGGAGGTCCTGGTCGGCGGCGTCCCCGCGGGCCTGCTCGATCCGGCGAGCCGGGTGCTGATCCCCCAGGAGGCCTACGTCTTCCGGGGAACGCTGCTGGAGAACCTGACCTACCTGGCCGCCGCGGGAACGCCGGTCGAGGCCGTCGAGGAGGCGGTGGACGCGGTCGGGCTGACCGCCCTGGTCGCCAGGCTCGGCGGCCACTCGGCCGAGGTCGATCCGGGCCTGCTCTCCCCCGCCGAACGTCAGCTCGTCGCCCTGGCCCGCGCCTACCTGAGCCCCGCCCGCCTGGTGGTCCTCGACGAGGCGACCTGCCACCTGGACCCGGTCGCCGAGGCCGTCGCGGAGGAGGCCTTCGCCCGCAGGGGCGGCACGCTGCTGGTCGTCGCCCACCGGCTGACCTCCGCGAGAAGGGCCCGGCGGATCCTCGTCATGGACGGCGTCGACGTCCGGCTGGGGACCCACGACGAACTGCTCGCCTCGTGCCCGCCGTACGCGGAACTGGCCGGGCACTGGAACCCCGCCGAGAACCAGGAGCTTGTCCCATGATCTATCCGCCCGCCGAGCGGGAACCGGTCGTCGACCTTCTGGGCGGGCGGGCCGTACCCGATCCGTACCGGTGGCTTGAGGACGGAGACGACCCGAGGACGCGTGACTGGCTCGCCGCCCAGGACGAGCTGTGGCGTGCCCACGCCGCCACGCTGCCCGGCCGTGACGGGTGGCACGCCAGGGTTGCCGCGCTCACCGAGGCGGGGACCGCGGGGACGCCGATGTGGCGGGGCGGGCGCCGCTTCTTCCTGCGCCGTACGGCCGGGCAGGAGCACGCCGTGCTGTACACCGCCGCAGCGGGGGAGAACGTCAGGGCGCTCGTCGATCCGGGGGTGCTCGACCCCGGCGGCCTGGTCACGCTCGACCACTGGCAGCCGGACGCCGAGGGCCGTCTGCTGGCCTTCCAGCTGTCCAGGAACGGGGACGAGCACTCGCGCCTGTACGTCGCGGACGTCATGACCGGCGAGGTCGTGGACGGGCCGGTCGACCGTTGCCGCTACTCGCCGGTCGCGTGGCTGCCCGGCGGGAAGGCCTTCTTCTACGTGCGGGGGCGCAGGGTCTGCCTGCACCGGCTTGGCACCCCCGCCGACGACGACGTCGTGGTCCTCGCCGAGGAACGCTCCTACGGCCTGGGGATCAGCGGGGACGGACGCTGGCTCACGGTCTCCGCGGGCCGTCCCGGCGGCAACGACCTGTGGCTGGCCGACCTGGTCGCCTCCTCCCCCGAACGGCCCGCGCTGCGGACGGTCCAGGAGGGGACGGACGCGGTGACGGTCGCCGCCGTCGGTCCCGACGGCCGCCTGTACCTGCTGACCACCCGGGACGCGCCCCGAGGCCGGCTGTGCGTCGCCGACCCGGAGCACCCCTCACCCGAGGGCTGGAGCGAACTGGTCGGCCCCGACCCGGAGGCCGTGATCGGGGACTTCGCGATCGCGGAGGGAACCGGAGGACCGGTGCTGCTGGTCGGCCGGACCCGGCACGCGACCGGCGAGATCGGCGTCCACGACCCGGTGACCGGGGAACGGCTCGGCCTGGTCCCCCTGCCCGGCCTCGGCTCCGTCGGGCACATGTCCACCCGTCCTGAGGGGGGACACGAGGTCTGGTTCACCTACACCGACGGCGTCACCCCGGTCGGTGTCCACCGCTACGACGCGCGCACCGGGCGGACAACGCTCTGGGAGGCGGCGCCCGGCGCCGTCGAGGTGCCCGAGGTCGAGTCTCATCGGTTCGTCTGCGTCTCGGCCGACGGCACCCCGGTGCGGGTGGTCGTCCTGGCCCGCCCGGGCGCGGGTCCCCGGCCCGCCGTCCTGTACGGCTACGGCGGATTCGGGCGCCCGCTGGCCCCGTCGTACTCCGGCTACGTGCTGCCCTGGGTCGAGGCGGGCGGGATCTTCGCGTTCGCCCAGGTGCGGGGCGGCGGCGAGGAGGGGGCCGACTGGCACAGGGCGGGCACACTCGGCCGCAAGCAGAACACCTTCGACGACTTCGTCGCGGTGGCCGAACACCTCGTCGCGGAGGGCTGGACCACCCCGTCCCGGCTGGGCGTGTGCGGCGAGTCGAACGGCGGCCTGCTGGCGGGCGCGGTGCTGACGCAGCGTCCCGATCTGTTCGCCGCCGTGGTCTGCTCGGCCCCGCTGCTCGACATGGTCCGCTACGAGCGCTCCGGCCTCGGCCCCTCCTGGCGGGGTGAGTACGGCTCGGCCGACGACCCCGAGCAGTTGGGCTGGCTGCTCGGCTACTCCCCCTACCACCGGGTCGAGAAGGGCACGGACTATCCGGCGACGCTGCTGACCACCTTCGGCGGCGACTCCCGGGTCGACCCCCTCCACGCCCGCAAGATGTGCGCGGCCCTGCAGTGGGCGACCTCGGGAGACAGGCCCGTCGTGCTGCGCCACGAGGACGGCGTGGGACACGGGGCCAGGTCGGTCAGCCGGTCGGTCGGCCTGGCCGCGGACATGCTGGCCTTCCTCGCCCGGCACACCGGTCTCGAACCGGGAGCGCCTGGATCAGGCCCGTGAGCGGTAGCGGATCAGGCCGATCCGCCTGACGTCCTCGGGCCACAGCCAGCCCGACTCCTGGGCGATGGTGACCGCCTCGACCCTGGTTCTGGCCCCCATCTTGGCGAGGATCCGCGACAGGTAGTTTCGGACCGTTCCGCCGGAGAGGAAGAGCCGTTTGGCGATCTCGTTGACCGGCTCCCCCTCGGCCGCGACCTGGAGCACCTCAAGCTCGCGGGCGGTGAGCGGGTTCTCCCGCGCGTGGAGGGCGGCGACGGCCAGCTCCGCGTCGATGACCCGCTCGCCCGCGGCGACCCTGCGCACGCACTCGGCGAGTTCTCCCGCCGGGGCGTCCTTGACGACGAAGCCTCGCGCCCCGGCGTCGAGCGCGCGCCGCAGCGCGGCGGGGGTGGCCAGGCCCGTCAGCATGACGTTCTTGCAGGAGGGCAGCACCCTGGCCAGTTCGCAGGCCGCCGACAGGCCGTCGGTGCCGGGCAGCCCGATGTCGAGGAGGGCGACGTCCGGCCTGGCCCGCAGGCAGGAGGGCACCACGTCGTCGCCGTGACCGACCTCCTCGACCACCTTGATGTCATGCTCGACGGAGAGCAACGCGGCCATCGCTCCGCGAACGAGGTGCATGTCCTCGGCGATCAGGACGCTTATCACGGGTCGTGTCCCCTTTTCGGCGGGAAGCTTATGTGTTAATTGCTCCGGATGTCACCCGCGGAAATCATTGTGCTACCCGCCGGAACCGTTCGCCACCCGGATAGGCCAGACGAGTACCCACCCCCCGCGAATTACGCCTCCCCAGGGGCGCGAATCCGAACAATCGGATATCCGGAACGGCTCTTCCGCCCCCAGACCAGGTGAAATCCATCCTGCCCCGGCCTGCGTCCACGGTCCAGTCCACGACCACCCCCGCCCTGTCCACGATCGCAAAATGGACCTCCAACGCAAACATTCAAGGACTGCCACAATTCGTTAAACACGGCAGGTATCAGGAAATATCACGCATGATCGGGAATTCGCCCTGATCCATTATCCTTTGTGAGCCGGCCGGAACCCCCGTCCCCTTTCCCGCCGATCATCTTCGTGCGCCTCACGTGCCGTACGGCCCCACCGCGGGCGCGGTGCCGTACGGCGTCAGGGCCGTGATTGTCGGGCCCAAGCCTTACGGTAGGGCGCGTGCCAGAGACGAACCACGAGATCACGCTCGACTCGGCCCTCTCCGAGGAGGCCGTGCTCGCCACCTACCGCCGCATGTTCGCCGCACTCGCGCGCGACAGCGGCGCCGTGGTCGACGACCCCGTGCTGGTCGACATCGCCGAGACGCTGTTCGCGGCGTTCGCCGAGGCGGGCGAGGAGTGGCTGACCCACGAGCAGATGCGGCACGTCTGCCGGGCCTACCCCCTTGAGCTGTTCGAGAACCGTCTGCGGGTGCTCAGGGGTCTCGGCGCGATCCGTGAGGTCTTCCCCAAACCGAACCAGCTCCGCTACCGGGCGTCGTTCACCAGCGTGGTCGGGCTGATGTTCGTCCGGCGGATGATGGACGACGGCGGTCAGTCGGAGATGCACCGGCTGCTCGCCCTGGAGGACCTCAACGTCGCCGACCCCCGCACGACCATGGAGGAGGCGCGGCTCAGCGCGCAGAACCTGTCGCGGGCCTTCAGGCTGTGGGCGCTTGAGCTGATCACGCTGACCGGCGGCACCATCGAGGAGCTGCGTGAGCAGGCGCCCAAGCTCTGGGGCACCGAGGAGATCGCCCGCAGGGCGCAGAGCCTGCACGCCACGATCCTCACCCGCTGGCCCGACCTGGACCGCACCTGCACCGAGCTGCGCGCCTCGATCTACTCCTACAGTGACGCCTCCCGCCGGGCCGCGGGCCGTCTGGCCGACTCCGCGGGCACGACCAGGAACCTCACCCTGCTGCCCGCCGAGACCTGGCGGACGTTCGCCCAGACCGCGTCCAGGGAGCGGCTCGCCGCCGTGCTCGACGGGTTCGTCTTCGACGTCCCCGCGCCGTGGCACGATCCTGCGGCGATCGTCAGGGCCGTTGACGAGAGTCCCCGGCCCGCCCCCGCGCAGCCGACGCCGCCACGTTCCGCGCTGCCCGATCCCGGCCCCGCCGACTCCCACGAGCCCGGTGGCGGCGGGCTCGACCACCTCACCGCCGTCGCCGAGGCGGCCCTCGCCGGGCGGCCGAGCGCCCGGCTTGAGGAGCTTCTCACCGCGGACGGCGAGTGGGTCTCCGCGCGCAGACTGCTGGCCGACCTCGTCTCGGCCGACCTTCGTCCCGAGTCCCCCTACCGGCTGCGCTGGTCGGACGCCCTCACCGCGGACCCGGACGGGGAGCCGTCATGGCTCTCGCACGGGCTCCTGGAGAGGACGGGCCATGACGCCTGAGCTGGCGCACGCGCGGGCCAGGGCGACCGGCCCCCTCACGCTCGGCGCGGGTGAGCCCGCTCCCCCGGGGATGACCCGGCTCGGCAACCCCGACGGGACCGGTACGGCGCTGCCCGCCTGGCCCGACGGGGCGACGCCGTCCCTCCTCGACGAGTACCAGGTCGCGCCGGTGAACGTGGAGCGGGCCGGAGAGACGAGACGGGTGCTGGCCGCGGCGCTGAAGTGCTGCTGGAACGACCTGTCCGCCGATCCGTGGCCCGGCTCCCCCGCGCCGGTCGAGGACGTGCTGTCCGCCTACCGGGCACTGATCGGCCGCGGTGACGACCTCATGCGCAACTGGGCGATCGGCGCGCTGCGCCGCCTGCACGACTCGGCCTGGCTTGAGGTCGACGCCGGTCTCGTACGGCTCGGCCCCCGCTGCGCCGGCTGGCCCGCCGCCTCCCACGCCCAGCTCAGGGAGTTGCTGCGGCGTCTCCCCTCGGGAGAGGACGGCTCCACCGGACTCGACGTCCTGCCCGCCCCTGACAGGGCACAGGACAGGCCACAGGACAGGACCGGGCGGCAGGCCGCCGAGGAGACCGGGGCGGGCGCGACCGCGAGCGTCTCCGAGCCCGACGGGGTCGACGAGGACCTGCTCGCCCCCTTCGACGAGCGGCGCAGGGCCGAGATCGTGGCCGCCTTCATGGCGGTCGAGCACGCGGCCGAGCCGGTCGGCGAGGCGCGTTTCCCCGCGCTGCGCGATCCGGCGCCACGCCGTACGGTCGCGGAGATGCTGCGGCGGCGGGGCCGCGTCCTGGTCCAGGACCGTGAGCGGTGGACCTCCGGCTACGAGGACGGGACGGCCGCGCTGGCCGGGTCCTCCCTCGGGGAGGCCGAGCGCGCGGTGCTGGTGCTGGTGCTGGTCCACTCGGTGGCCATCCCCCGCGCCGACGGGCTGTTGCCCGCCGACAGCTGGCTGTCTCCGTTCCCCGCCCAGGTCGACGAGCTGCGCAGGCACACCAGGCTGCCGGTCGGCGAGCTGGACGCGGCGCTGCGGACGTTGCGCCACGCGGGCCTGGTCACGCAGGTCAAGGCGGGAGAGGAGGCCGGAGGATACGTCCCCGGGCCGCAGTTCCACCGGTTGACCCCGCAGGCCAGGCGCCGTCTGCAGGAAGAGCTGATCCTCGCCGCGGGGCCGCACACCCCGCTGGCCGCGGCCGTGAGGGCCAACCGCCGATGAGACAGAAGAAGGGAACGACAGGGGTGACCGAGCAGCCGGACCCGTCAGCCGGGGACTCGCCGGACAACGCAGGCGGGCGAGCGGGGCAGGCCAGTCTGGTGCCCGTCGAGGCCAGGGTGGCGGCGCCGGGTGAGAACGTGGTCGGCGACCGGGTGCTGATCGCCGTGCAGGCGGTCAACATCTCCCGGCTGTCCACCCACCCGGTGCCGACGGTGCCGGGGACGCTGATCGTGGTCGCCGGGGCGGGCCCGAAGGACTCCAACGGCGCGGGCAAGTCCTCGTTCATCGCGATGATCACCGCGTTGCTCGGCGACGAGCAGTGGCGCTTCGCCTCCGGGGCGAAGGCGGTCTCCGAGCTGCTGTTCAACGCCGAGCTCGCCGCGGGCGGGGGCGGAAGGACGTGGGCGAGCGCCGACCACGGCTACATCGTGGGCGTCTTCGCGAACGCCGGCGACGGGCGGGCGGGCACCGGCGGGCTGGACGACGCGCTGACCGTGTGGCTGCGGGTCAACCAGGAGGCCCCGCACCTGGAGATCCGCTGGACCCCCGGGGTGTGCGTGGCCACGGCCTCCTCGGAGGCCGAGCGGGTGACGCGGGCCGACCACCTGTGGGCGACGCTGCCCCGCTCGGCGGGCCGCAGGGACGTCGTCGCCCGTGACCTGACCAGGTTCCTGTACGGCGACCGGGTCAGGTGCGTGTCGTTCCTGTCCACCTCGGTGCGCAGCAAGGTCGCGACGAACCTGCTGTCCCAGCCGCTCAACGAGATCTCCCCCGAGCGGGTCTTCGAGGCCATCGCCGCGCTGACCGGCCTGGACACCGAGCTGGACCAGGAACGCGACGCCCGGCGCGACGAGCACGCCAAACGGGTGCGGGCGGCGCGGGCCGCCGAGTTGCTCAGGGAGTTCGAGGACGAGTCGCGGGCGCTGCTTGAGACCTTCGACCGGCGCGACCGGGCCAGGATACGGCTGGCCGAGGGGATGCGCGGCTGGCGTGGGCGGCTGGCGCGCAGGCTGGCCGACACCGCGCGGCGGGACGAGGCTCTCGCCGCCGACCTGGAGCGGGCGACGGCGGAGGGTGAGCGGGCGGCCGAGGCCGTCGCCGAGGTCCGGGCGGAGATCGCGACCCTGAAGGACGACACGCTCGACCGCGGCCTGGCCGAGGCCCGCAGGGAGCTGACTGCCCTGCAGGCGCGGACGGCCAAGCTGGACGCCGACCGCGCGGTCGCGGAGAACGCGGTCGACGAGCTGCGCGGGCAGATCCCCGGCCTTGAGGAACAGCGGCGGCTGGCCGACGGCCGTGACGTGCGGACCGCCGAGGACGAACTCGGACAGGCCAGGCTCAGGCTCAACGAGGCGCTGAAGGCCCTGGGTGTCGCCGACCGCGAGGCCGAGGGGGCCAAGGCCGCGCTCGACGACGCCGAGGGCGGCCCGGCCGCGGCACAGCTCAACGCGCTCGCCGCGGCGGGGGTCGAGGCGAGCGGCCTGCTCGACGCGCTCGACGTCGCCGAGCACGCCAGGGACGACACGGGCGGCCTTGCGGGGCGGGCGGTCGCCGCGGCTCTCGGCGCCCGTGGCTGGCCGAGGGAGCACGCCGTGGTCGTGGACGCCGCCGACCTGGCGTCCGCGGCGCGGGCGCTGGCCGCGCTGCCCGGCTCCGTGCTGGTCAGCGCGGCGGGCGTCACCGTCGTCGGGGCGTTCGAGGCGGTCACGACCGGCAGGGAGGCCCGCATCAAGGCCGCCGAGCTGCGGCTGCACCGGGCGCGTGACGCGCAGGAGGTGGCCGCGGAGACGGTGCGCGCCGCCGAGGACGGCGTCGCGGAGGCCGGGCGGCGGCTGGAGGGGGCCAGGGCCGCCGTACGGCTCGCCGACGTCGAGCGGCGGCTGGCCGAACGGCGGGCCGCGCTCACCGGTCTCACCGAGGCGCTGGCCGAGGCCGGGCCGAAGGTGGGTGAGGCGGAGCGACGGGCAGGCGCCCTCGACTTCCGTGCCAGGACCAGGAACATGGAGATCGAACGCCTTGAGGGGCGCAGGGCCGGGCACGAGGCGGAGCGCGACCGGGCGGCCGAGCGGGCGGCCGCGATCACGGCGGAGCGGCAGGCACTCGGCATCGAGGCGCTGGCCGCCGAGTGGGGCGGCACCGCGCAGAGCGCCCGCGAGTGGCTGGAGGCGCTGGGCGAGCAGGAGTCCCCGCTGACGGCCGAGGAGTGGTGGCGGACCGCGGAACGCCGCCTCGACGAGGCGCTGCGCGACACCTTCCCCGGCGAGGACGACGAGATGCCCGAGGAGCTCGCCTTCCTGGTACGGCGGCGCACCGAGCCCGGCGCCGGGCGCACCGCGCGTGAGCAGACGACCTTCCCCGGCGTCTGCGCCGCCCTGGCGTCCTACCTGCGCGGCCAGGAGGAGTACGAACGTCACCAGCGCCGTCAGATCGAGTCCCAGCTCGCCACCAGGCAGCGTGACCTCGCCGCCGCGGCGAAGGGCGCCGAGGAGGCCGCGCAGTCGACCGCCGTGCACCGGGCGGCGTTGAGCGCGGCGATCAAGGCGCGCCTCACCCGGGTCGCCGAGGAGTTCGACCGGCTGGACACCTCCTACGGCGGCTACGGCGCGACGCTGGAGTTTCCCGTGCCGCCCGCGCCCGCCGACCCCGAGCAGCGCTGGGCGTGGCGGGTCACCCCCAGGTGGCGCAGGGGCGAGGGTCAGGGCTTCGTGCCGTACAACCGGCGGGCCAACACGGCGTTGATGGACGAGAAGGCGGTCAAGCTGGTCTGCGCCGCGGCGATCGCCTCCTCCGGCGGCGGCCACCTGTGCCTCGTCCTCGACGAGCTGGGCCGCAACCTGGGCAAGGAGCACCGCAGGGAGGCCGTGGCGCTGTTCCGCAAGATCGGCGAGACCTACGGCATCACCGTGATCGGCGCGCTCCAGGACGACATGGAGCCCTACGCGGTCGACGCCTGCGGGCAGTACATCAAGCTGCGCCGCTCCTCCGACGCCATGCCGTACAACGAGCCGCCGGTGATCGTCGGTCATGACGCCCACGCGGAGCGGGTGCGGGCGCTGGCCGCCGCAGTGGGCAGGCGGACATCGGAGACGGACGGTGCGGAACAGGTGATGAGGGACGAACGGTGAGAGACGGGCGGCGAACCAGATAATCTCGCATGAGGTGCGGCCGGTGACGGCCGGGAGGGTCAGGGAGGATCGGTGTCGGCGTCGCCGCTGGATCGGACACCCCAGAAACACGACCTCTACCGGGCGATGGCGCTGGCGCTGCGGGTCGGTGAGCTGCTGCTCGGCAGCGGCGAGAGCACCGAGACGGTCTCCGGCGCCATGCGCAGGATCACCAACGCCTACGGCGTGCCGCACTGCGAGGCGGACGTCAACCTGTCGGCCATCACGCTCTCGCACGTCCCCTCCGACGGGAGCGTCCCGGTCACCGCGGAACGCCGGGTACGGCGCCGCCTGCCCGACTACGACCGGTTGATCGCGGTCCACGAGATGATCAGGGAGACCGCGGGCGGATCCATGCCGCTTGAGGAGGCCGAGTCCCGGCTGCGGAAGGTCACCCGCCGGGTCCGGGTCTACCCCGACTGGTTCCTGGTCACGGCGCTCGCGCTGATCGCGGCCTCGGCGAGCATCCTGGTCGGCGGCGGCGCGCTGGTCGCGACGGCGGCGTTCGCGGCGACCGTGCTCGGCGACCGGGCGAGCGCCTGGCTGGCCAGACGCGGCGTCGCGGAGTTCTTCCAGCTCACGGTCGCGGCGATGCTCGGCTCGCTGGTCGCGGTGCTGATGCTCGCGATCGGCGCGCCGGTGCGGGCGGAGGCCGTCGTGGTCGGCGCGGTCGTCGCGCTGCTGCCCGGACGGCCGATGGTCGCCTGCGTGCAGGACGGCATCGCGGGCGAGTACGTCACGGCGACCGGGCGGCTGTTCGAGATCTTCTTCATCCTGACCGCGATCGTGTCGGGCATCGGCATCACGCTGTACGCCGCCGTCCGTCTCGGGGTGCCGCTGACAGTGGAGAACGTGCCGTCCGCGCCGCTGCTGATCAGGCCTGAGCAGCTGCTCGGGGCCGTGGGGGTGACGCTGTCGTTCGCGGTTGCGCTGCTCGTGCCGCCCCGCCATCTGTTCGCGGCGGCGCTCGGCGGCGCGATGGTCTGGGTGGTCTTCGTACAGCTGCACGTCTGGCAGGTGCCGGTCGTCCTGGCCACCGCCGTCGCCGCGGCGGTCGTCGGGCTGTTCGGCGGCGCCTACGCCCTGCGTGCCCGGGTCCCCTCGATGGTGATCACGATCCCGGCGATCGGCTCGCTGCTGCCGGGGACCGCGCTCTACCGGGGCATGCTCGAGGTCAACCTGGGCCACGGGGGCGCGGGGCAGGAGAGCCTGCTCCAGGCCCTGTCGACCGCGCTCGCCCTGGGCGCGGGCGTCATCCTCGGCGGGGAGGTCGTGCGCGCGGTCACCGGTTCCGACCTGACCAGGAGGGTCAGGCGACGGGGTGGCCGTACCCGCGCGTTCATCAGCCGTCCCGCCGCCCGCCGTACGCGGGGCTACTGAGCCCGAAGGCCGTCCATCACCAGGCCGAGGAGGCGTTCCGAGGTGTCGTCGCCGCAGTGCTCGCCGATCCAGGCGACCGCGTTGACGAGGCGCATCAGGTCGGTCCCGGTGACGTCGTCGCGTACGGTGCCGGTCCGCTGGGCGGCGGCCAGCAGCGCCGACCCGCCCGCGCGGGTCTGCTGGCAGGCGCCGTACAGCTCGGAGGCCGGGTCGTTGAGGCTGCTCATCAGTGTCGCGGCCAGTCCCCGGTAGACGGTGGCGTGGGCCATCAGGTGGCGCGTCCACTCAAGGAGCGCCTCCTGCGGGGAGTCCGAACCGAGCAGTTCGCGGGCCTGTGTGTCGAGGGTGACCAGACCGTCGTGGAGCACGGCCTCCAGCAGCGCCCTGCGGGTGGGGAAGTGCCGGTAGAGGGTGCCGATGCCGACCCCGGCGGCCCTCGCGATCTCCTCCAGGGACGCCTCGGTGCCCTGCTCGGCGAAGGCCACCCGCGCGGCGGCCAGCAGTCGTTCGTAGTTGCGCCGCGCGTCGGCCCGCATGGGGCGCTGGGTGGTCGCCACCTTGACTCCTCACTTTCCCGGCGTTCTCCGCACATCTACTCGGAGACCGCCTCCGCATACCCTACCGCCCGGCCCGTGCCGCCGGTCAGGGCTCGTCAGGGCACGTCAGGGCACAGTGACCTCGACGGTCGAGCCCTTGCGGCCCTTGCTGACGCGTAGCTGCGCCGGGACGCGGGAGCGCAGTTCGGTGACGTGGCTGACGATGCCGACGGCCCTGCCGCCGTCGCGCAGGCCGTCGAGGATGTCCAGCACCCCGTCGAGGGTCTCCTCGTCGAGGGTGCCGAACCCCTCGTCGATGAACAGCGCCCCGATCTCGACTCCCCCGGCCTCGGCGCTGACCACGTCGGCCAGGCCGAGGGCGAGTGCCAGCGAGGTGATGAAGCTCTCACCGCCGGACAGGGTCGCCGGGTCGCGGTCCCTGCCGGTCCAGCCGTCCACGATCCGCAGGCCGAGCCCGCCTCCCGACCTGCTGCGGTCGCCCGCCGTACGGCCGAGGCCGTGTTCGAGGAGATAACGGCCGCCCGACATGCGGTCGAGGCGCTCGTTGGCCGAGTCGACCACCTGCCGCAGGCGCTCGCCGAGCACGAAGGCGGAAAGGCGCATCTTCCAGCGGTTGTCGCCCGAGGTCCCGCCGGTCAGGGCCGCCAGCCCCTCGGCGACGTGGTGACGCCGCCGCGCGGGACCCCAGCGGTCCAGGCATCCCGCCAGCTCGGCGCCGAGCGTGACGAGCCTGGCGAGCCGGGCCCGCGCCTGGTTCGCCGCGGACAGCAGCCTCGCCTGGGCGGCCTCCGCGGCGTCACGCGCGGCCCGCAGCCCGTCGAGGTCGGGTTCGGGCTCCGCGGCGGCGGCGACCAGTTCGGGGTCGGCCAGCAGGGCGGTGACCGCGACGCGTTCCCTTTCGAGCTCGCGCAGCCGTTCGGCCTTCTCCTCCCGCTCGGCCGGCGGACGGAAGGCCGCGAGCGCGTCCTCGACACCGGAGAAGCCCGCCTCGACGGCCGCGGCCGTGGCCGTGACATGGGCCGCCGCCAGCTCCGCCGTGGCCGTCCGCTCCAGCCGGGTCGCCTCGACGGCCTCCGTGAGCAGCTCCGCCTCCTCCGCCAGCCGGTCCAGCCTGGCGGCCAGTGTCGGGTCGTCGCCCCGTGCCTCGTCCAGGCGCGCGGTCAGCCGCTCGATGTCCGCGTCCAGCCTCTCCCGCCGCGTACGGCGGGCGGCCAGCGTGACCGCGAGTTCGCGCGAGAGCTCCTCAAGCCTGACCTGTTCGTCCGCGGTCCGCGCGGCCTCCTCGGCCAGCGCGGGTTCGGCCCGCGCCGACTCGGTGAGCCCGGCCAGCGCCTCCTGCGCCCGCGCGAGTTCCCGCGCGGCCTGCTCGGCCGGGACGTCCGTCTCCTCGGACGCCTCCCGGTGCTCCGCCGCCAGTTCCGCGGCGCGACCGGCCGCCTCCGCCGCCGCGGCGAACAGGGCCGCCTCCCGCGTCAGGCGCTCCCTGCGGGCCTGGACGGTCGGGTCGGCGCCGCGTGCCTCGTCGAGCCGGGCGGTCAGCCTGTCCTGTTCCGCCCGCCACTCCTCCTGGCGGGTACGGCCTCCGGCGAGCAGCCGCGCGGCGTCGGCCGCCCCGGTCCGCGCCTCGTCGAGTTCGGCCGTCAGACGCTCCGCCTTCTCGGCGAGGGCGCTCTCCGTCTCCGCGACCGCCGTCAGGGCGGCCAGCGCGCGCCGTACCTCGTCGAGGGCCTCCCGCGCCTGCTCCACGGGCGTGTCCCCGGCCACGGCGAGGGCCTCTTCGAGGCGTGAGGTGAGGGCGGCGACCGCGGTCTCGGCGTTCCTGCGCCGTTCCACGGCGGCGTCGTGGTCGGCCTGGGCGGCGCGCTCGTCCTCGGGGGTCGGGGCCCGCCCCGACCTGGCCGCCGGGTGAGGGTGTTCGGGAGAGCCGCAGACGGCGCAGGGTTCGCCGGGAACGAGTTCGGCCGCCAGTTCCGCGGCCATGCCGTCGATCCTGGCCTGCCGGAGGTCCTGGAGGCGGTCGCGAAGCCGCTGGGCGAGGTCGACGGCCTCGGCCTGGAGCGTCCTGGCGGCGTCGAGTTCGGCGCGCAGGCCGTCGCGGCGTCCGGCCGCGTCGAGTCCGGCCGCGGCGGCGGCGGCACGTGCCCGCGTCTCGGGGATCTCCGCCGCCCTGGCCCTGACCTCGGTGAGCTCCGCGGTGACCTCGGCGAGCGCGGCCGGGAGTTCCGCGCACCGCGCGCCAAGGGCCGTCTCCCGCTCCTGCGCCTCGGCGAGTTCGGCGTCGAGCACGGCCAGCGGCCCGGCCAGTTCGGCGAGCCTGGCCTCGTCGCCGCGCAACCCCTCAAGCCCGGCGAGCAGCCGCCCGTGCTCCCGTTCCCGTACGGCCAGCAGCTCGCGGGTGCGCGCCTCGTCCCCCGGACGGTGCTCCACCGGATCGGGCAGCCTGCCCAGCGCCGTGGCCAGGTGTCCTCGCGCCTCCTCCAGGGCGACGGCCAGGCCGTCCCGCCGCTCCACGGCCTTCAACCGGGCCAGCGCGGCGTCGCGCGCCGACTCCGCGGCCGGGACCCGCGCGGCGTCCAGGCGGGCGGCGGAAAGCCTTGCCTCCGCCTCGCGTCTGAGGCCGGGCAGAACCCCAAGACGGCTGTCGGTCTCCTTCTGGCGGGCTTCCAGCTCCGCGATCTCCCGGGTGAGCGTCGCACGCTCCAGGAGGTCCTTCGACAGCAGCGGTTCCTGCGTGCGCAGTTCCTCCAGCCTGGTGATCTCCTCCCGCCGGTCGAGCGCCATCGCGGCCAGCCGTTCGACGCCGGCCGCGTTCTCGCCCGCTGCCCCGGCTGCCGGCCCGATCAGGGGCAGGGCTCGGGCGACGGCGTCGGCGGCCATCCGGTGCGCCTTGGTCGCGGTCTCCTCCCGCTGCTCGGCGGCCCGGATCATGGGCAGCACCCGGTCGGCCCTGGCCGCCTCGTCGAGCACGTCCTCCAGATCGGCCCGTTCCTGCGCGCTCTCCCCGAGGGCGCGTTCGCGCGCCACCGCCTCGGCGTGGCGGCGGCGCCGGTCGGCGAGCGCGTTTCCCTGCTCAAGGGCGGCCCGCGCCAGCCGTACGGTCTCCAGGACACCGTCGTTGTCGCGGCCCGCGCCGGCCTCGGCGTCGGCGGCGAGCGCCTCGATCGCGGCGGCCCAGGCGAGCGGGTCCTCCTCGCTGGAGGAGTCCCCGGCGTTCTCGGCGAGGAGGGCGAGCAGTTCGGGGCCCGCCGCCTCCTCGATGCGTTTGACGGCGAAGTCGACCTCGGTGCGCAGGCTCTGCTGCTCGCGGAAGGCCTCGGTGCGCTGGTCGGCGAGCCACGCCTCGGCGCCGGCGTAGACCCTCACGGAGAACAGCCGTTCGAGCACCCTGCGACGGTCCTCGCCGTCGGCGCGCAGGAACCTGGCGAAGTCCCCCTGCGGGAGCATCGCCACCTGGAAGAACTGGTCGGCGTTCATGCCCAGCAGGGTGCCGATCAGCTCGCCCGCCTCGTCGACCCGCGTGGTCAGCCCGGTCCACTCGCCCGAGGGGGTGAACTCCTGGACGAGTGCCTTCTCCTTCTCCCCGGTCATGCCCTCTCCCCTGAGCTTGGGGCGCTGCCAGGCCGGGGAACGGGTGATCTTCAGCCGCCGCCCCCTGAGGGTGACCTCCAAGGCGACCGAGGGCCCCCTGCCGGGTGGGGCGTGGTCGCAGCGCAGGCTCTTGGCGTTGTCGCGCCTGCCGGGCACCCTGCCGTACAGGGCGTAGCAGAGCGCGTCCAGCACGGTGGTCTTGCCCGCGCCGGTCGGGCCGTGGATCAGGAACAGCCCCGCCTCTGCGAGAGCGTCGAAGTCGATCTCCTCCTCACCCGGGAAGGAGCCGAACGCGGTGATCCACAGACGGTGCGGGCGCATCTACGCCATCGCCTCCCTGATTCGGCAGTTCTCAATGGCCTCGCGGAGCAGCGTGGTCTCCTCGGGGTCGGCCTCCTCGCCCCGGACCTCACGGACGAAGTCGAGCGCCACCTCGATCTCCGGTTTTCCGGCGAGCCTCGGCCGTACCGCGCCCTGCTGGGTGCCGCCCTCGGGCTCGAAGGAGAGGCTGAGGGTGTGCGGGAAGCGGGTCCTGAGGCGTTCCATGGCCTCCTTCGGCCTGACCGGGTCGGTCAGCGTGACCTGGAGCCAGTGGTCCTCGTAACCCGCGTGGTCCGCCGAGGTCAGCAGGTCGTCGAGACGTCCCCTGCGCGTGGCGATCGGCCGGGGGACGGGGGCCTCGGCGAACTCCGCGCTCACCCGCCCCCGCGCGTCGACCTCCACCAGCCACGAGCCCTTCACCTGGCGCTCCTCGGAGAAGGAGTAGGCGATCGGGGAGCCCGAGTACCGTACGGTCTCACTCATCCGCTGGCGGCCGTGCAGGTGGCCGAGCGCCACGTAGTCGACGCCGTCGAAGACGGAGAGCGGGACGTGCTCGACCCCGCCGACGCTGATGTCGCGCTCGCTGTCACTGGCCCGCCCGCCGGTGACGAAGGCGTGGGCGAGCACGACCGAGCGGGTCCCCCTGCGGGCCAGGTCCGCGCGGACCAGGGACATGGCGTGCCCGAGCGCCGCGGTGTGGGTGCGTTCGGGCAGCTCCCACGGTTCGCGCACCAGCTCGGGTTCCAGGTAGGGGATGCCGTAGAAGGCCACCTGCCCGTCGCCCGAGGGGTCCTCGACGAGGACCGGCTCGCCCGCCCGCGCGGGGTCGGTGCGCAGGTGGACGCCCGCCGCGTCGATCAGGTCCGCGCCGAAGCCGAGCCTGCGCGCGGAGTCGTGGTTGCCGCTGATCAGCACGGTGCGCACCCGTTCGCCGACCAACCGCCGCAGGGCCTGGTTGCACAGGTCGACCGCGTCGACCGAGGGCAGCGCCCTGTCGTAGACGTCGCCGGAGACGACGACCACGTCGATCCGTTCGCTCCTGATCGTCTCGATCAGGTGGTCGACGAAGGCGCCCTGGGCGTTCAGGAGGCTCTCGCGGTGGAAGGAGCGGCCCAGGTGCCAGTCGGAGGTGTGGAGCACGCGCATGTCACGTGAAGCTAACAGGCCTCGAACGCACACGAGACCACTGTGACCACTCTGCTCCCATTCGTCCTGTCGGGTGTGACCGGCCGTGGGTACGCTGAAGATCGTACGTTTCTCCCGGAGGCGAACAACGACCAGGGAGCGATCGGCATGCGAGCTGGCCGAGGCGTGGTGAGCGTGGCCGCGGGTGTGGTCCTGCTGGCCCTGGCGACGGTCGGCTACACCCTGCCGCCTCCCTTCGATCCGCCGCCGCTGAACGTGGACCCGATCTTCCAGAACCTCCCCGCCCAGCCCGCCGCGGAGGCCAGGCCGGTCTCGGCGAACGGGCGTTTCTCCGTTGAGGACATCACCGTCGACGCCGGGGACACGACGCTCGACGCGACGATCCGCGCGCCGCTGTCCCCCGGCAGGCATCCCGCCCTGGTCTTCGTCCAGGGGGCGGGTCCCGGGGTGCGTGACGAGTTCACCGACCAGGCCGAGTGGCTGGCCGGGGCGGGGATCGTCACGCTCGTCTACGACAAGCGGACCGTCCGCTACGACTTCCGCAACCGCGACTTCGAGCTGCTGGCCGAGGACGCCCTGCGCCTGCTGGCCAGGCTGCGGCTGCGCGCCGACGTCGACCCCGCCAGGACCGGCCTGTGGGGGGTGAGCGAGGGCAGCTGGGTGGCGCCGATCGCCGCGGCCAGGAGCCGGGACGTCGGGTTCACCGTGCTGGTCTCCGCGCCGAACGTCTCACCGTTACGCCAGGTCACCTGGGCGCTCGGCGAGCAGCTCGACCGGCTGCACGCCCCCGCGGGGACCAGGGAGCTGCTGGTCAGGGCGATGAGCGCGGTGCACATGAACTTCCTGCGCCACGACGGCATGCCCGCGCTGCGCAGGGTGCGCGCCCCCGTCCTGGCCCTGTACGGCACGAGCGACCCGTCGATCCCGTTCGTCGAGAGCAGCAAGGCCCTGACCGGCGCGCTCGCCGAGGGAGGCAACCCCGACTACACGATCCGCTACCTGAAGGGCGCCGACCACGGCATGCGCCTGCACGGCGGCCCCTTCGCGCCCGGGTATCTGGAGACGCTGGCCAACTGGGTCACGGGACTGCCGGGAACCGCCAGACCCGCCGCGCACATCGCGGGCGCGACACCCGTACAGCGCTACGAGGCCAGCGAGGTCCCCGCGGCGCCGTGGTACGCGGGCGGGGCGGTCCTGGGGATGACGCTGTGCCTGACCGCGGTCGGCTACGTGGTCGGACCGGTGACCGAGATGGTGCTACGGCTGCGCGGGCGGCCGTCCGGCGAGACCGGCGCCAGAGTCTGGCCCCCGGTCAGGCGCAGGTTCCGGCGGATGGCGTGGACCGGCGCCGGGCTGCTGGTCTCGGTGGTCGCGCTCATCACCCTGCTGGTGCTGTTCTCGGTCAACCAGGCGGGGGCCTGGCCCGCGGTGCTCGCCGGGTGGCTGGTCATCAGGATGCTGGCCGTACTCATGCTGTTGCAGGAGGTCACGGCCGGCGCGGCGGTCGTCTCCGGGCTGCGGGAGGGCTGGCGGCCGAGCCGCCCGCAGTGGGCCGCGATCATCGGGGTGCTCGGCGGGACCGGCCTGCTGCTGGTCGCCGCGGCCTACTACGACCTGTTCTCCTTCCCCTGGTAGAGGTTCCCCTGGTAGAGGCCCTCCGGAAAGGTCTGGTTCGCCGGAGCGCATGGTCACCTCCGGACCGGGTTTCGGCCAAGAAAGTCACAGCCTTAGGAAATATGTCAGGATAAAGGCGGATTTCTTTTCCAAGGTGTTCATCCGTACGTCGCCCCTCAGCCTCGGCGCCCGCCCTACCATCTCCCCTGCGGCGCTCAAGCGCGTGGGGAGATCGGGGAAGCGGGTGCAGGACGGATCAAGGCGACCGGGACCACGGGGGCCGCGAAGGCTCGGCGCGGTCGTCGGCTGGACGGCCCTGTCGGCGATACTGCCCGGCGCGGGGCACCTACGGGCGGGATGGCGCAGGACCGGGATCGCCCTGCTGTCGGTCTACGCCCTGCTGCTGCTCGGCGTGCTGTGGGTGCTGCTCACCACCGACCTCGGAGACCTGGCCGGGCTGCTGGTCACCTCGACCTGGCTGTCCGCCATCACGATCGGCGCCCCGGTCCTCGGCCTGGCCTGGTTCGTCCTGGTCGTGCACTCCTTCACGGTGCTTCGGCCCGGCATGCTCCGCGGCCCCGCACAGGCGGTCGCGGGGGTGATCGCGGGTCTGCTCGCCATCACGGTCGTGCTGCCGTTCGGCCTGGCCGGGCAGTACGCCACGGTCTCGCAGTCGGCGCTCGACCGGATCTTCAGCGCCCCGCCGGCCACCCCCGCCCCCCGGGCCAGTTCCTCCCAGGAGAGCGATCCGTGGGAGGGCAGGACCCGGGTGAACATCCTGCTGCTCGGCGGTGACGCCGACACCCACCGGGTCGGCGTACGGACCGACAGCATCAACCTGGCCAGCATCGACGTCAGAACCGGCAACACCGTACTGCTCGGCCTGCCGCGCAACCTGGAGAACATCCGGTTCGTCCCCGGCTCCCCGATGGCCAAGCGCTTTCCCAACGGCTTCCGGCTGCCCGCCAACCCGGACGGCTCCCGCGAGGACCTGCTGTTCTCGGTCTGGGAGTACGCCGACTCCCACCCGGAGCTCTTCGGCGGACGCAAGAACCAGGGCGCCAGGACCCTCATGGAGACGGTCGGATACACATTCGGCCTGCGGGTCGACTGGTACGCCCTGGTGAACATGTGGGGCCTGGCCCGGTTGATCGACGCCATCGGCGGCCTGCGGCTGACCGTGCCGCAGGACATCGTCTTCGGCAAGTACAACGAGGGCCTGGTCAAGGCGGGGACCCGCAGGCTCGGGGGGGCGGACACCATGTGGTTCGCCCGCTCGCGCACCTTCAGCGACGACTACACCCGGATGGGCCGCCAGCGCTGCGTGCTGAGCGCCCTGCTCCAGCAGGCCGACCCGGCGACCGTGCTCTCCCGGTTCAACCGGATCGCGCTGGCCACCAGGGAACTCCTCCAGACCGACATCCCACGGCCGATGCTGGAGCACCTGGTGCCGCTGGCCCTGAAGGTGAAGAGCGCCGAGGTGACCAGCGTCCAGTTCGTCCCGCCGCTGATCAGCACCGGCTACCCCGACTGGGCCAAGATCCGCTCCCTCACCGCCAAGGCCGTCCACACCTCGTCCACCGCTTCGGCGTCCCGGGAACGACTCGCCGCCCCCGCGACTCCCACCTCAGGCACCACCGCCACGCCAGGGGTCACCTCTTCTCCGAGCGCCACCGCCTCTTCGGGCGCCACTGCTTCTCCGAACGCTACTGCTTCTTCGGGTGCCACCGCCGGCCCGAGCGGCGCGCGGGACACAGGAACCACCTCCAAGTCGGGCAAGCCGACGGAACCGGCCCCGGTCAAGGAGATCAACGAAGGCTGCGCCTGACCTCGGAGCACGGCTGAGTACGGCGCACGCCCAGCGCGCCCTCCCACACTCTGGAGCATCGGCGCCCAACCTCTGAACACGGCTGTGTACGGCGCACGCCTCGCCCCTCCCGTCCACGCCGGTCGATGCCATCGCGCCTGCGGACGACCTCGGCGAGGATTGTGGGCACGACGGCCTCAGTGAGGAGGCTCCCGGATGACCTCTGTGGGGCTCGCGGACGACCTCAGTGAGGGGGAACGGCCCACACCTCACCGCCTTGGTTAAGCCTTCTTCAGCGACGGCCTGTCCCGCCCGAGAGGCTTTTTCTCAAGGAAAGCGACCGGCGAAGGAGGGTGGCGTCGCCCGTCGCCGATCCCGGCGGTCGGCTACTCTCGATCATCCGGACCACATCAGTGGTCGAACACGCCGTTCTTCACCCCTCCGACGAAGGCGTTCCATCCGGCGGGAGCGAAAAGAAGTTTGGGACCGTCCGGGTCTTTGCTGTCACGAACGGCGACCACCCCGGGAAGGTTCACGGCCACCTCCACACACTGGCCGCCGTTGTCTCCGGAACGTGACGACTTTCGCCATGCAGCGGCGCTCAAGTCCATGCCCCCTCGCTTTCTCCGATCGCCCGAATCAGGTCAGCGGTCGAACTCACCGGTCTTGACTTCACCAACGAAGGACCGCCACGCATGAGGGGCAAAGAACAGCGTGGGACCGTCCGAGTCCTTGCTGTCACGAACGATGACCATCTCGGGAAGGTTCACGGCTACCTCCACACACTGGCCGCCGTTCCCTGAAGACAGCGATGATTTCCGCCACACGGCGGCGCTCAGGTCCACTCGCGTCTCGCTTTCTCGATCATCTTGAGGGATGCGCGTTCAGGATAAGCCCACAGACGTATCGCCTCATATCGCTCCTGAATCAGGGTCACGAGTTCGCAGTCAGCCGTGACATGCCCCTGGGCTGGTGAGTCCGCATGGACGGTGACCGGGTTCCCATCAGGAAGCTCGGCAATCATAAAGGCCCCCGCCAAACCTGGAAGACAGTCCGGGTCGACAACCTGAATGGAGACCGCAGGACGCTCAACGATCTTCAGAAGACAGTCCAATTGCTCACGCATCACCTTGGCATCGCCGACCTTGCGATGCGGTACACCGGCGTCGACGAGCACGAGGACAAGTGGAGGGCTGTCACGATCGAGGATTCGCTGTCGCCGCATTCGCGCTTCGACCTGATTCTGAACCACTTCGGCAGTGGCCCTGGGCTCCAAGCTGAAAAGGTGCCGGGCATAGGCCTCCGTCTGGAGGAGTCCAGGAATCAGGAGGGGGTCCCAGGATCGTAGGACGCGGGCGGTGGGCTCGATCTCCTCGGCCCAGCTCCGGAACCAGACCGGGCCGCCGGGCTGGGCGGTGATCCGCTCGTAGAGCCGGACGAAGGAGACACCGCCCTCGGCGCCGAAGAGCCGGTCCAGCCGCTCGGCGTCGGACTTCGACGGACTGCGGACGGCCTTCTCCAGACGGCTCACCTGGGTCTGGGTGCACCCGAGCCGGGAGGCCACGGCGGCCTGCGGCAGCTGGGCGCCCTCCCGCAGGCGGCGCAGCTCGACGCCGAACCGCACACGCGGGGACGCAGGATCAAGAGCCGGCACCACTTCCATCACATTCCCTCCCGAATTATAAAAAACTGACCTATTGCCCGGCCGGTGATACCGAATTCAGTCCCGGACAGACCAACGGCTGTCATCATCCACCCTGCTCTGGACTGCGGAACAGATACCCGACCAGGCATCAGGGGAGCATCATAAACGCACTCCCCTATCGCCGGGAGGAGCGAAGAAGAAAGCAATCAATCACCTCTGCACCGGGAAGGAAGCAACCCTCCAATGAATACGCCGATGAAATTCAGTCTCCCGGCCGGGCACGCCGGAAAGCATTCCGGAGCCCGGCCGTGACGCCTGGCGAGCAGCGCGAGAGATTCGACCACCTGGTCCGGCTCGGCCGGACGATGCACACCCTCGGCGCCTGCGTCGTCCTGGTCCTTCCCACAGCGGGTGAACCGGTTCTGGAAGTGCGGTCAGCGTCCGGCACCCTGGCCCGCGTCATCGTCATATGGCGTTCCGGCTGGGCCTTCACCTGGCGTCCGTGGTGGGCTCGAATGTGGCCGGGAGGCAAATGGGTGGCGGCCCACGCCGACAACGCCGCCGACGTCATCATGGCGGAGGTGGGCGCATGAGAGGCAACAATCCGATCGGCCATTACGGCGACACCCGGCCGAAGGCGCCTCACGACACCTGGCAGCGGAACTTCCCGGGAAAGGAGATATCCATTCCCATCGCCCGAAAATGGGCACGCGATCTCCTGACCGGGCAAATCGCCGGCCCGGTTCTCGACGATGTGCTACTCCTGCTGAGTGAGGTGGCCACCAACGCGGTCACCCACTCGAACTCGGGACGCACGCCGGGCGGGCAGGTGACCGTACGAATGACGCACGCTCCCGGCGACGTCCACGTGCAGGTGACCGACGACGACTCGTCCACCAGTGCGCCAATCGTCCGGACACCCGATCTCGACGAGGACGGCGGACGCGGCCTTTGGCTGGTGAATCTGCTCGCGACCACATGGGGGACGCACCGCGGTGAGACCACCCGATCGGTCTGGTTCCGAATCTCCGACTTCTGACGCCGAATGCGGTCAAGAACGTGGCGGAGGCGATCCGACTAGGCGAAGATCGGTATGTCTCAGCGTCAACCGTACTTTCGGAGGTAAGGCATGCGCGTCACCCGATCACTGGCCATCGGCCTGACGCTGATAATCGCGGCCTCGGGATGCACCACCTCCGAACCCTCCCTGAAGGAAGCCACCGCAGAACTCCAGAAGGACACCCACCTCCTGGAAACCGACGACCTGTTCAAAAACCCACTTATGAATCTCCATATCCTCCAACGCCCCGATAAGGACGTCCCCTGCGGAGAGAACGGATTCAAGCGAGTGTTACGAGCGACAGCAGACGAGGAGCGCAAAAAAGAAGAAAGTACCGACACCTACCTGGATACCGCCGAGAGGGTTATGCAGAACACTCTTTCCAAGACCCTGGGGTACAAAATTGAATACGACACCACCCAAATAGACACCCCAGAAGGGCGGTTCATCAAAGGCATTAAGAATACTGGGGTAAGTGTGGATGTTTACGTATCACCAGAAGCCCCCACCTGGCGACTGCGCGCACAGACGGCCTGCCTGCCGAAATAACGAGTCAATCTTCTTTTCCCGGACGTCTCAACAGATTTTCTGCCAGATCACTAGACTGGAATCGCGAAGAGTATTCAATCTCCTTGTCGAGATTGCCATTTTCGTCCATCCAGTTCTCATAGGCAGACAGCTTCGCCTGGAGCGCTTCCTCCCACTTCCCTTCACCGGCCGCTTCACGCTTGGCGTCAATTACAAGTTCTTCATATGTTTTGAGGGTACCCGTGGCCGTGTTGACGAGCTCTTGGGGCGGTCTACTCGTTGGGTAGCCTCCGCTGTAGAGAAGGTGAGCCATGTCGAACTTCATACGCCTCGCGAGGTCGGCTCGCTGCCCAGTGGCCTTTTCTACCTGCTTCTCAAAGCTGTCGTCCCACCTGTCTCCCAGGTCACTGAAGCCGTATGCCTGAAAGACCTCCCAGCCAAGGTCAATGAACTCGTTCGTGAAAGAGAATCCGCCCATCAGGAAGCCTGAGGTGTTCTTGATGAAATTGCGGGCGTGTTCACCTGCGGCGTCCTCTTCACCAAGCGCATCCTTCGTCGCCTTGAACATGACACTACTGAAGTCCCCAAACATCATGGAGATGTCACGAAAATAGTTGTCGTCACTCTGGGCGTCCAGCCGGGCGGCGGCCAGCAGGGTGTCATGCCGGAACCTGGCCATTGCCGAGTTGAAATCGGCGACAGAATTCTCTTCTCCAACGAAGGTTTTCATGAACCGGTAGGTGTCGCCAGGGCTGAGATAGAACGCGGGGGTGACCCCTGGAAGGGAAACCCAATGCTCCGGGATGCGCATTCCCGACGCTCTGTTCGCGGCCTTGTCGAAACGGGCCCCCGAGGCCAGCTCATGAACGTACGACCTGCCGATCACGCCCATAGAATCCTTGGCGGTCGCTGGCAAGGCCACGCCGAAAGGCCCTGTGACCAGCATCGTGTCCAGAGCGAAGGCGGCTGCAGCTTGGCTATGTTGTCCCGGCTTCTCGGTTGTGGCCTCGGCGCCGGACTCCAGCACCCGGCCGAAAGCGTCAGCGACCTCGTCCCCGGCACTCACCTGATCGGCGTAGTCGAGGAAGAGCTTCATCTTCTCGACCTGGCTGAGTTTGACGCCCGTCCCACCCATACCCGCGAACGCCTCACGCACCGCCGCACCGTCCCCCGCAAGCACCTCGAGGGCCATCGCCACCAGGTCGGGGGGCAGGTCGTACTTCTTGGCCTCGTCGAAGTTCGCCCGCCAGTCCTGTTCGGGGTTCTTCATGAAGTCGTCCAGAACCAGCGCGCGGGCCGCCGCACTACGCACCTTGGCGGGGGCGTTCGCCCCCTTGAGCAGCGCGAGACGGTTCCACGCGACGATCTTGCTTCCTGCTGGTTTGGTCAGATCCTCCCTGACCTTGGCGAACGCCGGGACCAGCAGGGGCGCGTTCAAAGCCGCCCCCAGTGCCTTACTGAAGGCCGCCAAGTCCTGCTTGGCGGTCTTGCTACCAGCCGCCATGAGAAGACTCGGCAGCTTAACGCGAGACTTGGCGGGCAGCAGGGCGAAAAAGGCGGCGGCGGCCTGAGGGTTGTCGGCCAGCGCGGCGACCTCGTCGGCGTGATCATGGACGAGGTTGGCCAGAGCGTCACCGTCGCTCCTGGCCAGGATGTCGTTTCCGTACATCCTGGCCAGCCCCTGAGCGACTTCCATGGACTCCAGGTCATCGGGCAGACGAACAAGCCCCTGGCCGCCCGTCATCGCGACGGCACCTCCCAGTTCGGGGGCCCCGGCACCCAGGTTTCCGACCAAATCGATCCGGCCGTGCAGCATGGAGACCTGGGTGCCGCCCCATTCGGCGATGTCGGAGATCTCCCGCAGCGCGGGGGTGCCGATCCCGTACCGGCCGAGTTTGCCCTCGTACTCCCTGCTGAACGCGGTCAGCCGGTCGGCCGCGCCCCGCAGGGAGACGGCCAGCCGCCCCATCTCATCGGGGTCGATCCCGCAGAACTCGTCGCTGTCCGCCAACACGCCTTCCCCTCAACGACTGAGGCGGTCACACCCGCCCGGCCATTTCCCGGCGCATGGCGTCCGCCTCGGACTCGGTCACCAGCGGAGGCTGCCTGCGCAGTTCCTCCTCGATCGCCTCCACGACCCGCCGGGCGAGCTGTCCCAGTCGCTGGTGCCGTGCCTCAAGCTCGGCGCCCCACTTGACGGCCGTCGGCCCCGTCCAGACCTTTCCCGACTGCATCGCTCCAACGGCGCGCTGATAGGCCTGCCGAACCTCCTGGGAACCGTACTCGGCCTCTCTCAGGAGTTGTTTCAGCCGTTCGTGCCGAGGGTTGGGCACCATCCGCTCGGTCACGCCACCCCGTCTCCCCCAGCTCACCGTGGATGGAAAAGCTGGATATCACACTAAACGCCGGATATTTACGGCGGCAGGGTCGACCCCCGTCAGTGCCGCGCCGCCGCCGTTTCGATTGCTTCGCCTGTTTCAGATAGTGCGATTACGAGGGGAAGATAGACGTGCCCGGCATTCACGTCAAGTTCTCGGTCAATCCAGGATCGATGGACACTCGAAAAGCGGCCGACGCCGCCGGGCGGCTCGAAGAGATTCTCAGGCGACACCCCGGCGAGAGCGGCGTCCGGTTCACCGCCGACCCAGGTGACGAAAATCCGCTGGTTCTCCCACGCGAGGCCCTCCTCCTGCTCGCCCACGTTCTGACGCAGGTCGCACGAGGCCGGGGCGTTTCGGTCATCCCCTCGGGGGCCGAACTGACCACCCAGCAGGCGGCGGACGTGCTGCGCGTGTCGCGCCCCTACCTGATCAGCCTGCTGGAGGCCGGCCTGATCCCTTACCGGCTGGTGGGCAGGCACCGTCGCGTCGTCACCGAGGATCTCATGGAGTACGCGCACGGGCTGTGGCCGGAAGGCAATCGCCCATCACCCGGAAACGGCACAGAAAGACCGTAGTCCATCCCCGGGAACTCCACCCGCCGTCAAAACCGTTCCCATCCCGCCGCGACCCCGCGAACCCGAAAGCAGGCCACTCCCCACGAGGAGAGCGTTAACGAATGTCGTTCTTCGACAGAAACATCGACGCGATAGACAACGCCGCAAAAATCGTATTCTTCGGAAGTCTCGCGATTCTCGCCCTGATATTCGTCACCGGCCCGGTCGGCCTGTTCACCCTCGTCGTGCTGGCCACGCTCATCGGCTCCGGGCTCGTCCTGAACGAGGTCGCGGACGCCCAGGCGCGCATGGACCAGGAGGCTGCCGAACGGGGGACACAGTGGCACGAGCGGCTGCGTGCGAACCGTGAGCGTGAGCTGCACCGCGAGATCCAGAGGCTACGACGGGAACGCGAACGTTGACCGTCCCGGCTCGTGAGTCGTGCCCGACCGACCGAGCGCGCCGTGGCGCGGTGACCATGAACTGAGCCACCGCTCAGACGGCGTAGGTCTCCTTGGCCAGGCGGCGGACACGATTGACGTCGACCGTGTGGCCCAGGCCCGGCTGGGTGAGCGGTACTGCGATCACGCCGTCCGAGGCACCCACCGGCGGTGTGACGATCTGCGCGCTGCGCGGGGGTTCGGCCACGTCGCAGGGCAGCCCGCAGCCGGGCAGGCTGGCCGCGGCGACCGTCGCCGCCCTGGCCAGGCCGGTGCCCTGGCCTCCCGAGCAGGCGATCTCCCATCCGGCCGCGGCGGCGATGTCGTGCATCCGCCGTACCTCACGCAGGGAGCCGATGGCCGAGGGGCGCAGCAGCAGCGCCCGGCCCGCGCGCGTGACCACCGCCTCGTCGAGCTCGGCGGCCGAGGAGACCTCGACCAGCACCGGGGCTGCGACGCGTTCCTGCAGGTCGGCGTGGCCCGCGAGACCGGTGAAGGGGCGCTCGATGGACGAGAGCGTGTAGGCGTCCATCGCCTCAAGGGCCCTGGCGTCGGTGTAGCCCCCACGCGCGTCGACGCCGATGCCGAGGGCGGGGTAGGCCTGACGCACCGCGCGCAGCGGCTCGACGTCCCAGCCGGGGTGGACGTCCAGGGTGACGTGGGCGTATCCGGCGCAGACGTGCCGGTTGACCCGTGCGACCAGGCTTTCCAGGTTGCGTTCCGCGCCGATCCTGACGGTGGCCATCAGCGAGGTACGGCTACCGCCGAGCGCGTGGGAGAGCGGCACGCCGCGCATCCTCGCCCACAGGTCCCAGCAGGCCATGTCGGCGGCCGGTCCGCCGGGAACGTCGCCCAGTTCGTCGGGATGCTCCCAGTCGAGGCCGATCAGCGCGCCGCTCAGCTCTTCCTGCAGGAGCCTCCAGGTCTTGGGGCCCGGGTCGACGATCTCCCCCCACCCGGTCATGCCCCCATAGTCGGTGAGCCGGACGAGGACCGCCTCGGGACGCCTGCCGTAGGGCAGAACCAGCCGGAACACCTCAAGCTCACGTACGCGCGGCATGGACCCCCTCGATTCCGTACAGATCGGGAAAACGCCTTGGGAGACGTCTCGGAAACACAATGAGTCCCGCTCTGGGGCGGGACTCCTTCTCCCAACACGAAAGGCGCTCGGCGTCTTCCCCATGGTGTCACGGCCACGGACCTCCCCGTCCGGCCGCGCCTCACGCTCAGGGCCCCGACCGTCCCCGCCCCGACCCACGTTCGGCCCCGAACCGGCCCCGGTCCAGGCCCCGCCCCGACCACGCCCCACGCTCAAACCCCGAACCGCTCCCGCCCCGAACCGGCCGGGCCTCCACCCCCGGCGCGACCTGCGCCCGGCTTCCGAACCGCCCCCGACCGTGTCCCGCCCAGCCCTCAAACCGCCCCCGGCCGGATCTCGCGCTCAAACTCCGAACCGGCCCGAATCACCCCCCGACCGCGTCCCGCTCAGCCCTCAAACCGTCCCCGGCCATGGTCCCCGCTCAGGTCCTGAAGCGGCCCCCGGCGAAGGTGCCCGTGGCGGCCACGAGCGCCGTCAGCGCGAAGCAGGCCAGGTACACCGGCCCGGACGCGCCGAAGGCCGCGACGATCGCCCCGACGACCGCGACCAGGACGACCGTGAAGACCGACTCGCCGATGCCCATCGAGGCGCTGTTCTCCCCCTCCTCCCCAGGCTTCGACAGTTCCAGGACGAGCACGGACAACGTGGGGTAGACGCTTCCGATGCCGAGTCCCACGATCGTCTCTCCGGCGACGGCCAGCGCGACCGGGACCTCGGGGAAGATCGTCAGAGCCATCAGCGCGATGCCCAGGGCGATCATGACAGGTCCCGCCCGCAGGATCAGCACCCTGCCGATCCAGCCCCGTCCGACGACCCACGAGGCGAACGCCCAGGCCAGCGCGCCCGCGGTGAGCACCATCCCGGCCGCGGCCGGTGACAGTCCCCGTTCCCCGGTGAGCATGAGCGGCAGGAAGACCTCAGCGCCGAGGGCGGTGCCGGCGACGACGCCGCGCAGCGCGATCACCGACGGCAGGCCCCGCGCGGCCCTGAGGGTGCCCGGCGGCAGCAGCCTGGGCAGTGACAGGGCCAGTACGGCCAGCCCGGCGGCCAGCAGGACGAGCCCGACGCCGCGGGCCGCTCCGCCGTACTGCATGAGGGCCGCGCCGACGGCCGTCAGCGCGGCCCAGCCGAGACGCCTGGCGATGGGGGTGCGCCTGCCCGTCTCCTCTTCACGCTCCCCTTCGGGGACGACGGCCAGGCCCCGCCAGAGCAGCAGCGCGGCGGGCAGGACGAACATCGGCACGCCGAGGAAGACCCAGCGCCAGCCGAGATGTTCGACCACGACGCCCGCGACCAGCGGCCCGGCCATGGACGGCACGACCCAGCCCGCGGCCAGGGCCGAGAACACCCTGGGGTGCATCTGTGCCGGATAGACCCGAGAGACCAGCACGTACAGCGCCACCTGGAAGATCCCGCCGCCGAATCCCTGGATGAACCGGCCGAGGACGAACACGTCCATGGTCGGCGCGATCCCGGCCACGACCAGTCCGGCGGCGAAGGCCCCGATTCCGGTCCAGAGCGGGGCCACCGGCCCGCGCAGGTCTCCCCAGCGCCCGCCGAGCACGGTCGCGACCATCCCGGCGGCCAGCGCCCCGCTGAAGGCCAGGGCGTAGAGCGCGATCCCGTCGAGTTCGCGGCCCACGACCGGCATCGCGGTGGCGACCGCGAGCGCCTCGAAGGCGACCAGAACGATCAATGCGACCATACCGACCGTCAGTGCGCGATAACGTTCGGCGAACATCCCCTCCTGGGGGGCTTCGACCACGGTGGAAGTCATGCACTGGACGGTACGGTCGCCGCCCCGCCCCGGCATCGGTCCCGTGAGTCGGCCCTTGGTCGTAGGACCACGCGCCGTAGAACCACGCCCCGCGAACCGTGCGCCGTGGGCCGTGCGTGAAAATATGTGCGACCGATCGGTCATATTGTTTGCTAGGGTGGGCGCGTGATCGACGGACGGCTTCTGCGTGGCGAGCGAACTCGCGGGACGGTGCTCGACGCCGCCGTCCGCCTGGCCTCGGTCGAGGGCCTCGAAGGCCTCTCGCTCGCCCGGCTCGCCCAGACGCTCGGCGTCAGCAAGTCCGGGCTCTTCGCGCATTGGCCCGACAAGCGGTCCCTGCAGCTCGCGATCGTGGAGCACGCCCGGCGGCAGTGGATCGAGCAGATCGTCGAGCCCGCCCTGGGCGCGCCACGGGGGCTGCCCAGGTTGCTGGCCCTGCACGAGCTCCGCCTGGACTTCTACGCCTCGGAGCGGCTGCCCGGCGGCTGCTTCTTTCAGGCCGTCGGCAGTGAGTTCGACGACCGGCCCGGGCCGGTGCGTGACGCCGTCGCCGCCGCGATCGACGACTGGATGGACCTGCTGGCCGGGCTCGCCGGGCGGGCCGTCGCCCTGGGTCAGCTCCGGCCCGAGACCGACCCCCGGCAGCTGGCCTTCGAGATCGAGGCACTCGGCGCGGTGGTGGTCGTCCACACCCGCCTGCTCCAGCACGAACGGAGCCGTGAGCACGCCCGCCGGGCCGTGCTCGACCGGCTCCGCACCCTGGCGACCGACCCCAGCATCCTCCCGGAGGCCTGACATGACGACCGCCCTGCTACCCGGGCACGTCCACCCCGTCCAGATCCACTTCGAGGACCTCGACGCCATGGGCGTCGTGCACAACGCCCGGTATGTCCTGCTGCTCGAACGGGCCCTCTCGGGCTACTGGGCCGCGCGGGGCTGGGCCTTCGACCCCTCGGAGCCGCACTTCGCCGACCTGTTCTTCGTGGTGCGCGAGTTCTCCGTCACCTACCACGCCCCCATCTCCAAGGTGGGCGAGGCGTCCGTGCACTTCTGGGTCGAGCACCTCGGCACGACCAGCCTCGTGTACGGCTTCCGCGTGCTGTCTGCCGACATGTCGGTCGTGCACGCCGAGGGCCGCCGGGTCCAGGTGAAGCTCGACCCGGCCACCCTCCGCCCCTCCCCCATCTCCCCCGATCTGCGTGAGGCCGTCGGCCCCCTGCTCTGCCCCGCGCCCTGATCGTTCCCGTCGCCCTTCGGCGGGGCCGGGCCTCCGTACCGCCCCCGCCGGGACCGGGTCAGGTGGCCGCGACCCCCAGCTCCCGCTCGGCCCACACCCCGACGTCACGGCGCTCGATGGCCGCGGCCATGAGGCCGGGGAAGGCGTCGGGGGTGCAGGCGAAGGCGGGCACGCCGAGAGCGGCGAGGGCCGCGGCGTTCTCGTGGTCGTAGAAGGGCGCGCCCTCGTCGGACAACGCCAGCAGCACGATCACCTGGACGCCCGCCGCGGTCATCTGGGCCACCCTGCGGAGCATCTCCTGCCTGACGCCTCCCTCGTAGAGGTCGCTGATCAGGACGAAGATCGAGTCGGTGGGCCGGGTGATGAGCCCCTGGCAGTAGGCGATGGCCCGGTTGATGTCGGTGCCACCGCCGAGCTGCGTGCCGAACAGCAGCTCGACCGGGTCGTGGAGCTGCTCGGTCAGGTCGACGATCGAGGTGTCGAAGACCACCAGCGAGGTCTTCAGCGAGCGCATCGAGGCGAGGACCGCGCCGAACACGCTCGAATAGACGACCGAGGCCGCCATGGACCCGCTCTGGTCGATGCAGAGCACGACCTCCCGCTGGACCGCGCGCTGGCGCCTGCCGTACCCGACGAGCCTTGAGGGCACGACGGTGCCGCGTTCGGGCAGGTAGTTGTGCAGGTTGGCCCTGATCGTGCGGTCCCAGTCGATGTCGGCGACCCGGCGGGGCCGGTTGGTCTTGGCGGCGCGGTCGAGCGCCCCCGTCACCGCCGCCTTCGTCTTCTGGGTGAGCCGGCGCTCCAGGTCGGCCACCACCTTCGCGACCAGCGCCCTGGCCGACTCGCGTGCCTTCTCCGGCATCACCCGGTTGAGGGACAGCAGGGTGCCGACCAGATGGACGTCCGGTTCCACCGCCTCGAGCATCTCCGGTTCGAGCAGCAGCCGCGTGAGGTTCAGCCGTTCGACCGCGTCCTTCTGCATGACCTGCACGACGGTCGAGGGGAAGTAGGAGCGGATGTCCCCCAGCCAGCGCGCCACCCTGGGTGCGGAGCCGCCGAGGCCCGCGCTCCGCTCACCGCCCTCCCTGCCGCCTTCCCCACCGCCGTAGAGCGCCGCCAGGGCGCCGTCCATCTGCGCGTCCACCCCGCCGAGCGCGCATCCGGTGCCGTCCGCGTCGCCGCCGAGCACGAGCCGCCAGCGGCGCAGCCTCTCGTCCGTCACGCGATCTCCGTCCTTCCCAGAAGTGCCAGCACGGTGCGCGTGGCCGCCGCCGCGCGTTCCTCGTCGATCTCCTCGGCGTCCCCGGTCATGGCGGGGCCCTCCCCGGTGCCCAGTGACCTGACCCGGGAGCCGATCGAGCGCCGCTCGGGTGCGGCGAAGGCGCCGAACGTACGGCGCAGCAGCGGCAGCACGTCGACGAACGTCTCCGGCGCCAGCCCGGTCAGCCACTCGTCGATCAGCGCCAGCAGCCGGGAGTCGTGGACCAGCAGCAGGCCGCCCCCGGACAGGAAGCCCTCGACCCAGGCGGCGGCGCGGGCCGGGGGGTGCCCAGCGGACATGGCCCTGGCCATGACGGCGCCCACCTGGCCCGCTTCGAGGTTCCCGGCGTCCAGCAGGAGCCTGGTGAGGCGTCCTTCGATCACCCCGGGCAGGCCGGAACGTCCCGAGACCCCGCGCAGCGCGCCCAGCCAACGCGCCGCCGGTGAGTCCTCCCCCTCGGGCACCGGGGCGTCCTGGAGCAGGGTCACGGCCGCGTGCACCGCGTCGACGTGTTTCAGCAGGTCGCGGGCGGCGTCCTCGTCGAGCCCGGCGGCGGCGCCGCCGAACCCGAGGCAGATCCTGGTGAGCATGGCGTCGGCGACGGCCGCCAGCCCCTCCGCGGGGGTCGCGCGCACGTCGCCGTAGCGCTGGGCGCGCACCATCGCGGGGAAGGCGGCCATCAGGTGCGTGACGTCGCCGTCCAGGGCGGCCTGTTCGGACAGGACCTCGATCACGTACGGCAGCGCGTCCGGCAGGTCGGCCAGCAGGCACTGCTCGACCAGGCCGGTGAGGACGGCCAGCGGGACCTCCCGCTTCTCCTGCCCGCCGCGTGCCAGGTCATGGACCCGGGCGACGGCGGCCGCGGGGACGGTCGTGCCCCACACGCCCGCCTCGATCAGGTCGATGTCGAACTCGGGCCGCCAGGCGAGTGTCCACGACTCACGGAAGGTGCCCTTGCCCCGGCTCTCCTTCGGCGTCCCCCAGCCGACGCCGAGCAGGCGCAGCCGGTGCAGCAGTCTGCTGCGCTCCAGGTCGAGGGGTTTGCGCAGGTCGAGGTCGTGCTCGCGGTCCAAGGCCTCCGGCTTGAGCCGTACCCGGCGCTGCTCCTGACGCAGGTGGCGCTGCAGCGGGACCATCGGGGTCGAGTCGGGGACCGTGCCCAGCCGCTCTCCCACGACCATGCGCCGCTGGACCAGTTCGACCGGCAGGTCGTCACCCTCGCAGAGCACCGCCCTGACCGCCTCGGTCGCCTCGGCGAGCCCGGCCAGCGGTCTTCCCCTGAGCGTGGCCAGGCTCCTGGCGAGCCGTACCGCCTCGATGACGTGGGCGGATGAGACGGGCAGGTCCTCGGCGCGCAGTGTGCCCGCCGCCTCGGTCAGCCAGCGCTCGACCGGACGGTCGGGCGCGGTGAACAGGTGGTGGTACCAGCCGGGCGAGGTCACCCCGGCGCCGTATCCGCTCCAGGCGGCCAGCCGCCCGTACGTCCACGGCACCCACGTCGTCTCGACCTTGACCTTCGGCAGGCCGCGCAGCAGCGCGTCGTCGGCCTTGGCCGTCGGCAGCCCGGCCCCCCAGGCACCGCCGGGTGACCCGGCGTCCGGCGGCCCGGCCAGCGCGGGCACGTGCCAGGCGCCGCAGACGACGACGATCCGCTCGTGGCCGTCCCTGATCGCCGTACGGATCGCACGCCGCATGAAGGCCTCCCGCCGGGCCTCCTCCTCGCCGGGGACGTGCCCCTCCCGGACCGCGGCCATCGCCTCGGCGATCACCTGGAACGGTGTGTCCCCCCGGTGCTCGACCGCGTCCTCCCACCAGCGTTCCGGGTCGTCGTATCCGGCGGCGTGGGCGAGCGCGCCGATCGGATCGGCCCGTACGGCGGGCGCCCGGTCGTCCTCCTCGTTCCCTTCCTCGTCCCGCTCCTCGGAGGCCGGGGCGAGGCTGTGCGCGGCGGGCATGTCGCAGAAACGGACCGGGACGTCCGCCTCGACCGCGTGCCGGATCGCCTGCCACTCGGGGGAGAACACCGCGAACGGCCAGAACGCGGCCTTGGACGACTCACCGGGGACGTGGGCCAGCAGCGCGACCGGGGGTTGAAGCTCGGGATCCTTGGCCAGCCCGACCAGGTCGTCGGCCTCCGGCGGCCCCTCGATGAGCACGATGTCGGGCTTGAGGCGCGTCAGCTCCTCCCGCAGGGAGCGCGCCGAGCCGGGACCATGGTGCCGGACCCCCAGCACGGAGACGCTCACCGGCGCCTCCCGACGGTCGGCTCCCGCGTGCCGGCGGGCACCGCCCCGGCCCGAGCCGTCTCAGCCCGCGCTCCGGCGGCCCGTGCCACAGCGCCCCGCACCCCGGCGGTCCGCGTCACGGTGGTCCTCTCAGCCCGCGTCACGGCAGGCCCGGTAGAAGTCGCGCCAGTCCTGGCGTTCGCGGACGACGGTCTCCAGGTATTCGCGCCAGACCACCCGGTCGGAGACCGGGTCCTGCACCACGGCGCCGACGATCCCGGCGGCCACGTCGGCGGGGCGCAGCACACCGTCGCCGAAGTGGGCGGCCAGCGCGATGCCGTTGGTGAGGACCGAGATGGCCTCGGCGGTGCTGAGCGTGCCGCTGGGGGACTTGACCTTGGCGCGGCCGTCCTCGGTGACCCCCGAGCGCAGCTCACGGAAGACCGTGACGACGCGGCGGATCTCCTCAAGGCCGGTCAGCGCGGGCGGCAGCTCCAGTGAACGGCCGAGCTGCTCGACGCGGCGGGAGACGATGTCCACCTCCTCCTCCGCGGTCGCCGGGACCGGCAGCACGACCGTGTTGAACCTGCGGCGCAGCGCGCTGGACAGCTCGTTGACGCCCCGGTCGCGGTCGTTGGCGGTGGCGATGACGTTGAACCCCCGGGTGGCCTGCACCTCCTCGTTCAGCTCGGGGATGGGCAGGGTCTTCTCCGACAGCACGGTGATCAGCGCGTCCTGGACGTCGGAGGGCATGCGGGTCAGCTCCTCGACCCTGGCGACGCGCCCCTCGGACATGGCGCGCATCACCGGGCTCGGGGTGAGTGCCTGCCGTGACGGCCCCTCGGCGAGCAGCCTGGCGTAGTTCCAGCCGTAGCGGACGGCCTCCTCAGCCGTGCCTGCGGTGCCCTGGACGAGCAGGGTCGAGTCACCGCTGACCGCCGCCGCCAGGTGCTCCGACAGCCAGGTCTTCGCGGTGCCGGGGACGCCGAGCAGCAGCAGCGCCCGGTCGGTGGCCAGGGTCGCGACCGCCACCTCGACGATGCGCCTCGGACCGATGTACTTGGGGGTGATCCGGTCGCCGTCGCCCAGGATGTAGGTGGTCACCGCCCAGGGGGACAGTTTCCAGCCCGGAGGGCGGGGCCGGTCGTCGTCCTTGGCCAGGATCGCCAGTTCGTCGGCGTACTGGTCTTCGGCGTGGGCCCGCAGGACCGTCGTCACTGAAGCTCCTTCAACATGTCGTCACGGAAACGCAGGAGGGCGGCGACCTCCTGGATGGGGGGTTCGGGTGAGAGGCGTTCGGCCATGCCGTACAGGGCGGGGTCGATGCGCTCGCCCGCGAGCCTGCTCAGCTCGCTGAGGTTCCACGGCTGGGTGCCGGAGACCTGGAGGATCTTCTCCAGCACCGCCAGCGCGAGGTCGGGGCCCCAGGGCGCCGCGGCGCCACCGAGAACCATGATCAATTGTCCGTCGAGGCCGTGTCTGCGGACGAACCCGGCCGCCACGTCCTCCCGGTCCTTCCTGGGCAGCACGGCCAGCAGGTCGGCGAGTGGGTCCCAGGCGAACAGGACGCGGGCCCACTCGGGGTCGCCCTGGAGCACGGTCGCCCTGACCCAGCCCGCCATGACCTCGCGCCCCCAGTCGGGGATCTTCATCCGGACCAGCTCTCCGGGCGGGCGGCCGAACAGCCTGGGCCAGATCTCAAGGGGTGCCCTGGCCACGATCTGCTGGAGCCACCAGCTTCGCTCGCCGGTTCCCCTGGGGGGTTTGGCCCTGACGCCGTCACGCTCCATCGCGGCGTCGCAGGCCAGGGGCGGGGCGATGTGGAGCTCACCGTTCTCCGTGTGCAGGCAGGCGGCGGCCCGCTCGGCCATGCGCAGCGCGAGGCGGGAACCGGGCAACCGGGTGAGCAGGTCGGCCGCCTCGTGACGGACCTCCCGGCGACGGTCGTCGAGCGCGTTCTCCAGGAACGGCTCGTCGTCGAGGGACAGCCCGTCGGCCAGGATCTCAAGGAAGGCGGCGCGGTCCTGCGGGGTCTCCTTCTCCCAGGTCTCCTCAAGCAGGTGCCTGGCCCGTGCGGGGTCGGCCGCCCGCACCGCGCCGAGGTGGGCCTTACGGTCACCCGAGGTGCCCAGCTCCCACGTCTCGTGCGCGGCTCCCGGCGCGGTGACCTCTTCGAGCAGGAAGCCCCAGGCGGGGTTGAGCCCGGCCAGCCAGCGGCCCCTGGCTCCCGCGAGGACGCCCAGGTGGGGACGGATCGACCGGTCCCTGGCCGCCTGGTCGAGCAGCTCGGGCAGCAGGTGCGGGCTGAGCCGGTGACCGCGCGCGGCGGCGGCCTGCAGCCACTCGGTGAGCAGTCTCGGCCGTTCACCGCCCAGGATGCGGGCGAGCCTGTCACCGGCCGCCCGTGAGACCTCCGGCTGCCGTTCCTGCGGGGCGGCCTCAAGCGGGCGGCCCTCGCGCGGCGTCTGACCGGCGCGCGCCCTGACGGTCAGCAGCGCGGCGTGGTCGAACAGCTCGGCCTCCGGGGTGGCCGCCCCCGAGGGGAGGGGACGGCGGTCGGTGCCGACGAGCGCGGCCGAGACGAGGTCCTCCCAGCCGTGCGTGGGGTTCCACGAGGAGTTCACAGCACGATCACCCTTCCCTGGTCGTCCCAGGTCGTCAGGGGAAGCAGCCCCCGCGGGGTCCACTCCGCGGCGACGGTCAGCGGGCGCCCGCCGGAGACCGCGACGAGCCGCCACGGTGTGCCCGCCGACGGGTGCAGCGGCAGGCCACGGTTCAGACCAGCGCCCGGACCGCCTTTCGGATCACTGTCCGGGCCACCGTCCGGGCCACTGTCCGGGCCACTGTCCGGGCCGCCGAGCAGCCAGGACCCGGTCTTCCCCTGAGCCGTCATGGGGGTCACCTCCCTCAGCACGACGGGCCATGAGTCGAGCCAGGGATCTCCCGCCAGCGCGCGGGCCACCTCCTCCAGCGCCTCCCCCGGGGTGCGTCCCGCAGGAGGGAGCACGGGAACGGCGCCGTCGTGACGGGCCGCGACCAGGGCGCGCAGCGGCGCGGAGCCGGGGTAGAAGGCCAGCTCGGCGTCGAGGGAGACACCGGTGACCAGGGAGGCGTCGAGCGCCTGTCCCACGGGGGCGTGGGAGAGCACGAGGGCGGCCCGGCCCGTGTTCCTGCCGCGCAGCCAGACCCGGCGGGTGATCAACCTGTCCTGCTCGGAGTCGCGGCGCCCCAGCACGTCCCACACGTCGCGGACCGCGGGCTCGGCGAGCACCTCCTCCTTCGCGACGGGGAAGCCGATCCGGTCACGGACCGTGCGGACCAGCCCTCCGCCGTCGCCCTCCCCACCACCGTGGCCGGCGCCGTACGGCTGCGTGGCGGCCATGCGGCGGTGCGCCACCGAGAGCAGGTGCAGCAGGGAGTATTCGCCGAGGAGACGGGCGGGCCAGTCCTCCCCCGCCAGCACGTCACCGAGGCGGGAGACGGTACCCGCGACACCGGGGGCCTGGGCGTCGACGAGACGTTTGACGAGGTCGTCCCAGTGGTCGTGCCGCCGTGACCCGGCGATGCCCTGCCTGACCTGGTCGGCGAGCCAGAGTTCGAGCTCGGCCAGGCCCGCGCTCACGCGCTGCTCACGCTGCTCGGCCCTGCGGGGGTCGGGGGTGGCCTTCCCCTTACCGCCCTCGGCGGCCGAGGTGGCGGCGGTCGCGGCCTTCTCCGCCCGCGTCCGGCGCTGGTCGAGCCACTCGCCCACCCAGTCGGCGGGCTCCTCGGCGGCGGGGACGGCGTCGGCCGACCACAGCAGCAACAGGCCCAGGGCGTGCTTGCAGGGGAACTTCCTGCTGGGGCAACTGCACCGGTAGGCGGGCTCCGACAGGTCGACGCACGCGCGGTACGGCTTGGAGCCGCTGCCCGCGCACTCGCCCCACACCGCCTCGGCCGTGGCGCCCGCACCCGACCACTTGCCGGGTGAGGAGACCCCCTGGGCCGCCTTTCTCGACGGGGCGTCAGGCGCGAGCGCGAGCACCTGATCCCGGTTCCACCGTTCGATCACACGCCGAACGCTAGCCAACGTCGCCGACAAAAAGAGCGGCCTAGGATCGGTGCAATGACGACAACGCGTCCCGCGCTCGCCGAAGCCCTGGATCTGCTGCCCCACCCCGAGGGAGGCTGGTACCGGGAGACCTGGAGAACCTCCGTCGCTCTCACCCCGGCCGGCTACGACGGCCCTCGCGCCACGGCGACCGGCATCTACTTCCTGCTCGAACCGGGGCAGGAGTCCCGTCCGCACGTGGTCCGCTCGGACGAGGTGTGGCTCTGGCACAGGGGCGGCCCGCTGGCCCTGACCCTCGGCGGCCACGAGGGTCAGCCCGCCGAGACGATCGTGCTCGGCCCGCTGGTCGAGCAGGGCCAGGTTCCGCAGGCGCTGGTTCCCGCGGGAACCTGGCAGGCCGCCCGGCCCACGGGGGAGGAGGGCGTGCTGGTGAGCTGCGTGGTCTCCCCCGGCTTCGACTTCGCCGACTTCCGTATGGTCTGACGCGGGTCGAGTGGGCGTGACGGCCCCGTTCCCCGGGGGAAGAATTGCGATCACAACGATACGAGGAGGTCAACGGTGACCGATGAGATCATCTCCGTCATCGGGGGGAAGCAGACGTCAGGAACGCCCGGCGACGTCTACGAGTCGGTCAATCCCGCCCATCTGGACGAGGTGGTCGCACGGGTCGGACTCGCGGACGCGGAGACGTTCGCCGCCGCCTGCCGTACGGCCGCCGCCGCGCAGACCGAGTGGGCCGCGGTCCCCGCGCCCGTCAGGGGCAGGGTGATCGCCTCGATCGGACGGCTGGTCGAGGCGAACGCCGAGACGCTCGCCCGGCTCGTCACCCGGGAGATCGGCAAGCCGTACGCGGAGGCACTGGGCGAGGTCCGCGAGATCGTCGACACGTGCGACTTCTTCCTCGGCGAGGGAAGGCGGCTCTACGGGCAGACCGTCCCCTCGGAGATGCCCGACAAGAGCCTGTTCACCTTCCGGGTCCCGGTCGGGGTCGCCGCGGTGATCACGGCGGGCAACTTCCCGGTCGCGGTGCCCTCGTGGTACCTGGTCCCGGCGCTGCTGGCGGGCAACGCCGTCGTGTGGAAGCCCGCCGAGTACGCCGCCGCCTCGGCGCACGCGCTCCACCGGCTGTTCACGGCGGCCGGACTGCCCGACGGTGTGCTGAACCTGGTCCTCACCGACGGGGCCACCGCCTACCGGGGGCTGGAGACCGCGCTGGGCGAGAGCACCGTGCACAAGGTCGGCTTCACCGGCTCGACCGAGGTCGGCCGCAGGATCGGCGAACTGTGCGGACGGCACCTGCAGTCGCCCTGCCTCGAACTCGGCGGCAAGAACCCGATGGTGGTCATGCCCGACGCCGACCTGGACCTGGCGGTCGAGGGAGCCCTGTTCGCCGGATTCGGCACGGCCGGGCAGCGGTGCACCTCGCTCGGCACCGTGATCGTCCACGAGAGCGTCCGCGAGGAGTTCCTCACCCGTTACACGCGCGCCGTCGCCGACGCCGTGATCGGCGACCCCTCGGAGGACGTGCTGTGCGGACCGCTGCTCGACGAGAGGTTCGCCGCCCGTTTCGAGGAGTATCTCGGCTGGATCGGACCGCACCACAGCGTCGTCTCCGGGCCGGTCGGCAGGATCACCCCGGACAACCCCCGGAGGAACTTCACCGGCGAGGGCGGCCTGTACTACCACCCCGTCGTCGTGGACGGCGTGCGGCCCGACGACCGGCTGTTCCTTGAGGAGACGTTCGGCCCGATCGTGGGCGTGACCGGCTTCACCACCCTGGAGGAGGCGATCGGACTCGCCAACCGGCCCGGCTACGGGCTCTCCTCCTCCATCTACACCACCGACCCGAAGGCCGCCTTCCGGTTCCGTTCGGGCATCGGCGCGGGCATGGTCAGCGTCAACAACTCCACCTCGGGCGCCGAGGCGCACCTGCCCTTCGGCGGAAACGGCAAGTCCGGCAACGGCAGCCGCCAGTCGGGAGTGTGGGTGCTCGACCAGTTCACCCGCTGGCAGGCCCTGAACTGGGACTACTCCGGCAGGCTGCAGAAGGCCCAGATGGACGTCGCCGAAATCATCCCCGATCTGGACTTCAGGCTCTGACTTTGCCCATCCGGGAGGTTCTCCCCATCATGATCGCGGGATGTCTTCCGGTGAGACGGGCGGACGCCCCCGGCGGCCTGCGGGTCCCGGCAGGCGAGCGGCCTCCCCGCGTGGCCCCGCCACGCGGGTGACGGCGCCGGCCCGTCCCCCATGCGGCGGCGTGCCCGCCGTACCGGAACCCTCCGGTACGGCGGGGCACGACGTCACCCGCCTGGAAGGGCCGCAGCCCTGCCGGGGGCACACGAGGGGCCGCGTGCTGCGGCGCGGCCCCTGTGTCTCTTTGCGGTGCCTTCGGCACCGCGGGCTGTGTCTCTTTGCTCCGCCTGACGGCGTCGCGGGCTTGGGCGCTTCGGGTCGGCGTCTTCCCTCGTCACTCCGTCGCTTCGCTCCTGCGTTCCTCAGTCCAGACACCGACGCGCCCAAGCCGACACCCCTCACGCACGGCACCGGTAAAACCCAAACCACACCCTTCACGCTTGGGGCCGGGGAAGCACAAGGCCACACCTTCCCCGGATGGTGAGATCGGGGTCCCCGTGTCGGGCCTGCTAAGTCGCGGCCGGTCGGGTCACCGGTTGCGGGGATCAGTGGTGGATCGCCACTCGTTCCACCAGTTCGAAGCCTGTGACCAGGAGGAACGCGATCCCCAGCAGGGCGTACAGCAGTGCGGGCTGCCGGGTCAGGCCGGGGACTCGGATGCCTCCCCGCCGTCGGCCGCCCGTGCGGCCGTGCGCCGGGGCGGGGAGCGGCGCCGGGGCGGGTTCCACGGCGACAGGCTGGACGGCCACGGCGGCGGGTTCCGCCACCGGGATCGGACGGCTTCCCGGCGGGAAGGCCGCCACGCGGCTGTGCCCGCAGCCGGGACAGCTCGTTCCCGACCAGGGCGGCTGGACCGGCGTTCCCCCGCGCAGCCACACGACGACGTCGTGGCCGTGCGCGTCGGTCAGATGACGGACGACGTACTTCTCCTGCCAGACGTGCCAGCAACGCAGGCACTCCATCGGCCAGGTCTCACTTGTGCTGAACTCCTCGGTCACGAGGACCACCCCCACGGCGACACCGGTACCGGAACGCCGGTACCGGACCCGAGTGTGAGCGCGCCCCACTGTGACAGCAAGTGTCCGAATGATGCGAAATCCGTAACGACCATATATTGAGACAATCTCTCTTGGAATATGAGATAGGTGCTACGGTTCGGATAGATCGACCGAAGGAGTGATCCGCCATGACGTTCAAGAACGCCGTCTACACCCACGGGCACCACGAGTCGGTGCTGCGCTCGCATCGCTGGCGCACGGTGGAGAACTCCGCTGCCTACCTCCTGCCGCACCTGCGCCCCGGGATGTCCCTGCTGGACGTGGGATGCGGGCCGGGGACCATCACCGCGGAGCTGGCCGCCCTGGTCGCGCCGGGGACGGTCACCGCGGTCGAGGTCACCGAGGACGCGCTGGCCCTGGCCAGGGCCGAGGCCGAGCGCCGAGGGCTGTCCAACATCGAGTTCGCCGTCGCCGACGTGCACGCCCTCGACCTGCCCGACGACGCCTTCGACGTCGTCCACGCCCACCAGGTGCTGCAGCACGTGGGCGACCCCGTCCAGGCGCTGCGGGAGATGCGCCGGGTCTGCGCGCCCGGTGGGGTCGTCGCCGTCCGCGACAGCGACTACGCCGCATTCACCTGGTTCCCCAGGCCCCCGGAGCTCGACGAGTGGCTGAGCCTCTACCAGCGGGTGGCCAGGGCCAACGGCGGCGAGCCGGACGCGGGACGGCGGCTGCTCTCCTGGGCGCACCAGGCAGGGTTCTCCGACGTCACCGCCTCCGCCTCCGCCTGGTGCTTCGCGACACCCGAGGACCGCGACTGGTGGGGCGGCATGTGGGCCGAACGCATCCTGAAGTCCGACATGGCCGGCCAGGCCCTCGCCTCGGGCGTCGCGACCGAGGACGACCTGCGCCGCATCTCCCGTGGCTGGCTGGCCTGGGCCGCCGAGCGGGACGGCTGGCTGTCCATCCTCCACGGCGAGCTGATCTGCCGCCCCTGATCCCGCCCCGCCGTACGGCCCGCGTCAGGTCTGCCGGGCGCCGCAGTACCGGGACTGTTTGCCGATGATCCGGTAGACGCAGTCGCCGTACTCCAGCAGGCGGAGTACGGCCTCCCTGTTGCGGGTCGTCTGCGGGCGGATCTGCTCGTCGGGCGGGTAGAAGCCCGGCGGGGAGTCGGCCGGATACATCTCGAAGGTGTAGCTGAAGATCTTGTAGGTGCCCCACAGCCAGTCGTCGATCGCTCCGTCGACGATGTAGAGGTCGCTGGACTGCATGGCCTCGTAGCCGTTGGTCGAGGCCATGTTCGCGCCGAGGGTGGCGAGGGCGTCGTGTTCGTCCCGCGTCATGCCGGGGGCGATCTCGTCGTAGGTGAAGCCGTACGGCCACAGGACCAGTTCGCTGTAGCTGTGCCAGTCGATGTTCGCCTTGATCTGCTGCTCGCCGCCGACGACCCTGCCGCGCACCCAGTCGGCGACCGCCCTGACCTCGGGCGCGGACTCGGGTGCCGGGCCCCGGTAGGACTCGCTCGACGGTGAACGCGACGAGCCGCCGCAGCAGCCCCACCGATAGGCCCAGTTGCGGTTCAGGTCGGTCCCCACGTACGACGAGCCCGCGTTGGGCTGGCGGTTCTTACGCCAGAGCCGGTAGGAGCCGCTGGAGATGTCGTACTCGCCGCCGTCCGGGTTGAGGTCCGGCATGACCCAGATCTCCCGTGAGTTCACCAGGGAGGTGATCCTGGAGTCGGCGCCGTAGCCGTCGGTGAGCAGGTGGAGGATGTACAGCGCCATCTCCACGGTCAGGTGCTCCCTGGCGTGCTGGTGGTGGGTGAACAGCACCTCGGGTTCGTTCTCGTCCGTTCCCGCGTTGTCACTGATCTTCACCGCGATCAGGTCGCGTCCCTGGACGGAGGTGCCGTAGCTGCTTCTGCGCGCGATCGAGGGGTGGGCGGCGACGATCCGGTCGATCTCGGCGGTCATCTCGGCGTAGTTGTGGTAGCCGGAGTCCGCGGCGGGAAAGTCGAACGGCCTCGCCTCGCGGGAGGGGGGTCCCTGAATCCTCGTGACCGTGTAGCCCAGCCTTCTGATCGCCTCGACCTCGGCGTCCCCCGCGGTGATCACGACCGAGGACTCCTCGACGTGGTCGATCACCGCTCCGGTGGCCGCGACGGCGCTGCGCCGGTGCGGATCATCGGGTCCCTGGACGCGGTACCGGCCGCTCGGCGGCGGGTCTCCGGACGCGCCCGCGGTGGTGACGCCCAGACACGACAGCGCCAGGACCACGAGCACCATGATCGAACGGTGTCTCACCTGATCTCCTCTCCCGGCGCGCCTTGGAATCCACGCACCTCAACCGAGAGTCAGGCATCGACTCCGCAGAGTAAAGCACCCCGGTCAGAAGCCGATCTCGAACCAGACCGTCCGCCGCCCGCCCCGGCGGTCGTCCTTGACGCCCCACCGGTTCGCGAGCAGGTCGACGAGGAACATCCCCCGGCCGTTCTCGGCCTGCGGGTCGTTGCGCACGTGCGGCGCGGACGCGCCCGATCCGGCGTCGGACACCTCGACCAGCACGCTCTGCGCGCCGAGTTCGACGGTCATCGCGACCTGTCCGCCCGTGCCGGAGGCGGAGTGGACCACCGAGTTCGTCACCACCTCGCTGACCAGGAGGACGACGTCCTCCGACACGGGGTGTCCCTCACCGAGAAAGCCCCTGACCCGGTCCCTCGCCTCGGAGACGGCCTCCGGCACGCCCCGCAGGAACATCGTTGACCGCAGCGGCTGGATCCGTTGCACGACCGCCATGATTGGCCTCGCTCCCCGACACACACATTCCCATGCGCGTCGCGCTCTGAGATGGCACACTCACTCACGGTGAACTGTTCTATCAGGGACTTCAATAGCTCATATTGAGATTCCTCAGTTTCGTTGTCATTGGAACGGAGGTATGCACCATGGCTCCCCGGCGTAGTCCAACGGCGCGGCACCGCCGTCTGATGGCTGAACTGAGCCGTCTGCGAGAGAACAGTGGACTGACGCGGGTGGAGGTGGCTGAACGGATCGGCTCCACCGACACCACTCTCTGGAGATACGAGACGGGTTTGACCCGTCCGAAACCCTCAGACGTGTCGGTCCTCACCGATGTGTACGGCGTGACCGGGGAGGCCCGCGCCTCCCTGATCCAGATGGCCAGGGAGGCCCGCCAGCGGGGTTGGTGGCACCGGCACCGGCAGGCGCTGAAACCCGGCTTCGACTCCTACATCGGGCTTGAGGCGGAGGCGTCGGTGGTGCGCACCTACGAACCGCTCGTCGTGCCCGGCCTGATGCAGACCGAGCCGTACGCACGAGCCGTCATCGAGGCGACCGCCATGACCCAGGCTCCCTCCGAGGTCGATGAGAAGGTCTCCGTGCGCATCTCGCGGCAGCAGTTGCTGCACGGCCCCGGTGACCCGATCCAGCTCGTCGCTTTACTCGACGAGGCAGTACTCCGGCGTCAGATCGGCGGGCGCGCGGTGATGCGCGAGCAGCTTGAACACCTCGTCGGGCTCGGCAGGCTGCCGAACGTGGAGATCAGGGTCATCCCCTTCTCCTCGGGGGCGCACGCCGCGATGGACGGCAAGTTCTGCCTGCTCAGCTTCCCCGAGCCCGAAGACCCCGATCTGGTCTACCTAGAGCAGGCCACGAGCGGGCTCATGCCCGAGGACCCGGAGGAGGTGCGCCGTTACACCCTCATGTTCGGCAGCCTGTCGGCACTGGCTCTCGGCGCGGAGGCGTCGGCCACCTTCATCGCCCAGATGGCGAGGCGATGTTCCAGTCCATAGAAAGAGAGTGCGAGGACCATCGATGGATCTGTCCAGCGTCGTATGGCGCAAGAGCAGCCGCAGCACCAACGGAGGAGACTGCGTGGAGGTCGCGGTCGTCCCCGGTGACCCGGCCCTGGCGGCGCACAAGGCCGACGCCGACGCGCTCTACCTCGTCCGTGACTCCAAGGACCCCGGCGGCCCGGCGCTGGCCTTCACTCAGGGTGAGTGGGACGCCTTCGTCGGCGGCGTGAAGGACGGCGAGTTCGGCTGAGTCGCCCTCGGGGGGACCGGGCATCCGGTTCCCCCGGAAAGCACCCCGGCGGCACCCCGATCACACGGCCCCCTGCGTTTCCCACTGTGTCCTCCTCCGCAGCTCCCGCCATGCCCCGGCCATGCGTCGGCAGGGGATGGGAAAACATCTCCCCGCCATCGCCATAGCCGCGAAGGAGCGGGCGGACTCCCGGCTAACTTCTCCAGCACGTCCGTGATCCGTCGGGGAGGGACACCGGACGGGCCCGTCGGTGAAAGGCACCCGGTGCGGGACGCCGGGTGGGTTTACGGCCGGACACGTCACCGTCCCGGACCGGCACGAGAACGGCACCTGCGAGGGGGCCGGGGAACGTGTCCGTCGTGCGCACGGCCGCCGAGCTAGCGAGAGGTGACTGACCGTGAAGATCGTTGCGACCGGCGCAACCGGGGCCGCCCGTGCGAAGCCGTATGTGAGACCGCGGCGTTGTGGTGCCTCCGTGGGGAACGTGCCCCGCGGGACTATCCGCCGGGTGCCGGGCGCCGGGAGCGCCCGGTGATCTCCGCGGTGGTCTCCGGGGAGTCCCTCACCGTCATCGCGTCGGCGGGCGCGGCGGCGTTCGTCCTGGTGGCCGTGTTCACCGAGTTCACCCGGCGGTTCGCCCTGCGGCTGAAGATCGTCGATCGTCCCGGGGCGTACCGGCCGCACCGGCGCCCGACGCCCCGGCTCGGCGGACCGGCCGTCGCGGCGGGAACGTTGCTGCCCACGACGGCACTGGCCGGCGAGTGGAACCTCCAGCTCATCATGATCATGATGAGCGGTGTCCTCGTCGCCCTGCTCGGGGTGATCCACGACTGCAGGCGGCTGCGGCCCGCGTGGCGGCTGGCCGTCGAGAGCGTCGCCGCGACCCTGGTCGTGGCATCCGGGGTGCGCGTCGAGATCTTCGGCGCCTGGATCGACATGGCGGGCACGCTGCTGTGGATCGTGTTCGTCGCCAACGCGTTCGCCATGATCGACAACACCGACGGCGTGCTCGGAGGCGTCGGAGCCGTGGGCGCGGGCATCCTGGCCGTCACCGCGCTCGCCTCGGGCCAGCCCGCCTTCGCCCTGCTCCTGTTCTCGCTGGCCTGTGGTTGCGTGGGCTTCGCCGCCCACGGCTGGAGCCCCGCCCGCATTCGCATGGGCAAGGCGGGCCCGCTGTTCGTCGGCTTCACCCTGGCGGCGAGCGCGGTCGCGGTCTCCGGCCAGGCGGAGCCGGTCACGGTCGTCCCGGCGCTGCTGCTCTTCGCCTTCGTCCCGGTGCTCGACACCTGCCTGGCGGTCGCCGCCCGTCAGCGGGCCGGCCGCCCCTGGCTGCTGGCGGGCCCGGACCACCTGGCGCACCGCTGCGTCGCCGCGGGTCTCACCGCACGGCAGGTCGCCCTGGTCATGAGCGCCGCGGCCACCGCGGCGGGCCTGCTCGGCATGTACGTGATGCTCGGCCGGGTGCCGGGGGCCGTCGCGCTCCCCGGCGTCGTCTGCGCCGGTGCCGGGCTTCTGGCGTTCCTGGTGCGGATGCCGGGACGCTACCCCGTCGCCCCGCTCCGGGCCCGCCGCCTGGGAAGGGTCACGGCTTCCGCGGAGGGGAGAGGGTGAACCCGCCGGGCTGCTGCCTGCCGGAGCGCTTCCTCAGGTAGGCGGCGAACTTCCTGGAGAGCTTGCGGTCGGCGAAGTGGCGGCCGGTGAACTCGCGTTCCGCGAGGTTCTGGCCGTCGTCGCCCAGCCGGGGCGACGGCTGGGCGTGCGCGGTCGGTTCGGGGACGGGTTCCGCGCCCGCCCCGGTCGCCGTGAACATCGGCCCGGCCGCGACCAGGGCCATGCCGAGAAGGATGGGCGTCACACGTCTTGCGGTCATCTCGAACTCCCCCGCCGGTGGTGAACTTCAGGGGAGACACGGGTGGGGCCTCCCCGCAGTCCGTGGTACCGGCCGCGGCCGGGGGTGGCCCGCGCGCCCCGCGAGATGCTTGCCGAAGGATCGCGGACTGTTCTCCGGGCGTTGACGCCGGTCAGCCGGTCGCCGCCTCGATCCGGTAGAGGGGGCCGGACAGGCTCAGGGCGTACAGCTCGCCGTCGTGGTCCTCACCGAAGGAGGACAGCTGTTCGATCCTGCCCACCTCCTCACCGGCCCCGGGCCGGTCGGCGGGGGTCGTCCTGACCCAGCCCGCGCAGAAGTCGCCGTAGAGGAAGCGCCCGGACAGGGCGGGGACGCGCGTTCCCCGGTAGACGTGCCCGGCGATGACCGAGCAGTTCCCGCCCTCGTGCAGGGGATACTCGATGACCGGTTCGGCCGTTCCCGTGACCTGGCCGCCTCGGAAGTCGTGTTTGCCCTCCCTGCGGTTCCAGCCGTAGTTCACGCCGCCCTTGCCCTTCGGGGCGAAGTCGACCTCCTCCCAGGAGTCCTGGCCGACGTCCCCGATCCACATGTCGCCCGTCTTCCTGTCGAAGGAGAACCGCCAGGGGTTCCGCAGGCCGTACGCCCATATTTCGGGTTTCGCTCCCTGGGTGGCCGTGAAGGGGTTGTCCTCCGGCACCCGGTACGGCGTGCCACGTGGGTCGATCCTGAGGATCTTGCCCAGCCAGGTCCCGGTGTTCTGGCCGTTTCCCTGCGGGTCTCCCCCGCTGCCCCCGTCGCCGAGGGCGATGTAGAGGTAGCCGTCCGGCCCGAAGGCGAGCTGCCCCCCGTTGTGGTTGGCGTACGGCTGCCGCTGGAAGAGCACGTCCCTGCGGTTCGTGGCCCTGACGCCGTCGAAGGCCCACTCGGTGACGTGGGTGTGCCCCTCGGCGTCGGTCCAGTCGAGGTAGAGGTGACCGCCGTCCGGATGGAAGGCGACGCCCAGCAGGCCCTGCTCGTTTCCTCCGCTCACCTCGGCGGAGAGGTCGACCACGGGCTCCGGCGCGACCTTGCCGTCCTTCACCGCGCGCAGCCGCCCGGTCTGCTCGGCGACGTAGAGCGTCTGGTCGCCCTTGCGTACGGCCATCGCCACCGGCATGTCGAGCCGCGCCAGCTCGGTGAACCGTACGGGCGAGGCGGCGGGCGGGGCCGCGGCGGGGGTGGGGGTGGAGCAGGCCGAGACGGAGACCAACAGGGCCGCGCATAACGCGGCCGCTCCCGGCCCGGTCCCACGGGAGATCGACACATTCCTCATGTCCCAATCATGCGTCGTGGGCCCGCGAGCGTTTCCGATCACAGGAACTAGACTGCGGACATGCCTTCAGCACTGATCACGGGCGCGACGGCCGGCATCGGTGCCGCCTTCGCGCGACGGCTCGCCGCCGACGGGTTCTCCCTCGTCCTGGTCGCCCGCGACGAGGAACGGCTGAGCGCCGCCGCCGAGTCCCTGCGCCTGCGGTACGGGGTCGAGGCCGAGGTGCTCGCCGCCGACCTGGCGACCGACGAGGGGTTGGAGCGGGTCGAGGCGCGGCTGCGCCAGGGGGTCGACCTGCTGGTCAACAACGCGGGCTTCGGCCATCCCGGCTCGTTCCTCGACGTCCCGGTCCCCGACGAGCTGCGGATGCTGAAGGTGCACTGCGAGGCGGTGCTGCGGCTGACGATGGCCGCGCTGCCCGGCATGCGCAAGCGGAACCGGGGCGCGGTGATCAACGTGGCGTCGGTCGCGGCCTTCCTCAACCGCGGCACCTACAGCGCCTCCAAGGCCTGGGTCGTCAACTACAGCGAGTCGATGGCCGCCGAGCTGGTGGGGACGCGCGTGCGGGTGATGGCGCTGTGCCCGGGGTTCGTCAGGACCGAGTTCCACGAGCGCGCCTCGATGGACACCTCGGGCATCCCCGGTTTCCTGTGGCTGTCGGCCGACGACGTGGTGAACGAGTCCATGCGCGACCTGGCGCTCGGCAAGCGGGTGAGCGTGCCCGACCTGCGCTACAAGGTCATCGTCGGGGTGAGCAGGCTGGTGCCCCGCGGTCTCGCGGCCGGTGTCTCCCGGCGTCTCGGCCGGAGATGACCGGAGACAGCCGGGAGGAACGGAAACGGAGAAGGAAGGGCCCGCGCGGCAGGAGGGGGTTGCGGCGCGGGCCCTTCCGGTACTCGGATCGGTCAGACGTGCAGGTTGGCCGGGTGGCCGATCGACAGACCGGAGACCGGGTCGAAGAAGTGCAGGTTGTGGGTGTCGACGACCAGCTCGACGTTCTGGCCGGGACGGACGTGGCTGCGGGAGTTGACGCGGGCGGTCCACAGCGACTTGTCGCCGACCAGCGGCAGCGTCGTCTCCTCGTCCTCACCGGCGTCCGCGGCGGCGACGGTGTCCTGGTGCTGGACCGGCGGGGCGTCGATCAGGAACAGGACGTTGATCTCGGAGCCGAGCTCCTCGGTGACCTCGGCGCGCACCTGCAGGCGGCTCCAGTGGCCCGGAGCGCCGCTGGCGGCGGCCGCATCGTCGAAGTCGGAGGGCCGGACGCCCAGGATGACCTTCTTGCCGAGCCACTGGTCGAGACCGGGCTTGTCGGTGAAGCTCTGGTTGGGCACCGGGAGCTTGATGCCGGCGAACGAGACGAAGGCGCCGCCGTCACCGCGGACGAGCTCGGCGTTGACGAGGTTCATCGACGGTGAGCCCATGAAGCCCGCGACGAAGAGGTTGACCGGGCTGTCGAAGAGGTTCTGCGGGGTGTCGACCTGCTGGAGCAGACCGTCGCGCAGCACGCAGACCCGGTCGCCGAGGGTCATGGCCTCGACCTGGTCGTGGGTGACGTAGACGGTGGTGACGCCGAGGCGGTCGTGCAGCGTGTTGAGGGAGGCGCGCATGGAGACACGGAGCTTGGCGTCCAGGTTGGACAGCGGCTCGTCCATGAGGAAGGCCTGCGGCTCACGCACGATGGCGCGGCCCATCGCGACACGCTGACGCTGACCACCGGACAGGGCGGCGGGCTTGCGCTTGAGGTACTGCTCAAGGCCGAGCATCTTGGCGGCCTCGTTGACCCTCTTGGAGATCTCCGCCTTGGGCATCTTGCGGAGCTTGAGGCCGAAGGCGAGGTTCTCCTCGACCGTCATGTGCGGGTAGAGCGCGTAGTTCTGGAAGACCATGGCGATGTCGCGGTCCTTCGGCGGCAGGTGGTTGACCACCCGGCCCCCGATGGAGATCTCGCCGCCGCTGATGTCCTCAAGGCCGGCGATCATGCGCAGAGCGGTGGACTTGCCGCAGCCGGACGGGCCGACCAGCACCATGAACTCGCCGTCCTTGATCTCAAGGTCAAGGCCGTTCACGGCTTTGACACCGCCTGCGTAGATCTTGTCGACTTTGCTGAGAACGATGGATGCCATGGAAGTCCTTAGCGCCTCGGGCCAAACCCGCGTTCACCCGATGTGGATACGTTTTCATGCATCTCACCGGAAACGAAGATCCCTGTCAACCCCTCAGCCGGTACTACCTTGTCAGCGGCGCTTCCGTTATCTCTCCGCGCTGGATCGAATACTGAAAACATGATGGAATCGTTTCCATGAGCATGCGTCGTACGACCATCAAGGACGTCGCGGAGGCGGCGGGGGTCGGGGTGGCAACGGTCTCGCGGGTTCTGTCCGGGGGGTCGGCCAGCCCCGAGACCAGGGAGCGGGTGCTGACCGTCGCGGCCCAGCTCGACTACCGGCCGAGCGCGCTCGGCCGTAACCTGCGCCAGCAGCGCTCGGGCGGGATCGGGCTGCTGTTGCCCGACATCACCGACACCTTCTACGGCCGGCTGGCCGACGGCGTGCTCGCCTGCGCCCGTTCGGCGGGCGAGCCGGTGATCCTGGGCGCCACGGGCGACGACGAGGAGCGCGAGGGCGAGCTGATCGGCATGCTGGTCGAACAGGGCGTCGACCGGGTGATCGCGGTGCCCTCGGGCGAGGGCGAGATCTGGGCTCCGACGCTGCGGGCCGGGCTCACCACGGTGTTCGCGCACCGGAGCGCGGGCGGGCGCGACGAGGTGCCCTCGGTGCTGGCCGACGACCGCGCGGGCGTGCGGACCGCGATCGACTATCTGACGGGCCTGGGCCATCGACGCATCGCCTACCTCGGCGGTCCTGGGCAGTCCCAGCGCCTGACCGCCTTCCGCCAGGCGCTGGGCCCCCTGGTCGACGAGGAGCTGATCGTGCTGGCGCGCGGCACCAGGGACTCCGCCTACGCCGCGGCGGCCGGGCTGTTCCAGCACCGGCCCGACCTGACCGCCGTGCTCGCCGGGGGCAACCTGCTGGGCGAGGCCGCCGTGCTCGCCGCGAGGGAGCTGGACGTACGGGTGCCCAGGGACCTGTCACTGATCATGTTCGACGACGTTCCCTGGGCCGAGCTGTGCTCTCCCCCGCTGACGGTGATCGCCCAGCCCGCGCGGGACATCGGCTACCGGGCGGCCGAGCTGGTGCTCCGCGCGGGCGCCAGGCGCCCGCGCGGTGTGCTTCTGCCGACCGAGCTGATCGTGAGGGGAAGCTGCGGACCTAGAGGGTCTTCTCGATCGCCGCGATGACGGCCGGGTCGCCGGGCTCGACGCCCGGCCGGAACCTGGCCAGCACCTCGCCCTCACGCGAGACCAGGAACTTCTCGAAGTTCCACTGGACGTCCCCGGCCGTCCCCTCGGCGTCCGGGGTCTCGGTGAGCGAGGCGTACAGCGGGTGCCGCCCCTCACCGTTGACATCGGTCTTGGCCAGCAGCGGGAAGTCCACGCCGTAGGTGGTCGAGCAGAACTCCTGGATCTCCTCGGGGCTGCCGGGCTCCTGCCCCATGAACTGGTTGCAGGGGACCCCGACGACGGTGAGACCCGCCCCGCCGTAGGTCCGCTGGAGTTCGACGAGCCCGGAGTACTGCGGGGTGAGGCCGCAGCGGGAGGCGACGTTCACGACGAGGGCGGCGCCGTCCCCGGCCAGCTCGGCGAGGGTCGTCGGCGCGTCGGCGAGAGTGCGCAGAGGAATATCACGAATGCTCATGATCTGCACCCTAAACCCGCTGTCACATCCAAGAGTTATGACACCCGGGAAAGGAAATGTGACGGACGCCACAGGTGATTCGACGGCCCCCTGAGCAGGCACTTGATCCTTTTCTAACCGATCTTTGACAGAAGGCTTGACAAAGCCTGTCGGCTGGCCCACTGGAAATCACTGGGCATCGTGACGGCGTCCCCCGAAACCGGCGAAAGGTCACTTTCCTATGCCGACGCCACGCCGTACCAGCCTGTCGCTGGGCCTCATGGCGCTCGCCGTCAGCACCACCGCCACGGTCGTCGACGTCTCCCCCGCGGCCGCCTCGTCGTCCGCGTTGCGGGGCAACCAGGCCCTCGCGGCGCCCATGGTGGCCGCCAGGGGCTGGAGCCGCGCCAACTTCGACTGTCTCCGGCGACTCTGGACAAGGGAGAGCAACTGGAACCACAGGGCGCACAACCGCTCCTCCGGCGCGTACGGAATCCCCCAGGCACTGCCCGGGAAGAAGATGGCCGACGCGGGCCGGGACTGGCGGACCAACCCCAGAACACAGATCAGATGGGGCCTCGGCTACATCCGGCAACGCTACGGCTCGCCGTGCGGGGCATGGGCGCACTTCCGCTCCCACGGCTGGTACTAGATCCAAACCCCAAGGCGGGGTGATTTTCGTCTCCCGCCGGTCTCCAGGCAGATCACCGCCGGTCAGGTGATCACCGCCGAACCACCCGCATGCCGCGAAGATCGGGCAAACACCTTCCCCGCACGTGTCCCAGGCGCCCGTCGCCGCTCCTCCGGCGTACTAGAAAGCCGCCTAGGAAACACGTCGCGGTGTCTCATGCCGGAAACGGGCCGGCGAGACCACGCGGGCGTCCCGCCCGAGCCACGGGTGCCGGATCGTCGAGCGCGCGGGGGACTCCGGTTCCACGCGCCTTCCCGCACGCGGCCAGCGGACAAGGATGAAAGTGGACAGAAACCGTGTTCTGCGCAACACCGTTCTGAGCATGATCGCCGCCTCGACCGTGGTCGGTTCGGCGTCCATCGGACGGGCCGACGACATCACGACGACCGCGAACGCCGGTACCACCGAGGCGACCGGCACCGCCGGCGGCCCTGCGGCGTCCGAGGAGGCCGCCCGGACCGGGAGGGCCGCGGCCGTGGCCGTGAGTCCTCAGGTCAGGAGGGTCCACCGGGCCGTCTGGGTCACCAGGACCGTGCCCAAGGTCAGAACGGCCGCCAGAACATCGAAAAGCAGGAACAAGGCGATCGCGTTCCGCCTCGTCACGCGCCGTTCGTGGTCTCGCGACCAGTTCCAGTGCCTGGACAGTCTCTGGACCAGGGAGAGCAACTGGAACCACCAGGCGCACAACCCCTCTTCGGGTGCCTACGGCATCCCCCAGGCCCTGCCTGGTTCGAAGATGAGGGGCGTCGGCGGGGACTGGCGGTCGAATCCGGTCACGCAGATCCACTGGGGTCTGCGCTACATCAAGAGCCGCTACGGGTCACCGTGCGGCGCGTGGGGTCATTTCCGGTCAAGAAACTGGTACTGACCTGGGGAGTGTCCAGGGGAAGGGAACACTCCCCCGGCGTCCGGGGCCCACAGGTCCCGGACGCCACCCCGTTCACCTCCCCGTACGGCCCGGACCGTGTTCAGTGGCCAGCAGGTGCCCGGGCAGCTCCTAGTGACCGAGGGCGCTCAGGCCCAGCAGGAGTGACTGCCGTTCTCCGGTGGTCAGGACCTCGTACGGCACGGCGGCCCTGCGGTTCGTGTCCTCCTCGATGCGCTCGCGGGAGGGGCCGGAGGACAGGCCGACGATCTGGGTGGCGGTGAGACCGGCCTCCTCCCACGCGGCGGCGTGGGCGTCGGCCCGGTGGTAACGCAGCGCGGCCAGCCGGTTGAACAGCAGCACCCCCTCTGAGGTCCCCTCCGGTTCGTACGGTGGCGCCGCCTGGGCGAAGGCCTCGCCACCGCTGTCCGCCGAGGCCTCGACGAGCCGCCCGGCGAGGCCGGCCAGCTCGGGCAGCCGTTCGGCGTGCCCGGCCCACATCTCCCCGGTCACCGTCGTGTGCAGGCCGTACAGCTCCGTGATGAAGGCCAGCGCCCTGGGGGTGGCGCGCAGGGTGCCGTCGTGGTCGGTGACGAGGGTCCCCTGGGCGAGCTGGACCCCGATCTCGTTGTCGTCGAACGGGTTGTACCGGTAGAGCGCGGCCAGCCCTCGCCGGGTGAGCGGGCGGGCGGGGAGCACGTACCGGAGATCGACCAGCAGGTCCGCCTGCAGTCCTGACCGTTCGACGAGTTCCCGGCCGAGCGGCCTGCCCGCGATGAGGACGCCGAGGTGGACGGCGTCGATCAGCGGGGCGATCGACGCGGCGTAGCCAGGCAGATCATCGAACCGTGACATGCTGCGCTATCCTGCCGTATTTTCCTTGAAGCAGGAGTACTTATAGCTCCTAACAGAATGATCTCCGTTGTGGTTTGATCTCTCGCTGTAATGACAGTGGGAGGGGTGAGCGGGTTGGCGCGGCTGAAGCCGTGGGAGGTCGGCGACGAGCTGTGGGCGATCATCGAGCCCCTGTTGCCCAAACATCAGCGGCGGACGCGCTGGCCAGGGCGAAAGCGCCTGGATGACCGTCTGGCGCTGCAGGGTGTGCTGTTCGTGCTGCATACCGGGATCTCCTGGGAGCACCTGCCGCAGGAACTCGGGTACGGCTCGGGCATGACGTGCTGGCGGCGGCTGAACGAGTGGCACAAGGCCGGTGTCTGGCAGCGCCTGCACGAGGTGCTCCTGGCCCGACTGCGCGCGGCAGGAGCGATCGACTTCTCCCGGGCTTCGGTGGACTCCTCCCACGTCAGAGCTCTAAAAGGGGGGCGCAGACCGGCCCGTCGCCGGTCGATCGGGGACGATCCGGCAGCAAGCACCACCTGATCGTCGACGCAGGCGGCATCCCCCTGGCGGTGATCCTGACCGGCGGCAACCGCAACGATGTCACCCAGCTCATCCCGCTTCTGCAGGCCGTTCCACCGGTGCGCGGCAAGCGCGGTCGGCCCCGCAAGCGTCCCGAAGTCGTGCTGGCCGATCGCGGCTACGACCACGACAAGTACCGCAAGCAGGTCCGCGCCCTCGGCATCCGTCCGCTGATCGCTCGACGTGGCACTGAGAACGGATCTGGTCTGGGCAAACACCGCTGGGTCGTCGAGCGGACCTTCGCTCTGCTGCACCACTTCCGCCGCCTGCGCATCCGCTGGGAGGTCCGTGACGACATCCACGAAGCCTTCCTCAGCCTCGGCTGCGCCCTGATCTGCTGGCGCCGCCTCAGCTCATTGCGTTAGCAGTTCTTAGGCGGCGGAAACAGCCGACCGGCCGGATATTCGCGCCGAACGCCGTGGCTATCTGACGACGACGAAGACGGCGGCCCCGAGAGCAGCGGCCATCGTGCCGAGCCAGGCGACGAGGGTGTCCACCCGGACGTCGAGGGGACTGCCCTCGTGCAGGGCGCGCTGGACGCGCCGGTAGCGGACGCCGGTGCGGGCCAGCAGGAGGGCGCCCGCGGCCGCGGAGAGGAAGAAGGGGGTCACGGCCGCCGGGGGCACCCCGGCGCGCAGCGCGACACCGCCCGCCCCCAGGCCGCCGACCGCCTGCACCGCGGCGGTGCGGACCCAGGCCAGCCGGGTCCGCTCGTTCTGCAGCCCCTCGTCCCAGATGGGGATCATCGGCCCAGGAGGATGAGAACCATGGCGAGCACGGCCACGGCCGCGACGCCGTACCCCAGGAGCGGGGCGATGGCGGGTTCGGGCAGCGGCGCCGCCTGGCGCAGGGCGCGCTGCACCCTGCGCCAGCGCGGGTAGGCCATCGCGGCGCACAGGGCCGAGAGCGAGACCAGGGTGACCGCCAGTACGGTCCTCATCCACGGGACGAAGACGTCGGCGGAGACGGCGGCCATGGCGACGCCGCCCGCGCTCAGGGCGAGCGACGTGCTGAGCCAGGTGAGGAACGTGCGTTCGTTCGCGAGGGTGAATCGGGGGTCCGGTTCGTCCCTGGATAGGTCCATATTGACGACGCTAGTTCAACCATATTTCCCATAGAGAACCCGGGAATGCGGGAGGCCTTCCCCTTTTCTCCGGCAGGGAAAGCGCCTCTCAGCTGCAGGCTTCGGTCAACTTCCTGATCCAGGCCACCGAGTCGTTGCCCGCCTTCTGCACGGCGTCGACGGCGCTCTGCGCGTCGGTGACGTTCAGGTTCTTCAGGCTCTCGGAGACGTCGTCCGCGGCCTGCTTGAGCGTGGTGTTGGACGCCTTGTCCGCCAGCTCTCCCAGCTTCGCGGCCCCGTCGTTCAGCGCCTTCTCCGCCGCGCCGGGGTCGTCGGCCAGGGTGGCGAGCTTCTTCACCGTGTCGGTGACGATGCCCGCGGCCTGCACGCACTGCTGGGCCTTGTCGACGCCGTCCGAGACCTGCTGGATCTCCGCGCAGCCGGAGAGAAGGAGGACGGCGGCCAGCCCGGAGGCGGCGATGGCGGGAATTCGTCGCGGAAGGGGTCGCATGCCCCGACCCTACCCAAGTGCCCGGCCAGGCAGGCGCCGCCGTATCGGCCTTGTCACCCCATGGAGACTCCCCATGCCCGGTCCCCGCGCCCCTGGGGGTGTCCTGGGGGTAAGTAGAGTGGACTGGCCCGCCACGGTGCCGTCCGTGGATCTCGCAGGGGCGGGTTCGCGGGCCGGGCCGCGCGACGGCTCCGGCCGTACGGCCGGCACGACGATCCACCGAGAGGAACCATGTCCACCTGCGACCACCTCACCCAGGCCCAGAACCCGGCTCCCCGCACTCCCGAGGGGTGCGAGGAGTGCCTCGCGACCGGAAGCCGCTGGGTCCACCTGCGCAGATGCCTGTCGTGTGGGCACATCGGCTGCTGCGACTCCTCGCCGAACAAGCACGCCAGCGCCCACTTCGCCCAGGAGGGGCACCCGGTCGTCGCCTCCTTCGAGCCCGGCGAGAGCTGGCGGTGGTGCTACGTCGACGACATCCTCGGCTGAGGGGGACCCTCAGTCCCGCTCCAGGGTCGCCTCCTCGAAGTCGAGTTCGTGCATGACCCTGTTGAGCACCTCGTCGTCGAGACGCCCCTCGTCGCGCAGACGCACGAACACCTCGCGGCCCGCGGCGAGCATCTCCCTGCGCAGCCGCCGGTAGACGGTGCTCGGCGTCTCCTCACCCCTCGGCCCCGTGCCGCCGCCGAGGCGTTCCCAGGCGGTGAGGGCGCGGCGCTCGGCCCGCGACCTGAGCTGGTCGACGACCTCCCGGTGCACCTCGTCGATCCCCTCGGCGACCAACTCGTCGAGGCGGGCCAGCTCGGCCGCGGCGGCCGCCTGCTGGGCCGCGGCCTCGGTGAGGTTGTCGTTGAAGACCTCCTCCTCGTTGGAGATCCGCAGCCGCCTGATCAGCGCGGGGAACGTCAACCCCTGGATCAGCAGGGTGCCGATCACCACGACGAAGGTGAGGAAGAGCAGCGTCGGCCGCCCGGGGAAGTCCGGCGGGATGGCGAAGGCGGCGGCGAGTGAGACGACACCGCGCATTCCCGCCCAGCTGACGACGACCGTGTTGCGCCACGACGGCGCGTTCGGCTCGTTCCTGCGCACCCCCGCCGACAACACCCGGGGGAGGTAGATGCTGGGCACGACCCAGACGGCCCTGGAGAGCACCGCGGCGGCGAAGACCGCGACCGCCATGCCGGTGAGCAGCCAGGGGTCGGCGTCCCTCAGCTCCGTCATGATCGGCCACAGCTGCAGGCCGATCAGGGCGAAGACGATCGTCTCCAGGAAGAAGTCGACGACCCGCCAGACGGCGCCGGACAGCAGGCGGGTGCCGAAGCCCGCGCGGGGCATGCGATGACCGACGTAGAGGCCGACGATCACCACCGCGATCACACCGGAGACGTGTACGGCCTCCGCGGCGAGGTAGACGCCGAACGGGATGAGCAGCATGACGGTGTTCTCGACCAGGGCGTCCCGCAGCATCAGCAGGACCCTGGCCAGGCACCAGGCGAGCACCAGCCCGACGACCACGCCTCCGACGGCCGCGTAGAGGAACCGTCCCACGGCGTCCAGCCAGCTGATCCCCTCCCCGAGCGCGGCGGCGACGGCCACCCGGTAGGCGGTCAGCGCGGTCGCGTCGTTGAAGAGGCTCTCCCCCACCAGGATGGTGACCACCTTGCGGGGCAGCCCGAGCCTGCGGGCGACCGCGACGGCGGCCACCGCGTCCGGCGGCGCCACGATCGCGCCGAGCGCGAAGGCGGCGGCCAGCGGCAGCGACGGCATGAGCAGGTGGACGACCCAGCCGATGACGAGCGTGGTGAACAGCACCAGCCCGATCGAGAGCAGCGCGACCGGGCGCCGTACCGCCTTGAGACGCATGTAGGAGCTGTCGATGGCCGCGGAGTAGAGCAGGGGCGGCAGGAAGACCAGCAGGACCAGCTCGGGGTCCAGCTGGTAGCCGGGCACGAACGGCGACAGCACCAGCCCGGCGAACACCAGCAGCAGCGGCGACGGCCACCCCCTGCGCCTGGCCACGGCCGCCACCGCGATCGCGATGATCGGAACGACCAGAAGCTGTACGGCGGACGCCTGGTTCATCCCACTCCTCACCCGTTCGGGTGATCAGACTACGGGATGGCCCTTCGGTGATCCGTCAGGTCACCAGTCGCGGCGTTCCTCGTGCTCCGGACGCAGCCGCTCACCGGTCGAGTGCGGCGACTCCTGGGAGCGTGAGCGCGAGCGCCTGTCCTGCTGCTGGCCTCCGAAGATGCCCAGCGGGTCGGACGGGTCGACGTCCTGCTGGTAGGCGGGCGGCTCCTGGTAGGAGGTCTGCTGCTCCTGGTAAACCGGCTGTTCCTGGTAGCCCTGCGGGCCGTACAGGTCTCTCAGGTCCGCCGGATGGCCCGCCTGCCTGGCGCCGAAGGCGTAGGGGTCGGGCTGCGCCGGGGCCGGATAACCGTAGGGGTCGGGCTGCGCCTGAGGGTAGGAGTGGGCCGGGAAGCCCGAGGGGTCGGTCGTGCCCGCCTGGACGTAGGGGTCGGCGGGACGCTGTCCGGAGCGCTGTCCGGGGCCCTGGGACGCGTAGGGGTCGGCGGGCAGCGGGGCGGGGGCCGTGACACCGTACGGGTCGGGGCGGTTCTGCGGCGCGAACGGGTCGGGCTGCTGCGCGAACGGGTCGGGCTGCTGAACGGGAGCGGCGGCGTAGGGATCGGCCTGCTGGGCCGGGCCACCGTAGGGGTCGGGCTGGTGGGCGGGGGCCGTGGCGTAGGGATCGGGCTGCCTGGCCGCGCCGTACGGGTCCTGGGGCTGCGCGCCGTACCCCTGCGGGGCCGCTCCGCCGTAGGGGGCGGCGGGCTGCTGGGGCGGATAGAGGTCGCCCGGCATCTGGTAGACCGGCTCCGCCTGGCCGTGCCCGGCCTGCTCGGCGGGCTGACCGTAGGACAGGCTGTCGTTGACGATCATGTTCTCCCGGGGCACCACGCCGTCGGGACCGTATCCCGCGGGCGGGCGCTCGACGGGCGGGACGGCACCTCTGGCGACGAGCACGTCGGTCGGGCTGAGCGCGGCGGGACGCGGTTCCTCGGCGGCGGGGACCACCTGGGTGGCCGCGGGGTCGGTGTACTGCTGCGGCGGGCTCGCGTAGTCCTCAGGCGCCGGCCTGGCGTACTGCCCGGTCCCGGGGAACCCGTTGGGGTCCTGGTAGCCGCCCTGCCCCGTCGTCTCGCCGACCTCGTCGGGGTACTGTCCCCCGGCCTCGACGAACCCCTCGTCGAGGGTGTCGACCAGGCGCCCGACATCGTTCATGGGCATGCGAAAACTGGCGGTGCACATCTCGCCGCGCCACAGGCTCAGCACCAGGGTGCCTTCGTGCCAGGTGACCCGGAGCACCCGCTCCTGGCCACGCTCGTCGAAGAACACCTCACCGAACGACGGCAAGGGGACAACTTCCGACATAGAGGACATAGTGCTTTAACCAGCCTTTATTCGTCCACTCAACCCCGGAAAACCCTACCGAACCGGTCTTTCCACCCCCATCCTCCATCCCGGTGAGCCGAAACGGGCGATCTTCTTTGACCGTACGAGGGCGGTGATCCGGATTGATCCAGCCAAGTCTGCCACGCGCCGCGAGCCTCGCGTCCCGGAATGCCGGGATGCGCACAGGGGGTGACTCACCGGAGCCAGCCGCGTCTGTCGGGGGAAGCCGGTACGGTTGGCTGTCGTGCCGACCGACTCGATCACCTCCGCCGAAGACGCCCCCACGGCGGTCCCCGCGACCGCGCCTGACCTGCCCCGGGTCGAGGAGTTGCTGAGCGCCGCCGTCGAGGCGGTCGGCGGGGTCGAACGCCCCGGCCAGATCGAGATGGTGCGGGCGGTCCAGCGGGCGATCTCCTCCGGCGACCACCTCGCCGTCCAGGCGGGCACCGGCACCGGCAAGTCCCTGGCCTATCTGATCCCCTCCATCCGGCACGCGATGTCATCGAAAGGCGCGGTGATCGTCTCCACCGCGACCATCGCGCTGCAGCGTCAGCTCGTCGACCGCGACCTGCCCAGGCTCTCCGAGGCCCTCGCCCCCCGGCTGCCGCACCAGCCGACCTTCGCCATCCTCAAGGGCCGCCGCAACTACCTGTGCCGCTACAAGGCCGCGGCCGGCTGGCCCGAGGAGGAGCAGGACCAGCTCTTCGACCCGCGCGAGGTCAACGCGACCGGCCGGATGGTCCAGCGCATCCAGGAGTGGGCCCAGGAGACCGAGACCGGCGACCGCGACGAGCTGGTGCCGGGCGTCAACGAGCAGGCCTGGCGGCAGTTCTCCGTGAGCTCACGCGAGTGCCTGGGCGCCACCCGCTGCCCCAGCGGCGCCGAGTGCTTCGCCGAGCTGGCCAGGGCCCGCGCGGGCGAGTCCGACGTCGTCGTCACCAACCACGCGCTGCTGGCCATCGACGCCATGGAGGACTTCTCCCTGCTGCCCGAGCACGAGGTGGTCGTGGTCGACGAGGCGCACGAGCTGGTCGACCGGGTCACCTCGGTGGTCAGCGGCGAGCTGTCGGAGGCCATGGTCTCGGTGACGGTCCGCCGGGTCGGGCGGCTGATCGAGCAGGCGATCTCCGACCGGCTCATGGAGGCGGGCGAGCAGCTCAAGGACCTGCTCGCCGTCGCCCCCGCCGGGCGCCTCGACGAGCTGCCCCCGGTGCTCGGGATGACCCTGGCCCTGGTGCGCGACGCGGCCTGGGCCTGCATCACCGCGCTCGGACCCAGGTCCGGCGGCGACAAGGACGACCCGGAGGGCGCGGGCCTGCGCAAGGCGGCCTTCACCGCCCTCGACGAGATCCACGACACCGCGCAGCGGATGCTGGACGCCTTCGGTCACGCGGAGGAGGTCGACCGGGCCGAGGTGGTCTGGCTGGAGGCGGCGACCGACCGGCGCCCGCCCCTGCTGCGGATCGCCCCGCTCACCGTGGCCGGGATGCTCCGCGACAAGCTCTTCGGCGACCGTACGGTGGTCCTCACCTCGGCGACGCTGGCGCTCGGCGGCGCCTTCGACGGCCTGGCCCGCCAGTGGGGTCTCGGCTCAGGGGACGGCAAGGGCGCCAAGGACGGCTGGCGGGGTCTGGACGTCGGCTCCCCCTTCGACCACGCGCGCAGCGGCATCCTCTACGTCGCCAAGCACCTGCCCCAGCCGGGCCGTGACGGCCTTCCCGAGGCCTACCTCGAGGAGATCACCGAGCTGATCGAGGCCGCGGGGGGCCGCACCCTGGGCCTGTTCTCCTCGATGCGGGCCGCCAAGGCCGCCACGGAGGCGCTGCGGGAGCGGCTGAGCGTGCCGTTGCTCTGCCAGGGCGACGACTCAACGATGCTGCTGGTCAAGCAGTTCGCCGAGGACGAGCCGACCTGCCTGTTCGGCACCCTGACCCTGTGGCAGGGCGTGGACGTGCCCGGCCCCTCCCTGCGGCTGGTCATCATCGACCGCATCCCGTTCCCGCGCCCCGACGACCCGCTGAGCTCCGCCAGGCAGCGCCACGTGACCGCCAGGGGCGGCAACGGCTTCATGTCGGTCGCCGCGACCCACGCGGCCCTGCTGCTCGCCCAGGGGGCGGGCCGCCTGCTGCGCAGCCAGCACGACAAGGGGGTGGTCGCGGTCCTCGACCCCCGCCTCGCCACCGCCCGCTACGCCGGTTTCCTGCGCGACTCGCTGCCGCCCTTCTGGCCGACCAACGACCCGGGAAAGGTCCGCGACGCGCTCAGGCGCCTCGGGAAGGGCTGAAGCCCGTTTCGCGGATCCTCGCCGTGGCGAGGGTCCGCGAAACAGGCCCTAGAGATCGAGAAGGCCCAGGTCGGGGCGCTTGGGGTCGAGGCCGTCGCCTGAGGAGCGTCCGCGTAGCCTGCGGACGACCCAGGGGCCCAGGTGCTCTCTGACCCACCGGACGTCCTCGCGCCGCCGCTCACCGGGGGTGACCCGCTCACGCGGCGGCCACCGCTTGCGCCACTCGTCCGCGCACTCGATCCCCAGGACGTCGCACACCTTGGCGGCCACCAGCCGGTGCCCCTCGGCGTTCATGTGCAGCCGGTCCTCGCTCCAGGCGCGCCAGTCGCGCAGGCCCTGCATCGACCACTGGTCGACCAGGCGGCAGCCGTACAGGTCGGCGATGGATCTGACGTGCATGTAGAAGATCGCGAAGGTGCCGCGGGCACGGCGCATGATCGGGGTGTCACGCGGGTCGACACCGGTGAACAGCAGCACCTCCGCGCCGGTCGCCCGCAGATCCCGTACGGCTCCCGCCAGCAGCCGGGCCATCGCGTCCGGGTCACAGCCGGGGCGCAGCAGGTCGTTTCCCCCCGCGCAGAGGCTGACCAGGTCGGGCCGCATCTCGACCGCCCTGGGGACCTGCTGCTCGACGACCTGGCCGAGCAGCCTGCCCCGCACGGCGAGGTTGGCGTAGCGGAACTCCGGTTCGAGCGCGGCCAGCCGTTCCGCGACCCGGTCGGCCCAGCCCCTGAAGGGTCCGCCCTCGCCGCCGGGGCCGGGGTCGTTCAGTCCCTCGGTGAAGCTGTCGCCCAGCGCGGCGAAGGAGGCGAAGGTACGGTGGCCCACTACACGAGCTCCGCCACGGCCTGCAGCGCCAGCACGTAGGACCTCAGCCCGAAGCCCGCGATCGTGCCGGTCGCCACGCCCGCGACCACCGAGTTGTGCCGGAACTCCTCACGGGCGGCCGGGTTGGAGATGTGCACCTCGACCAGGGGCGCGGTCCGCTGGGCGATGGCGTCGCGCAGCGCGTAGGAGTAGTGGGTGAACGCCGCGGGGTTCAGCACCACCGGGATCCGGCCGTCGGCCGCCTCGTGCAGCCAGGAGATCATCTCGGCCTCGTCGTCGGTCTGCCTGACGTCCACGGACAGGCCCAGCCCCCGGCCCGTCTCCCGGCACAGCGCCGCCAGGTCGGCCAGGGTCTCCGCGCCGTAGACGTCGGGCTCCCTGGTGCCCAGTCGCGACAGGTTGGGGCCGCTGAGCACGTAGACGGGTCTCATCCGATCACCTGGCGATCTCCTCGTAGGCGGCTTCGAGCAGCTCCTCCGGCGGGTCCTCAAGCGGGGACACCTTCGCCAGGTCGTCGAGGACGACGAAGCGCAGCCTGGCGCCGCGGCTCTTCTTGTCAAGGCGCATGTGTTCGCGCAGACCGGGCCAGGCGTCGCGGCGGTAGGCCGTGGGCAGCCCGACGGAGGTCAGGATGGACCGGGTGCGCTCGACGACGGCGGCGCCGATCCGGCCGTCCAGGCGGGACAGCTCGGCGGCGTAGACCATGCCGATGGCGACGGCCTCTCCGTGGCGGATCCGGTACCCCTCGGCCCGTTCGATGGCGTGGGCCAGGGTGTGGCCGTAGTTGAGGATCTCCCGCAGGCCGCCCTCACGCAGGTCGGCGCCGACCACGTCGGCCTTGATCTGCACCTTGCGCTCGATGAGCTCGCGGGTGTGCCGCCCCTCGGGGTGCCTGGCCTCCTGCGGGGCCTCCTCGATGAGGTCGAGGATCACCGGGTCGGCGATGAAGCCGCCCTTGATGACCTCGGCCAGGCCGCCGACGTAGTCGTCGCGGGGCACCGAGACCAGCGTGGCCAGGTCGCACAGCACGCCCGCCGGAGGGTGGAAGGAGCCGACCAGGTTCTTGCCCTCGGGGGTGTTGATCCCGGTCTTGCCGCCGACCGCCGCGTCGACCATGCCCAGCAGCGTGGTCGGCACCTGCACGACCTTGACGCCGCGCAGCCAGGTGGCGGCGGCGAAGCCCGCCAGGTCGGTGGTCGCCCCTCCGCCGACGCCGACGACCGCGTCGGAGCGTGTGACACCGTGCGCGCCGAAGGCCGACCAGAGCCCGGCGGCCACCTCGACCGTCTTGGCCTGCTCGGCGTCGGGCACCGGCAGCGCGACGACCTGGTAACCGGCCGCCTCGATCGCCCCGCACACGGGCCTGGCGATCTCCGGCAGGCTCGCCGGGTGGACCACCGCGACGGTGCGGACCGCGGGACCGAGCAGGGCGGGAAGCTCGCCGAGCACCCCGGTGCCGATCACCACGTCGTAGGGGGACTCTCCGGACACCTTGATCCTGGAGGTCGTCATGATCCGAGTCCCTTCACGATCTCGTCGACGACCTGTTCCGGGTCGCGCTCGTCGGTGGCCACGGTGAGGACGGCCAGCCCCTCGTAGATCGGGCGGCGGTCCTCCATGAGCTTCTTGAGCCGGCTGCGCGGGTTGAGCACCAGCAGTGGCCGGGCCGAGGCCAGACCGACCCGCTGCACCGCCTGCGCCAGGCCGACCTCCAGGTAGACCACGGGGTGACCGGCGAGCAGTTCCCGCGTCGCCTCGGCCAGCACCGCGCCGCCGCCCAAGGACAGCACGCCGTCGTGTTCGTCGAGCGCCAGCCGTACGGCCCGCGCCTCAAGCTCTCTGAAGTGCTCCTCGCCGTCCTCGACGAAGATGTCACTGACCGGTTTGCCCGCCGTGGCCTCGACGTCGGCGTCGGTGTCGCGGAAGGCGACCCCCAGCCGTTCGGCGAGCAGGTGGCCTACGGTCGACTTGCCCGCGCCGGGGGCGCCGACCAGGACTACGCGGGGACTCACCGTTCCTCCTCGGTTCGCACGCTCACTTGATCACCATCGAGGAGAGGTAGCCGGACAGGTTCCTGGCGACCTCCTCGACGGAGTCACCGCCGAACTTCTCCACCGCGGCGTCGGCGAGGACCAGCGCGACCATCGCCTCGGCGACGATCGCGGCGGCGGGCACGGCGCACACGTCGGAACGCTCGTGGTGGGCCTTGGCGGCCTCACCGGTCAGCACGTCGATGGTGGCCAGTGCCCTGGGCACGGTGGAGATCGGCTTCATGGCGGCGCTGACCCGCAGCGGCTCGCCGTTGGTCATGCCGCCCTCGACGCCGCCCGCGCGGTTGGTGATGCGGCGCACGCCGTCCGAGGTGTTCTCGATCTCGTCGTGGGCCCGGGAACCGGGACGGCGGGCGGTCTCGAAGCCGTCGCCGACGGCGACGCCCTTGATGGCCTGGATGCCCATCAGCGCGGCGGCCAGGCGGGCGTCGAGACGGCGGTCCCAGTGGGTGTAGCTGCCCAGGCCCGGCGGCAGGCCGTAGGCGACGACCTCGACGACCCCGCCGAGGGTGTCGCCGTCCTTGTGGGCCTTGTCGATCTCGGCGACCATCGCGGCGCTGCCCTCGGGGTCGGCGCAGCGCACCGGGTCGGCGTCGACGGCGGCCATGTCCTCTGGGCCGGGCAGGACGCCCGGCGTCGCCTGCGCCCCTCCGATGGAGACGACGTGGCTGACGATGTCGACGCCCAGGGCCTGCTTGAGGAAGGCGCGGGCGACCTGGCCCAGGGCGACCCTGGCGGCGGTCTCGCGGGCGCTGGCCCGGTCGAGCACGGGGCGGGCGTCGTCGAAGCCGTACTTCTGCATGCCCGCCAGGTCGGCGTGGCCCGGCCGGGGGCGTGAGCGCGGCGCGTTGCGCGCCTGCCCCTCCAGCAGCGCGGGATCGACCGGGTCGGCCGCCATGACGGTCTCCCACTTGGGCCATTCGGTGTTGCCGACGCGGATGGCGACCGGGCTGCCGAGCGTGCGGCCGTGCCGTACGCCGCCCACGATGTTCACCACGTCCTGCTCGAACTTCATCCGGGCGCCGCGGCCGTAACCGAGGCGGCGTCTGGCCAGTGCCCCGTCGATGTCGGCCGTGGTCACCTCCACCCCTGCGGGCAGGCCCTCAAGGATCGCGACGAGCTCGGGGCCGTGGGATTCTCCGGCGGTCAACCAGCGCAACATGGTGACAAGTCTTCCATGTGCCGCCCACTGGAATGGCCGAGGCTCACTGGTTGAGACGCTCCGGCATGTCAGCGGATTCCCTGGGCCGTGAGGATGACCGCGAAGGCACCGGCGGCCATGAAGGGGCCGAAGGGGATCTCACTGCCGCGTCCCGCCCGGCGCGCGGCCACCAGGGCGCCGCCGTACAGGCCTCCGGCGAGGAAGCCGAGGAAGGCGCCGGTGACCAGGGCGTCCCAGCCGAGCCGGCCGAGCGCCACGCCCAGCGCCGCCGCGAACTTGACGTCGCCGAGCCCCATGCCCTCCGGGTTGACCAGGAAGAGCAGGAGGTACAGGCCGGTCAGGACCAGGCCGCCGAGCAGCGCCCTGGCCAGGTCCGGGGCGCCGTCCCGTGTCAGGGCCGCGGCCGTCAGCGGCGCCGCCGTGCCCAGGAAGGCGTCGGCGGTGAGCCGGTCGAGCAGCCGGTCGACGGCGACGTCCACGGCGACCAGGGCGACCGTGACGGCCGTGAGCCACCCGTAGGCGGCCAGCTCGGGCCATGGGTACCGCGACGCGAGGGCGGCCAGCGTCACCGCGGTGAGGACCTCGGCCACCAGCGGCGGCGGCCCGATCCGTGCCCGGCACTCCGGGCAGCGCCCGGCCGCGAGTCTCAGGGACGCGACCGGGCCGCCGCCGACCGCCGTGGCGCAGCGCGGGCAGGCGTGCCCGAGGAGGGCCTCCTCCCCGACCGAGTGGCGGATGGCCAGGTCTCTCGCCCAGAAGCCGAGCGGCAGCCCGGCCAGGGCGGCGGCGAGGGGCAGGAGGTGGTTCACCGTGCCCCCGGGGAAGGTCGGCCGTGTTCGTCCACGGCCCGAACCCTAACGCGGGAAGGTCAGTCCCGGCCGCGTGACGACCTGCCGACCAGCGGCCAGCCGAGGCGGCGGCGCCGGGGGACGGCCGTCTCGGATCCGGCCTCCGTTCGGGCCTCCGTTCGGGCCTCCATTCGGGCCACGGTGACCCCGGGGGTCTCGGAGCCGAGCCGGTCGAGGGTGCCGGCCCCGACCGCGGCGAACGCCTGCAGCACGGCTCCCTCGATCACGAACGGCACCGGGCCCGCGACGTCGATCACCACGGCCGCGGCGTCCTCGTGCGCCGCCGCCTGGCAGACCTGCGGGGTCGTCGCCTGGATGGGGCGGGCGTCGGGACGCCACAGCTTCAGCGGGCCGGTCCCGGTGAAGGCGAGCACCGCCTGCCTGCCGTCCTTGCCGACGAGCTTCGGCAGGGCCATCTCGCTCTCCTTCTCCTGCCGCAGCCCGTGCTCGCCGACCTCGGACTCCGTCAGCAGGGCCACAACCGGGACGAGCAGCCGCGCCCCGCCGAGGGCGGCGATCACCGCGCCCACGTCGGCCGTGCCCGCGGAGAAGGCGGCGAGCGCGGACGAGACGGCGGCGTCGGCTGAGCCGTCGTCGCCGGGGACCAGTGGCTGGGGAATGCTCGGCACGACCCCGAAGCCTACCCTCGGTGACCGGCGGGTCCTCGGCCGAGGGAGGGTCACCGGGCGGCGTCGAAGACGATCTCGACCCGCCGGTTCCTCGCGCGGTTCGCCTCGACGGGAGCGCCGTCGACGATGTTGGGCACCTTGGGCCTGGACTCGCCGAACCCCCTGGCCAGCAGGGTCGTCCCGGTGCCGGCGAGGGCGGCCCGCAGGACCTGCCCCACGGCCCGTGCCCGTCTGAGCGAGAGCGCGTCGTTGTAGGCGTCGCTCCCCTGGTCGTCGGTGTGCCCCTCGATCCTGACCTCGCCGCCCGTGGACTCGGCGCGGACGCGCTCGGCGATCCGCCGCAGGCGCAGCTTCGCCCCGGTGGTCAGCACGGCCCTGTCGAGGGCGAACAGCACGTCGCTGGTGAGCGCGACGGTGATCTGTTCCCCGCGTTTCGACTCGCTCTCCGCGCCGTCGAGCGACTCGACCTCGGCGACGACGTCCTCGACACGGGCGACGATCTCCTCGACCCCGGCCGTGGCCGCCTCGGGGTCGGCGGGGTCGGCCCACGCGGCCGCCGGATGTCCCACCGTCAGGACGAGTGCGAGCGCCAGGGCCGTGAGACGTTCAGGAGATCGGGACATCGGCGAACACGCCCAGCACCTTGAGGTCCACGTTGATCTTCGTGACGTCCGGCGGCGGGGCGGCGAACGTCGCGTGCAGCGGCAGCACCTCGTCCGGCTCGGTGAACACGTCGTAGCTGGAGCACAGGCAGGTGACCTTGGGATAGGCGCCGGTGCGCGCGACGGTGTAGCGCTTGCCGTTGACCGGGTCGACCAGGCTGATCCCCCCGACGGTCAGCCCCAGACCGCCCGGGGTGTCCCCCATGTCGTTGCTCATCTGCCATCTGGCGTCGCCCGTGTTGGTGACCGTCCAGGTCAGCGTGGCCAGCCTGCCCTGCCGCCTGAGGCCGGTGATCCGTACGACCAGGTCGGCGCCGCCCGCCTTGACCTTCCTGGCGGCGATCACCTTCTCCTGTTCGACGTCCTGTTCGACGGGCACGTCCCGCTGCTCCGAGGGCTGTTCCGAAGACCTCTCCGCGGGTTGCCCGGCGGCCCCGGTCGTGGCCGCGGAGGCGGGGAGCGGCTGCCTCTCCTCACCGCCGCCGCCCCGCTGCCCGGGGAGCGCCCCGCATCCGCTCAGCACGGCCGCCAGCACGGCGGCGGCCAGCGCCGGCGTGATCCCTCTTCCCATCGTGCTTCCACCTCTTGCCCGTCGTGGTTCGCGTCGGTCCCGACCGTAGGCGGGCCACCTTCAGGACGCGTATAGCGCGCTATACGCGCAGGCCACGGCGGCGTCGTACCTCGTCGGCGAGCTCTTCCGCCGCGGCGCGGCCTCGCCGGTCACCGAGAGCGTCGAACTCTCCCATAACTCGCATTACTCCATCAAACGCCTCATCAATCTCATCAAGCCCGAGCAACGCCTCCGCCAGGGTGAGCGTCGCCCGCGCGGCACCGGCGCGGTCTCCGTGCTCGCGGAAGGTCTCCAGCGCCTCCCGCGCGTTCTGCCCGGCGACGTCCGCCCTGCCCTCCGCCAGGGCGATCCCGGCCAGGACCGTCAGCGCCGCGGCCTCGGGCAGCCGGTCCCCCAGCCGCCTGGCCAGGCCGAGGCCGTGTTCCGCCCGTTCGTTCGCCTCCCGAAGCCGCCGCGTGTCCAGGAGAAGCCCGGCGAGGTCGAGCGAGACCGCCGCCTCACCCCGTGGGTCGCCCAGCTCGCGGTAGGCCTCCAGACTCCTTGAGAGCAGGTCCCCATCCCGGCGCAGTCCGCCGAGGGCGCGCAGCGCGTCGGCCCTGCCCCGCCGGTCGCCCGCCGCGGAGAAGGCGGCCAGGCACGCCACGAAACACGCCTGCGCCTCGGACAGCCGTTCCCCGGCGAGGTGGACCAGGCCGAGCCGGTACCGGACGCGGGCCGCCTCCCCCGGCTCCGCGAGCCCGAGCGCCCGCCGCAGTGCCTCGGCCGCCTCGGGCAGCCTGCCCTCCACACGGTGCAGGTCGGCCAGGGATCTGAGCAGCAGCGCCTCACCGTTGCGGTGCCCCGCGCGCCGTACGGCCCGCAGCCCCTCCTCCACGGCCGAGCGCCAGTCCTCGCGGTGCGCGCCCAGCTCGAAGAAGGGCGTCAGGTAGAAGGCCAGCCGCCAGGCCGCCTCGTCCAGGCCCGCCCGCCGCGCGTCGGCGACGGTCGCGACCAGGAACCTCCGTTCCGCGGCCAGCCAGCGGGCCGACTCCCGAAGGAGCGCGGTCTCCGCGGCCGCGGCCTGCTCGGCCGTACGGGCCAGGGTCAGGCCCGAGCCCGGCTCCGCGGGCAGGAGCAGCGTCCTGGCCCGCCGGGCGCGGTCGAGGATCTCCGGGGCCGCGGCGGCCAGGACCCCGGCGGGCGGACCCTCCTCCGCGGCCAGGCGCTCGGCCGCGTAGAGCCTGGTCAGGTCGTGCCAGCCGTACCTCTCCTGACCTGCCGGGTCGAGACCCCGCGCCTGCAGCAGGCCCGCCCCGGCCAGCGCCTCAAGCGTCTCCTCGGCGGGCGCGCCGAGGACGGCCGAGGCCGCCCAGGGGGCGAAGTCGGGGGCCGACAGCGCGCCGAGACGGCGCAGCAGCAGGCGTTCCCGGTCGGAGAGGGCGCGGTAGCCCAGCGCCAGGCTGCCGCGCACGGCCAGGTCACCCGCGCTGAGCTCGTCCAGGCGTCCGCGTTCGTCCTCAAGACGTCCCGCCAGGTGTTCCAGGGTCCAGCCGGGACGCCTGGCCAGCCTGGACCCGGCGATTCTGAGGGCCAGCGGCAGCCCGCCGCACAACTCGGCGATCCGCGCCGCCGCCCGTGGCTCCGCCTCGACGCGACGCCGCCCGGCCACCCCGGCCAGCATCGCCACGGACTCGTCCCGGTCGAACACGCCGAGTTCGCGGGCGCGCGCCGCCTCCAGGCCGTGCAGCGGCGAGCGGCTGGTCACCAGCGTCAGGCAGCCGGGCCCGGTGGGCAGCAGCGGGCGTACCTGGGCCTCCCGCTCCGCGTCGTCGAGCACCACCAGCAGGCGCCGTCCGCTCACCGTGCTGCGGTAGAGACGGACGCGCCCGTCCAGGCCTGCGGGGATCGCCGTCTCCTGGCAGCCGAGCGAGCGCAGCAGGTCCTCAAGCACCGCCTCCGGCGTCCTGCCGCCGAGCGAGGCGTGCAGCCGCCCGCCGGGGAAGTCGAGCGCGGTGGCCGCGTGGACCGCGACCGCGGACTTGCCCACCCCCGCCGGGCCGTGCAGCACCAGGTGGACGGGCGCGCCCGCGGCGTCGGGCACCGACCGGCGAATCCAGTCCAGCACGTGTTCACGCCCGGTGAAGTCGGCGATGTCCGGCGGTGTCTCGTTCGGTGTCTCGTTCGGCACCTGTCCGGCCCGGGTCGAGGTGCCCGCGAGCACGCGTTCGTGCGCCTCGCGCAGCGCCTCCCCCGGTTCGAGGCCGAGTTCCCCGACCAGCAGCCGCCGCGCCTCCTGGTAGGCGCCCAGCGCCTCCGACCTGCGTCCCGCCTGGCCGAGGGCCGTGATGAGCTGCCCCCACGCCCGTTCCCGCAGCGGGTAGGCCGCCACGAGCGCGCGCAGTTCCCCGGTCACCCGCGCGCCCCGGCCGAGCGCCAGGTCCAGTTCGACCCGCTCCTCGACCGTGGTCAGCCGCAGTTCCTCAAGCCGTACGGCGTGCGCGCGCCGCAGCGTGTCCGACTCGACGTCGGCCAGCGCGGGCCCCCGCCAGAGCGCGAGGGCCGCGCGCAGCCCCTCTGCCGCCTCGGCCCGCCCGCCCGCCTCCCCGGCTCGCGTGGCCTCCGCCACCAGCCGCTCGAACCGGTGCGCGTCCACCCGGTCGGGGTCGACGTCGAGGAGGTATCCGCCGGGCACGGTGCGAATCCCCTCCACCACCTTGCGCAGGGCGCTGACGTAGACCCGCAGCACCGCCTCCGCCGAGGCCGGCGGCCGTCCGTCCCACACCTCGTCGACCAGCCGGACGACGGCCACCGGCCGCGCGGGCCGCAGCAGCAGGGCGGCCAGCAGCGCGCGGTGTTTCGCGGGCCCGGGGGTCAGGTCGCGATCACCGTCGAGGACCAGCAACGGCCCCAGCACGCCGAACCGCACCGTCTCAGCCCTTCGGCCCGCTGAGGTCGAAGGAGCGGAACCTGACCCGGACCGGGGCGCCGGTGTCCGGCGCCGCGTGGACTCCGGCCGCGCCGGGGCCGTACGGATCGCGTGTGTCGACGGCCTCGGCGACCAGGACGTCGTCGACCCACATGCTCAGGGCGGTTGCCGTACCCCGTTGACCGCACCGGGCCACGACACGGCTGTCCGCCGTTCCCCGTACCCGGACCGGCCCGTCCAGGACGACGCCCCGCCCCGCGCGCCGTTTGACGATGGAGGCGTCTCCGGAACCCGCGACCGTGAACTCGTACCGGTCGCCGGTGCCCAGGTCGCCACGGCACCACACGCCGAACTCCCCCGACCCCGCTTCGAGCCGGGCCGAGGAGCTGACCACGACGTCCTGCGCGCGTTCGCCGGGGAAGGGGGCCGACTTCCACAGCCGCCACCCTGGGTTGGCGGTCAGCAGGTAGGCGGCGCCGTCCCGCTCGCTCCGGCCGCCCTCGGTCACGCCGACCTCCCAGGAGTCGGCGAAGTCCGCGTGGTAGGGCAGGGCGGGCGCGGCGCCGAAACCGGCCTGGACGGCCACGCCTGCGGTGACGGCCGTGGCGAGCGCGACCGCGCCCAGAGCCCACGGCCACCGGCGCCGGACCCTCTTCCCCGGCGCGACGACGGCGGGCCCGTCAGGGACGGCGGGCTCCTCCTGAGCGGTGACCGTCCAGGAGCGTTCTACGGCCTGGGTGGCGGTCGCCGGGGTCGGGCTGCCGCCGATCAGCTCGCCCAGCAGCCGCCCGGCGCTCGGCCTGCGCGCTGGGTCCTTGGCCATGGCCCGTTCGACGACCGCGCGCATCCGGTCTTCGAGGCCGTCGAGGTTCGGCCCCTCGTTGACGATCCGGTACAGGACCTCGGGCGGGGAGCCTCCGCCGAACGGCAGGCGGCCCGTGCCCGCGAACGCGATCACCCCGCCCCACGCGTAGACGTCGGCGGCGGGGGTCGGCGGCTCACCGCGCACCTGCTCGGGCGCCATGAACGCGGGCGTGCCCAGGATCGCCTGGCTGGCCAGGCTCTCCTCGTCGGCGAGCCGTGCGATGCCGAAGTCGATCACCCGCGGGCCGAGCGGGGACAGCAGCACGTTCGACGGCTTGAGGTCGCGGTGGATCACCCCGGCCTCGTGGATGGCGTGGAGCGCGGTGGCGATCCCGGCCGCGAGCGCCTCCAGGTTGGCGCCGGTCAGCGGCCCCTGCTCCCGTACGGCCTGCGCCAGGCTTGGGCCCTTGACGTACTCGGTGACGAGGTAGGCGACGTCCCCGTCGACCCCGGCGTCCAGGACGGGGGCGGTGCAGAACCTGGCCACCCTGCGGGCCGCGGCCACCTCGCGCTCGAAGCGCCGGACGAAGGCCGGATCGTCGGTGAGCCGGGGATGGATCACCTTCACCGCGGCCAGGCCGCCGGTCGGGGTGGTGGCGAGGTGCACCACGCCCATGCCGCCCCGGCCAAGCTCACGCCTGAGCACGTATCCGCCGATCACGTTCACCGGAGTCACCCTACGATCAAACACCGACACCAGGGACAAAAGCCCCGGCACTCAGCCCAGGTCGGCGATGGCGGCGACCGGGCCGCCCCCGCTGGGGCCCTGGTGGACGGCGGCGACCGAGACGAAGACGGCGGGGTCGCCGGTGACGCTGGCCGCGACACCGCCGACGGTCGCCTTGATCTGGCGGTGCCAGTGCACGTCGGAGTCGTCGAGCATGATGTTGCGCCTGCCCCTGACCCTGCCCGAGGGGTCCGCCTCGCACTTCATGAACACGTTGACCAGCCTGCCGTCCAGGTCGGAGGGGTGCGGGCGCTCCGGCAGGTCGATCCCGCTCGACCGGATGGCCGCCCAGATGCCGTCGGCGTCCAGCGCGTCCCGCATGACGGAGTGGCCGATCCGGTAGCGCCCGCCGATGCCCCTGACGTTGCCGACGACGACGATCTGCGCCCTGTCCAGCTCGACCCCCGAGGAGCAGGAGGCGACGGAGGAGTACAGCGACAGGTCCCGGTGGATCTGCCCGGCCGTGGGCGTCCCGATCTCGCCGAGCGCGACCGCGACGCCGAGGGCGGTGGTCGAGTTGGAGATGTCCATCGAGGGCCCGGTGTCCTCGACGACCACGTCCTGGCCCCGGGACCTGGCGTCGTTGATGGTGGCGAGGGTGAGCAGGGGCGTCTTGGTCTGGACGTAGTGGACGTCGGCGGGGTCGTCGATCCCGGCGGCCTCCATGGCCTTCCTGACGCCCGCGGCGACCTTCTCGACCATCGCGGGGCGGCCGATGTCCTCGGGCAGGATGACCTCGCTCATCGCGACCCCGACGCTCAGGCGAGGTTCCTGGCTCGGTTCGGCGTCCGCCGTGGTCGCGAAGATCGTCGCGTGCGGGCTGAGCACGCCGTCGGTGCCGCCGGACCAGACCAGCGGGACGTCCTGGGGCGCCGGATGCCCCCGCTCGGCGAGCACCTCACGGAAGGCGCGGTCGGCCAGGATGCGGGTGTAGTCGTTCACCCCGCCGTTCCCCTCGGTCTTGCCGATCACCGCGAGGACCCGGTGCGCCTCGATCACCCCGTCGTCGATGAGCCGGGACAACCCGGAGGCGTCGGTCACGCTCTCGATCGCCACCTTGCGCACTTCAATCGGTTCCGGCATCCCTGTCACCTCTCGGTCCCGCTGCTTCCCTGTGGGTTCCCTGCGGCCTCGCTGTGGGTTCCCTGCGGCCTCGCTGTGGCCTCGCGACCCCCGGCCCGGACCGGCCCCGGGGTCGCGACACCCGTTGCGATACCCACCGCGCGGGGCGGGCACCGGCGCGGGGAGCGGTTTCCCCGTCCGGGGACGGACACGCGTGAGGAGGGCGCCCGGGGCCTCCTTGATCGGTAATCGTTCTCCCGGGGCGGTCCGCGCACCCGGCCCCCGCACGGTACGGCCCCACCCGCGGGCCGCTTCAAACCTGTGATCTGCGACACATCCAAACATCCGATGATTTTGGACATATCGCCACTTCTCACAACATCGACGGATATTTCACAGCACCGAATGACGTTCAGTTAACGTCACGTTTCCCGCTAGATCATCTGCCCGCGCACGCGACACCAATAACTTTGTTTACAGTTGATCCAGCGGTGGAAAACGAGCCGCTCCACGCAGCTGAGAAAACGGGGTTCTCCGCATGCTTGCATTACTTGACGCGCCTCCTGACAAGGCCGATCAATATCTTCCACAGCCTCCGTCCGACGACGAGCTGAAACTGTATTTCGGGCCACAAAAGCGCTGGGTGCTTCTGTCCGTGCCCCTTTCCCTGACATTAACCGCAGGGACTCTTTTCCTATTCTCCATGCGCCATCCCGCGTTGTGGCCGTTTTTCGTTGCCCTGCTGCTGAACCTCAGTGGATGGACGATGTCGTTCGTCGACGGGCAGCGTCAGCGGCTGACCACCTGGGAGTCCCACGAGCTGCTCGTGCGTTCCTGGCGGCCCGCCCGCCTGCCCTCCGTGGACGTCTTCCTGCCGACCAGGGGCGAACCCATGGAGATCCTGCGCAACACCTTCCGCCACGTGGGAGCGCTCCGGTGGAACGGTCCAGTCACGGTCTGGGTGCTCGACGACGCCGCCCGCGACGAGGTGGAGGAGCTGGCCGTACGGCACGGCTTCCGGTACAGCGCGCGGCCCGACCAGGGGTACCTGAAGAAGGCCGGCAACCTCAACCACGGCCTGTCGATCAGCTCGGGCGAGGTCGTCGCGGTCTTCGACGCCGACTTCTGCCCGAGGCCCGACTTCCTGTCCCACCTGGTCCCCTATCTGGAGGACCCGAGGATCGCCGTGGCCCAGTCGCCGCAGTACTTCGACACCACGCAGGAGATGCCCTGGCTGCAGCGTACGGCCGGGGCCGCCCAGGAGATGTTCTACCGGTGGCTGCAACCGTCGCGGGACGCCGACGGCGGAGCCATCTGCGTGGGCACGAACGTGGTCTACCGGCGCGCGACGCTTGAGGAGATCGGGGGCTTCCCCAAGATCGACCACAGCGAGGACATCTACACCAGCGTCGAGCTGATGAAGCACGGCTACCGCACCAAGTACGTCCCGGTGCTGCTGGCCAAGGGCCTGTCCCCCGACAACGTCGCCTCCTACATCGCCCAGCAGTACCGGTGGGCGATGGGCTGCATGAGCCTGCTGTTCGACCGTGACTTCCACCGCACGCCGATGTCGTGGCGGGTACGGCTGTCCTACTACAGCGGTTTCCTGAGCTACTTCGTCTCCGCCGCCAACATCGCGGCCGTCCCGCTGCCCGGGCTCGTCATGCTCGCCTTCTATCCGGACGAGGTCAGGGCGTGGCACATGATCCCGTTCGTGGGGCCCCTCTGGGTGGCGCTGGTGCTGCTGCCCGCGGTCTCGGTGAGCCGCTGGCGCTTCGAGGTGACCCGCGCCCAGACCCTGTACGCCTACTGTCATCTGATCTCCATCGTGCACGCGGTGCGCAACCAGGCCGCGGCGTGGGTGCCCAGCGGCGCCGCCGCGGGCAAGAGCACGCTCGTCTCGACCGTCGCCCGCATGGCCTTCGTCTGGCTGACCGTCACCACGGCCGCCACCTGGATCGGCATCGCGCTGCGCGCGTCCGTCTACGGGTGGGGTGAGTACTGGGCGCTGACCCTGTTCGCCGTCGGCACCACCTACATCGCCCTCCCCCTCATTCGTGATCTGTGGAGGATTCTCCGTTGAACCACCGTCTGCGCTGGCCAGAGGCCCTGGCCATCACCGTCCTGTTACTGCTCGGCGTGCTGCTCGCCTCCGGCCTCGCCGTACTGCCCCCGCTGCTGCCGTGACGCCGCGCTACCGTCTCGGCTTCAGGCCGGACATCGAGGGGCTCCGGGCGGTCGCCGTCCTGGCCGTGCTCGCCTTCCACGCGACCGTGCCCGGCATGGCCGGGGGGTTCGCCGGGGTGGACGTGTTCTTCGTCATCTCCGGGTTCCTGATCACCGGTCTGCTGCTGCGCGACATCTCGGCCGAGGGCCGTTTCTCACTGGCGGACTTCTACGCCAGGAGGGCCAGGCGCATCCTGCCCGCCGCCGGGGTCGTGCTGCTCGCCACGACGGCCGGGGCCTGGCTGCTGCTGCCGCCGCTGCGCGGCACCGACGTCGCCGGTGACGTGGTCGCCGCCGCCCTGTATCTCGCCAACTGGCGGTTCGTCGCGGGCCAGACCGACTACCTGGCCGCCGCGCGGGACCCGAGTCCTCTGCTGCACTACTGGTCGCTGGCCGTCGAGGAGCAGTTCTACCTCCTGTGGGCGCCGCTGCTGCTGGTGCTCGTGCTGGTGGCGCGCCGCCTCGGCCGCAGTCCCCTGCCCGCGATCGCGGTGGCCGTCGTGGCGCTGACCGGTGTCTCGTTCGCGCTCGCGCTGTGGTGGACGGGCACCAGCGCCCCGCTCGCCTACCTGTCCTCCCCCTCCCGTGCCTGGCAGTTCGGCGTGGGTGCCCTGGCCGCCCTGCTCACGCCGTACGGCGGGCGTCTCGGCGCGCGTCCCGGAGGCGGCGAGGGCCACCGGGACGTCCCGCGCTTCTCCCTGCGGGTCGTCTCCGGGGCACTCGGCCTGGCCGGGGCGGCCGCGGTCGCCTGGTCGATCGTGGCGCTCGGCCCGCAGACGCCGTACCCGGGGACGGCCGCGCTGGTCCCCACGCTCGGCACGGCGGCGGTCATCGTGTTCCGCTCGCCGGTCTCAGCCGCGCTGTCCTGGGCACCGGTCCGGCTGGCGGGGCGGCTGTCGTTCTCCTGGTACCTGTGGCACTGGCCGGTCCTGGTCCTCACCGAGGCCGCGCTCGGCGAGCAGTCGTGGCCGGTACGGCTGGCGCTGGTGCTGGCCTGCGCGCTTCCCGCGGCCCTGACGCTGAGGCTGGTCGAACAGCCGCTGCGGACGTCACGGGTCGTGGCGGCGCTGCCCCGGCGCGGCCTGGCCCTGGGCACCAGCGCGATGGCCGTGCCCGTCGCCGCCGCGCTCCTGCTCAACGGCGGGATCGTGCAGGGCGCCACGACCACCACGGTCACCGTGGCGCAGTCGGCCGAGACACCGGACACCCCCGGTACGGCGCTGCTCCCGCCACCCGCGCAGGCCAGGAACGACTTCCCCAAGTCCCAGGGCTGCGAGATCGCGCTGACCGCGACGACGAGCCCGCCGTGCCTGTTCGGCGACACCTCCTCCAAGGACAGGGTCGTCCTCATCGGCGACTCCCACGCGGGCCAGTGGTTCGCCGCGGCCGAGCGCATCGCCGTACGGAGAGGGTGGGCCCTGGAGGTCCTCACCAAGCCCGGCTGCCCGCTGCCCCGGCTCACGGTCGTCGACCCCCGGCTGGGCAGGGAGTACCGCGAGTGCGACGCCTGGCGGGAGTACGCGATGAAACGGCTGGCGAGCGAGGCTCCGCCCCGGCTGATCCTGCTGGCCTCGCTCAACGCGTACACCACCGACAGGGCCGCGCTGACCCGCGCCTGGGACTCGACCCTCACCCCGCTGTCACGGCTCGGCGCCTCGCTGGTCTACCTGCGTGACACGCCGCTGCCCGGCAAGGACGTGCCCGCCTGTCTTTCCGGGGGTCCCGTCTCCGGCTGCGCATTCCCGCGCGCCGCCGGGCTGCGCCCCGATCCGCTGGCCGAGCAGATCACCGCGGGGGGACGTCCGGGGGTCCGTCTGCTGGACGTGACGCCGCTGCTGTGCCCGGAGGACTCCGGTTCGGCCACCTGCCCCGCGGCGCTCGACGGCATCGTGCTCTACCGCGACGACGCGCACATCACCGACACCCTCGCGGTACGGCTCGCTCCCCGGATCGAGCAGGACCTTGAGGACCTCGACCTGATCCCCACGGTGCTGTGAGGCCCGCCACCCGGGTGGTCCTCGCCCTTGTCGTCCTCCTGGCCGGGTGCTCGGGGCCCGGCCGGGAGGCCCGGGAGGCACGCTGGACCGAGATCTTCCGTGACGACTTCTCCGGGGCCGCCGGATCCCCGCTTCCCCAGGGATGGCTGCACGACCTCGGTACCTGCTATCCCGGCTGCCCCGCCCCCCGGTGGGGCACCGGGGAGATCGAGACCATGACCGACTCGACGGAGAACGTCTCCCTCGACGGTGCGGGGAACCTGGCCATCACCCCGCTGCTGCGCGAGGGGGCCTGGACGTCGGGCCGGGTGGAGACCGCCCGCTCCGACTTCAGGCCCCCGCCGGGAGGCGTGCTGCGTGTGGAGGCCAGGATCCGGCTCCCGGCGGTGACCCCGGCGGACGGCGCGGGCTACTGGCCCGCGTTCTGGATGCTGGGCGCCCCGCTGCGCGACGGTTACACCGGCTGGCCCGCCATCGGCGAGATCGACGTGATGGAGGCGGTCAACGGCCGTCCCTCGGTCATGGCCGCCATGCACTGCGGTGTGATGCCCGGCGGGCCGTGCGGCGAGCCTTCGGGTATCGGCTCCGGCGAGCGTCCCTGCCCGTCCTGTCACGGGAGCTTCCACCGCTACACCGTGGAGATCGACGAGAAGGAGATCCGCTGGTATCTCGACGACGCCCCCGTCCTGACCGTCGCCGCCACCCGGATGGACCCGCAGACCTGGGGCAGGGCGACGGCGCACGGCTTCTTCCTGATCCTGAACGTCGCCGTGGGCGGCGGCCTCCCCAACGCCTTCGGCGGCGGCCCCACCCCCGCCACCGTCCCCGGCCGCCCCATGCTCATCGACTACGTCTCGGTGAAGACCAAACCCGCCCCCAAGGCATGAACACCCCCAAGTGCGAGAAGTTTCGTCTCATGCTTTCCCGGTGCCACGTGTGAGGGGTTTCGGCTTGGGCGCGTCGGTGCTTGGACTGAGGAACGCAGGAG
>NZ_JBHSBC010000044.1:41956-48775 GCF_042650425.1 Streptosporangium jomthongense | reverse complement strand
CCGCCCCCGACGGACTCGACGCCACAGCCGCCATCCCCGGCCTGGCCGGACCCTCCGGTTTGCCTCTGGTGACAGAAACCCTGCTCAAACATGGATTCTCGGACGAAGAGATCGTCAAGATCCTCGGCGACAATGTCCTGCGGTTGTTCCGCTCCGAACTGGGAAGGCCCGCATGAACCTCGATCTGATGCTCGACGACCTGGAGGAACTCGTCGTCTGTGAATCCTTCTCCGCCGACCACGAGGCACTGGCCCGCAGTGCCGCCGTGGTCGCGGACCAGGGGTTCAGAAGGCTCGGCGCGCGCCCCGAGACGATCGTGATCGGCGGTGTCCCCCACCTGCGCTGGACCTTCGGCACGCCCAGGGTCCTGCTGGTCGGCCACCACGACACCGTCTGGCCGATCGGCACGCTGCGTGAGCACCCGTGGTCGCTCGACGACGGGATCGCCCGGGGTCCCGGTGTCTTCGACATGAAGGCCGGGCTGGTGCAGACCTTCCACGCCCTGGCCTCCCTGCCCTCACCCGAGGGGGTGTGCGTGCTGGTGACCGGGGACGAGGAGGTCGGTTCGCAGACCTCGCGCGAGCTGATCGAGGAGTCGGCGCGCGGGTGCGCCGCGACCTTCGTCCTTGAGGCGAGCGCGGACGGCGGCGCGCTCAAGACCGCGCGCAAGGGCACCTCCGACTACCGGATCACCGTGCACGGCAGGGCCGCCCACGCGGGTCTCGAACCGGAGAAGGGGGTCAATGCCGGGATCGAGCTGGCCCACCAGATCCTGGCGCTCAGCACGATGGGCGAGGGGCCGACGACGGTGACCCCGACCGTGCTGTCCGGCGGGACCACGGTCAACACGGTGCCCGCGACCGCGGGGGTCTCCGTGGACGTGCGGGTGCCGAGCGTCGCCGAGCAGGACCGGATCGACCGGCTGGTCCGTGAGCTGCTCCCCCGGGTTCCCGGGGCGCGGATCGAGGTGAGCGGGGGGCCGAACCGTCCTCCGCTTGAGGAGACGTCCTCGGCGCGGCTGTTCGAGCTGGCCTGCGCGATCGCCGCGGATCTCGGCATGGAGCCGCTGCGCGGGGCCGCGGTCGGCGGCGCCTCGGACGGCAACTTCACCGCCGGGGTCGGCTGCCCGACGCTCGACGGGCTCGGCGCGGTCGGCGGCGGCGCGCACGCGCCGCACGAGCACGTGATCGTCGGGGAGATGCCCGCGCGGACGAGACTGCTGGCCGGGCTGATCACCTCCGTGCTGAAGAACGAGACCGTCTGACGGGCCCGCGACCCCTGGGCCGCCGTGCCGGGCCGTCCCCCACGGCCCTCCGCGCGGACCAACACTCCGCAATGGAAGGGGTTCGGAACTTTGCCCCTCCTTGGCCATGAATGGCCAGGAAATGGCAATTAGTCCGCCTAGGAAGATCGTCGGACCTCGGGGGAAGCTGGCGTGGTCACCAAGGGCGCCTGGTCGGTGCGGACCCGGTTGACACTGATCGCCGTCACCGTGGCCGCCCTGTCCGGCCTCACCCTCGCCCTGGTCGCCACCTTCTCCCTGTACGGCCTGGCGGGCAGTTTCCGGGCCCAGGAGATCGCCAACGCCGCCCTGGAGACCATCAACCTGACCGTCCGGGAGCAGTTACCCGCCGGGCTGCCCCAGGGGACCCTGGACGGCGTCCAGGTGCTCGACCCGTCGGGCCAGGTCCTGTCCTCGACGCCCAACCTGCACGGAAAGCCACGGATGGCGGACTTCGTCCCCCCGCCGGGAGAGGTCAGTGCGGACAGGCAGGTGTGCGACAGCCCCGAGTTCCCCGGCAGGTGCATGGTCGTCGTGGCCTTCCGGGTCCACCAGGCGGGCGGCGACTGGATCATCTACGCCGCCGACGACGTCGTTCCCTGGTACGTCCATCCCGGCCTGTTCGCCGGCATCGTCGGCGTCAGCGTGACGCTGGTGCTGCTGGCCGGGGTCGGCGCCTACCAGACGGTCAACAGGGCGCTGGCCCCGGTGGACTCGATCAGAGGCGAACTGGCGGAGATCACCGCGACCGACCTCGGCCGCCGGGTGCCCGTCCCGTCCGACTCGGGGGAGATCAAACAGCTGGCCATCACGATCAACCAGACGCTCGACCGGCTTGAGGCGGCGGCCGAGCAGCAGCGCAGGTTCGCCTCGGACGCCTCGCACGACCTGCGCAGCCCGCTGACCGCGATGCGGGCACAGGTGGAGGAGGCACTGCACTACCCGGAGGACACCGACTGGAAGGCGAAGGCCGGGGAGATGCTCGCCAGCCTGGACCGGCTCCAGGCCATCGTCTCCGACCTGCTGATGCTGGCCAGGATCGACTCCGGCGCGCCCATGGCCCGCCAGCCGGTCGACCTGGGCGAGCTGTGCCGGGAGGAGATGACCCGCCGCAGGCGCGGTGTCGAGATGAACTGCCGCGCGGAGCCCGGCGTCGTGGTGCAGGGAAGCCGCCTGCGGCTGGTGCGGCTGCTGACGAACCTGCTGGACAACGCGGAACGGCACGCGACCTCGCGGGTCACGGTGACCGTGGCCGCCAGGGGGGACACGGCCGTGCTTGAGGTGCTCGACGACGGCGCGGGGATCGCCCGTGACCAGTGGGAGGTGGTCTTCCGCCGCTTCGCCCGGCTCGACGCCTCACGTAACAGGGACGCCGGGGGCACCGGGCTGGGGCTGCCCATCGCCAGGGAGGTCGCCGAGGCGCACGGTGGAACCCTGGTGATCGAGGAGAGCGAGCGGGGTGCCCGGTTCGTCCTGCGCCTTCCCCTCAGCCGTTAACGGGCCCGGCGGGGCACCAGGACCAGGAGCATGGCCAGGGCGATCAGGCCGCCGCCGACCAGGACGGTCCAGGTGAGGCGTTCGCCGTACAGGGTGATGGCCAGGGCGGTGACCCAGAGGGGCTGGGCGGACAGGATCACCGCGGCGGGGGCGGCGGGCACGTGGGCCTGGCCGAAGGAGCGCGCCAGGAACCCCAGGGCGCAGGCCACGACCGACAGGTGGGCCATGGCGGCCCAGTCGGCGGCGGTCCGGGGCAGGGTGAGGCCGTCGGGCACGGCCAGCACCCCGGTCATGAGCGCGATGACGCCGAGCTGGATCACCGCGAGGGCGTAGGCGTCGCGTCCGGCGCCCTCGAAGTCGCCGAGCACGAGGGTGTGTCCCGCGTACAGCACGGCCGACAGCAGCGTGACGGCCAAGGCGAGCAGCGGTACCGACCCGCCCTCCGCCCCCCTGAGCAGGGTGAAGATCGTCATCGCGGCGGTGGCCAGCGCGACCGCGACCCAGGTGCGGAAGGGGACCTCCGCGCCGAGCAGGATCAGCCCGAGGACCGGGGTGATCACCACGTAGGAGCCGACGGTGAACCCGGAGACCGACGAGGGCAGGTCGTGCAGCGCGATCGCCTGCGCCGTCTGTCCCACACCGAACATCAGGCCGAGCAGGACGCCGGTCAGCCAGGTCTTCTCCGGCAGGCCGCGCAGGCAGCGTGGCCGCAGGGCGAGCAGGGCGATCGCGGCGACGGCGTAGCGCTCGGTGAGCAGGTCCGCGACGGGTACGCGGGCCATGAGGTCCTTCATCAGCGGGAAGGCCGACCCCCAGGCGGCGCTGACGAACAACAGAAGCACGGCTCCCATGAGGGGGCGGGGAGCGGAGACCGCTGCCATGCCAGCAGCATTCCATTACGCCCAGCTACCGGAGGGACGCGTAGTCCGTGGTGGAGTGGCCCGAATACCACGTTGAGTGAATGACCTCACCCCGGAGTAAGGGTCCTGTCACCCCTCAACCCCCGACCGCCCCTCGGGCGCCCCTCGGCGCGGAGAACGTTGAACGCGGCCCGTCCGGTCACGGGGGTACCGAGCCGGAGGGCCGCCGGAGTCGCCGGGGGTTTCCCGGAACGCGAATCCACTGGACACGGGCACGGGCCGTCCCGGCGCACCGCACGGGTCCGGGGTCGTTGGACGGCGCGGTCACGGGGGACAGGCCGTGGCCCGTCGTGGCCCAGCAGAGCCACCCCCAACTAACTATCAGGAAACTTTCTTAAAAGAAAGCATTGACGGACCTGGTGGGAGCGCATAGTTTCCAAAATCAACAACCCGTGGGGGGCCTCGGGGTTGGGGTAACTGCTGTGTTTCCTCATTCGGAGGTAGCTCTCCCATGTCCTCACGCTTACGCGCGGGCCTCGCGGCGGCCGGTGCGTCGTTCGCCCTGATCGCCTGCGCGCTCGCAGGCACGGCCACCGCCGCGGCCGACGACACGTCGTGCCGCCCCGACGGTCTCTACACCACCCCGGGCCTCGACGTGCCCTACTGCCAGGTCTACGACGAGTCGGGCCGGGAGAAGATGGGCGCGGACCACCCGCGCCGCATCATCGGCTACTTCACGAGCTGGCGGACCGGCAAGAACGGCCAGCCCTCCTACCTGGCCAAGAACATCCCCTGGGACAAGGTCACCCACATCAACTACGCGTTCGCGCACGTTGGCGCGGACAACAAGATCTCGGTCGGCGGTGACGGGGCCGACAACCCCTCCACCGGCATGGAGTGGCCGGGGATCGACACCATGGACCCGGCGCTGCCCTACAAGGGGCACTTCAACCTGCTGAACAAGTACAAGAAGGCCAACCCGAACGTCAAAACGCTGATCAGCGTCGGCGGCTGGGCGGAGACCGGCGGGTACATCGACGACACGGGCGAGCGCAAGCCGTCGGGTGGCTTCTACACCATGACCACCAACGCCGACGGCTCGGCCAACACGGCCGGGATCAACGCCTTCGCCGACTCCTCGGTCGCCTTCATCAGGAAGTACGGCTTCAACGGCGTCGACATCGACTACGAGTACCCGACGTCGATGAAGGACGCGGGCAACCCGCTCGACTGGCAGGTCGGCAACGCCCGCCGCGCCTCGCTGATGAAGAACTACGCGGTGCTGATGAAGACGCTGCGTGACAAGCTCAACGCGGCCTCGGCCGCCGACGGCAAGTACTACCTGCTCTCGGTCGCCGCGCCCTCCTCCGGCTACCTGCTGCGCGGCATGGAGACCTTCCAGGTCACCCAGTACCTGGACTACGTCAACATCATGTCCTACGACCTGCACGGCGCCTGGAACGAGTTCGTCGGCCCGAACGCGGCCCTCTACGACGACGGCAAGGACGCCGAGCTGGCCAAGTGGAACGTCTACAACACCGAGGCGTACGGCGGCATCGGCTACCTCAACACCGACTGGGCCTACCACTACTTCCGCGGTGCGATGCAGGCGGGCCGGATCAACATCGGCGTGCCGTACTACACCCGGGGATGGCGCAACGTCACCGGCGGCACCAACGGCCTGTGGGGCATCTCCAAGAGCACCAGCGGCTGCCCGATCGGCCTGACCACCTGTGGTGACGGCGCGCGCGGCATCGACAACCTCTGGCACGACCTGGAGAACAACAGCGAGGTCGGCGGCGGCGGCAACCCGCTCTGGCACGCCAAGAACCTGCTGGACGGCCGCGCCGGATCGTACGGCCCCGCCTACGGTCTCGACCCCAACAAGGCCGACGACAAGCTGACCGGCACCTACACCCGCAACTACAACCCGACCCTGGTCGCGCCCTGGCTGTGGAACGACAGCAAGAAGGTCTTCCTGTCCATGGAGGACGACCAGTCCATCGGCGTCAAGGCCAACTACGTCAAGGACAAGGGCATCGGCGGCCTGATGATCTGGGAGCTGGCCGGCGACTACGCCTGGGACTCCGCCAAGGGCGAGTGGTTCATGGGCAACACGCTCACCAGCCAGGTCTACGACGCCTTCAAGACGGCCACGCCGTACGGCGCGACCCGGGCGAAGGTCAGCATCCCCAACGAGAAGCTCGACGTGAGCGTGGACATCAGCGGGTTCCCCTCCGGTGACAGCAACTACCCGATCACCGGCAAGCTGAAGGTCACCAACAACTCCAAGACCACGATCCCCGGCGGCGCCGAGTTCCAGTGGGACTACGCCAGCTCCGCTCCGAAGACGGCCAAGGACCAGTCCGGCTACGGCCTGACCGTGATCAGCAGCGAGCACGGCGGCGGCAACAACATCGGCGGCCTGAAGGGCGACTTCAACCGGATCTCCTTCAAGCTGAAGGCCAACGAGTCGCTGGCGCCCGGCGCGTCGCTGAGCATGGACTACGTCTACTACCTGCCCGCCCCGGCCCCGGCCAACTTCACCGTGAGCTTCGGCGGCAAGACCTACGGCCTGACCGGTGACTACGCCCGCGGCGGCGTGGTGGTCAACCCGACGCCGACGCCGACCGGCAGCGGCGGCCCCGGCGGCGACTGCTCGGCTCCCCCGTGGTCGGCCGGTGAGGTCTACAACGGCGGCGCCAAGGTCTCGCACAAGGGTCACCTGTGGCAGGCCAAGTGGTGGACCCAGAACAACGAGCCGGGCACCAACTCCGTCTGGACCGACCTCGGCGTCTGCGCGACCCCCACTCCGACCGTCACGCCCACCGTCACCCCGACCGTGACGCCCACCGTGACGCCCACTGTCACCCCGACGGTGACGCCCACGGTGACCCCGACGGTCACCCCGACCGTGACGCCCACCGTCACCCCGACCGTGACGCCCACCGTGACGCCCACTGTCACCCCGACGGTCACCCCGACCGGGAACTACCCGGCCTGGAAGGCGGGGACGTCCTACTCCTCCGGCACCCGGGTCACCTTCTCGGGCGTCAACTACGAGTGCCGCCAGGCGCACACCTCCGCCGTGGGATGGGAGCCCACGAACGTGCCCGCGCTCTGGCAGCGCCTGAACTAGCCACCTCTCCCATCGGCGCCCGGCGATCCATTCCTGCCACG
>NZ_JBHSBC010000044.1:34784-41950 GCF_042650425.1 Streptosporangium jomthongense | reverse complement strand
CCCCCGTCTTTTCCGCCGCCTGCGGCTGTTCCGTGGCCGATTCCCGCCCCCGCCCACCAAGATGGGAGCATTACCGGAACACGACGAACCCACAGGAAGGCCACGATCGGTGAGGCGGCTACTGACTGTCCTGCTGCTCACGGGCACCGTGCTCCTGAGCGTGGTCACCCCGGCGCGGGCCCACAACATCCTGGTCGGCAGCGACCCCGAGGACGGCGCCTCGCTGGCCACGGCCCCCGGGCGGATCACCTTGACCTTCGACCAGCCGGTACGGCAGGGCTTCGCGCAGATCAGCGTGACCGGCCCCGGCGAGACCCGCTGGGAGGAGGGCAAGACCGCCGTCTCCGGCGCGAAGGTGAGCGTCGGGGTCAGGCCGCTCGGCCCCGCCGGGCAGTACGTGGTGGGCTACCGCATCCTGTCCTCTGACGGCCACCCGGTCTCTGACAAGGTGACCTTCACCCTGACCGCGGCCGGCACCGGCTCCCCCGCGCAGGCCGCCCCAGGCGCCCCTGAGGCCTCCGGCGCCCCGGCCCAGGAGCTCGACCTGAGCGCCCAGGCCGCCGAGGCCGCGCAGAACGGCGGCGCCGGGATGGCCGTGCTGTGGATCGTGGCCGCCCTCGTCCTGCTCGGCGGTGCGACCGTCGTCGCGATGCGCCGCAGCGGAGGACGGGAGGAGACCCGGTGACCGCGACGCTGGAGCGCTCCTCGGAGGCCGGATCGGTCAGGAGGCTGGTGGCCGGTGGCTTCGTCTCCGGCGCGCTGCTGGCCGTACTGGCCGCGACGACGCTGACCGCGGAGGCCGCCGTGCCGGGCATCGCCGTGCCCGGCCCGGTCGTCGAGTACGGCCTGCCCGTGCTGCGGGTGCTGCTCGACCTGGCGGCGGTGGCGGTCGTCGGGCTCAGCGTGCTGCCGAGGATCCTCGGTTTCGACGACCCCGAGCGCACCGAACCGGTGATGCGCAGGGCCAGACCGGCCGCGGTGACGTTCGCCTGGGCGTGGGCGGTGCTGGCGCTGGTCGTCATCGTCTTCCAGACGGCCCAGCTCAACCCGGGGGCCGTCCCCACCCCGGCGATGATCGCCTCATACGTCAGCGAGGTCGGCGCGGGCCAGGGAATGCTCTTCAGCGCCGCCTGCGCCCTCGCCTACGCGGGCGTCGGGCTGCTGGCCGTACGGTTCGGGGAGAAGGTGCCCGCCGAGCTGCGGATCGTGATCGCCTTCTTCGGGCTGCTGCCGATCCCCGTCACCGGGCACGCGGTGAACTCGATATGGCACGACCCGATCATGATCTCGATGGAGCTGCACGTGATGGGCTCCGCCGCGTGGACCGGCGGGCTGCTGGTCATCATGCTGCTGGTCGCGCGGGACCGTGAGCTGCTGGCCGGGGTCCTGCCCAAGTTCTCCAGGCTGGCGACGCTGGCCCTGGTGCTGGTGAGCGTCTCCGGGCTGGTCAACGGCCTGGCCTCGATGGCCCTGACCCAGGGGGTCGAGTTGCCCGGAGCGCTGCTCGACGGGCACTACGGGCTGCTGGTGATCGCCAAGGCCGTGTGCGTGGGGCTGCTGATCCCGTTCGCCGCCCACATCAGGTTCCGCCTGCTGCCGCGCATCGCCGCGCGGCAGGGGACGGCCGTCGTCGCGTGGGCGGCGGCGGAACTCACCGTGATGGGCCTGGCCTACGGGTTCGCGGTCGCCCTGACCACGGCCTCCATGTCCTGAGCCCGGAGCCTGAAGCGGGTCAGCGCCCACTCGGCGCCCAGCCAGAGCACCGCCAGCAGGACCCCGCCCGCCGCCAGGACCATCGGTGAGACCAGCGGCGGGGTGAGGTAGGCGGCGCTCTGCAGGCGCAGCGCCTGGCCCACCACGACGGTGACCGCGAGCGATCCGGCCAGCGCCCGCAGCACCGGGTTCCTGATCAGGAACGCCAGGTCGACCATGAGCGCCCCGGCGATCAGGAAGACGGGCACCGCCGAGCGCGGGAAGCCCGTCACGGCGAGCAGCGGCCAGATGACGGCGCGGTAGGCGACGTAGGAGGCGGCGACGGCGGTCGCGGTGAGGACGCGTCCCGTCATCGCGCGGGCGACGACCAGGACGATCATGGCCGCGGCCACCCCGTAGACCGGGTAGAGCTCGTCCGGCACCGGGAGCGAGAACTTGACCACCATGTCCCGGTCAATGGCGCGGCCCATCTGGTCGGCGGCGAACTGCAGCAGGATGGGTTCGGCCTCGGGCCGGCCCCGGTCCCAGGCGGCGATGCCGAACACGCCGTACTCCTGGTGCTGGGCCGGGAACCAGACGTTCTCCAGCAGGAAGACGCCCAGGGCGCCGAGGACCAGTGTGCGGGTGCGCCCGGGAGGCGCCCCCGTGAACCATCCCCTGGTCACACCGGAGACCATCAGCAGCGTGCCGATGTAGAGCATCATGTGCGACGGGCTCCACGAGGTGATGTCGAGCCCGTTGACGCGGTGGTTGATCAGGTCCAGCGGGACGGCGATGAGGAAGACCGCGGTTCCCCAGCCGATGAGCCGCTGCGCGGTCCTGTCCACGCCGTAACCGGTGTAGAGGTGGATGATCGTGAGCGTGAGCGCGATGGCGGTGCCGACGCTGTTGAGCAGGTGCGGCGGCGCCAGGTCGTCACGGAGCCACTTGAAGTGCCAGGAGACGTCCCAGGAGGCGCCCAGGACCTTGAAGGAGAAGGCGACCAGCCAGCCGAAATAGAGCACCCGGAACAGGTCCTCCGGGGTCTGCCTGCCCGCTTTTCCCCTGGTCCAGTAGGGCAGGGCCCACTGGATGGCCTGTGTGGCGCTTCGTTTTGGACTCACGACGAACTTCACGCGCGAAATGATGCCCGTCCTTTACCTTGGTCCGCAATCAGGAACATCCCTGAGAGATCGGCAGGGGTTAGTCCCATACGAAGATGCTTGCACCCTTCAGGGGCTTTTGTCGCCACTTGCCCCCTATGTTCTCACTGTCGGACCGTCTCAGGTCGCTCTCAGGCTGCCCTCAGTAAGCTCGCCGCATGAAGCTCGCGGGCAAGCCTGTCGCCGGAATCACGCTGGTCACCGTACTGGTGGCCGCCGTGATCACCTGGGTCCTGTGGCCGTCGGCCCAGGAGACACACCCCCGGGAACAGAGCGTCACGGTGCTCGACGGTCCCCGTGACGACCAGCAGGTCACGCTGGACGCCACGTTCTTCCCGCCCGCCGGGGGTGGCAGGGCCCCCGCGGTGCTGCTGGCCCACGGCTTCGGCGGCAGCAAGGAGAGCGTGCGCGAGGCGGCCGTACGGCTGGCCGGGGAGGGCTACGCCGTACTGACCTGGTCCGCCCGTGGCTTCGGCCGCTCGACGGGACAGATCGCGCTCAACTCCCCCGACTACGAGGTCAAGGACGTGCGGCAGCTCCTCGACTGGCTGGCCAGGCGGCCCGAGGTCAGTCTCGACGCGGCCGGAGACCCGAAGGTCGGCGTCGCGGGAGGCTCATACGGCGGCGCCATCGCGCTGATGGCCGCCGCGTACGACAACCGGATCGACGCGATCGTCCCCCAGATCACCTGGCACGACCTGGCCGACGCGCTGTTCCCCGAGGCGGGCGGGCGGGGCCCGCTGAACGGGGTGTTCAAGCGGATGTGGGCCGGACTGTTCTTCAGCAGGGGCGGCACCTCCCCCGCTCCCGGCCCGCTGCGGGGCGCCACCCCCACCGGCGAGGCGCCTCCGGCGAGCGCGCAGGAGGTCAGGTGCGGCCGGTTCCTGCCCGAGTTGTGCGACGTCTACCAGCGGATCGCCGAGACGGGCCGGGCGACGCCGGAGGCGATCGAGACCCTGCGCAGGTCGAGCCCCGTCTCCGTGCCCGGCAGGATCAAGGTCCCCACGCTGCTGCTCCAGGGGACGCGTGACTCGCTCTTCCCCCTGGGCCAGGCCGACGCCAACGCCAGGGCCGTGGCCGCGACCGGCGCCCCGGTGGCCGTCGCCTGGTTCGACGGCGGCCACGACGGCGGCGACGGCGAGGCCGACTGGATCCACGAGCGGACCACCGCCTGGTTCGCCCGCTATCTGAAGGGGGATGCCGGGCAGGCCACTGTCCCGTTCACCGTCACCCGCGACGGCGGGCGCGACCCGGGCACCCGCCGTCCCGTCCAGTTGCACGCCACCGCCCCCGCCTACCCCGGCCTGTACGGCGCCGCGACGACCCAGGTCGCCCTGACCGGGCCCGCCCAGCCGGTCGCCAACCCGCCGGGCGGCTCCCCCTCCTCGATCTCCTCCGTCCCCGGGTTCGGCGGCCTCGGCGGTTCGCCCGGGGTGAGCCTGTCCACCGAGATGGCGGGCCAGAGCGCCCACTTCGACTCCGCCCCGCTCACCGCCCCGCTCCAGGTCACCGGCAGCTCGACGGTCCGGGTCCGGGTGCGGGCCGAGGGCACCGGAGGCACCGGAGGCAAGGCCTCCGAGGAGGGCGTGACGCTGTTCGCCAAGCTCTACGACGCCGGACCGGGTGGCCAGGCCCCGATCCTGCCCGACGGCCTGGTGGCCCCGGTGCGCGTCGCCCTCTCCCCGGACGGTACGGGCGAGGCCACCGTCGCGCTGCCCGCCGTCGACCACCGCTTCGACGCCGGGCACCGGCTGCGGGTCGCCTTCACCACGACCGACCTCGGCTACAGCACCCCGGCCGCCCCTGCCGTCTACCAGGTGGAGCTGGCCGCGCCCACGCTGACCGTCCCGGTGGACGCCGCGCTGCGGACCCCGCAGAACGGCCCGTCCTGGTGGACGTGGGCGCTGCCCGCAGCCGCCGTCGTGGCCGCCGCGGTCCTGCTGCTCACCGGGCGCAGGCGCCGCCGTACGGACCACGATCCGTCCCTGGCCGACGTCCCGCTGCGGATCGACGGCCTGACCAAGGCCTACCGCAACGGCGAACGGGCGGTCGACGACCTGTCCTTCACCGTGGAACGCGGCCAGGTGCTCGGCCTGCTGGGCCCGAACGGGGCGGGAAAGACAACGACCATGCGGATGATGATGGGCCTGATCCACCCCGACGCGGGCGAGATCAGGATCTTCGGCCACCGGATCTCCCCCGGCGCCGCCGTGCTGTCGCGGCTGGGGTCGTTCGTCGAGGGGCCCGGCTTCCTGCCGCACCTGACGGGACGGGCCAACCTGGAGCTCTACTGGAAGGCGACCGGCCGCCCGGAACACGACGCGCACTTCGCCGAGGCCCTGGAGATCGCCGGGCTCGGCGCCGCGCTGGACCGGGCGGTCCGGACCTACTCCCAGGGCATGCGCCAGCGCCTGGCCATCGCCCAGGCCATGCTCGGCCTGCCCGACCTGCTGGTGCTCGACGAACCGGCCAACGGCCTCGACCCGCCGCAGATCAGGGAGATGCGCGAGGTGCTGATCGCCTACGCGGCGCGGGGCCGTACGGTCATCGTCTCCAGCCACCTGCTGGCCGAGGTCGAGCAGACCTGCAGCCACGTGGTGGTCATGCGCCGGGGACGCCTGGTCACCGCGGGCCCGGTGCGCGACCTGCTGGGCGAGCACACCTCGGGTGGCTCGGGTGGCGGCTCCGGCAGCCGCCTTGAGGACGTGTTCCTTGACCTGATCGGGGAGAAGGCATGAGCGAGATCCTGACGCGGACCGGTTCGCCGGTCGAGGAGGTCCCCGAGGGCCCGGGGCGGGGCGAGGGCCAGGCGGCCGGTTACCTGCCCGGCCGTACGCTGCCGCTGTCGGTCGAGTTCGCCAGGCAGCTCAGGCGGCGCCGCACACTGGTGATGTTCGGCCTGCTGCTGGCGTTGCCGTGGATCCTGGTGGCCGCCTTCCAGCTCGGCGCCGGGTCCGGTCAGCCCTCCGGGGTGCCGCGCCTGTCCGACCTGGCGACCGAGGGCGGCCTGAACTTCGCGGCGTTCGCGCTGTCGGTCTCGGCGAGCTTCCTGCTGGCGGTGGCGGTCGCGCTGTTCTGCGGCGACACGGTGGCCAGTGAGGCGAGCTGGTCCTCGCTGCGTTACCTGCTGGCCGCCCCGGTCCCCCGCGACCGGCTGCTGCGGCAGAAGCTGGTGGTCGCCCTGACCTACTCGGCGGCGGCGGTCGTCTGCCTGCCGGCGATGGCGTTGCTCGCCGGGACCCTGGTGTTCGGCTGGCACGACGTGCGGGTGCCGGGCACCGGCGAGACGGTCGCCGCCCTGGACGTGCTGCCCCGCTTCGGAGTCGTGGTCGGCTACGTGCTGGTCAGCCAGTTCGTGGTCGCCGCGCTCGCCTTCCTGCTCTCGGTCGGCACGGACTCGCCCCTGGGCGCCGTCGGCGGAGCGGTCGGCCTGGTGATCGTCAGCGGCATCCTGCAGGCGGTCGACGCCCTCGGCTCGCTGCGGGAGTTCCTGCCGACGTTCTGGAGCACGGCGTGGCTGGACGCCCTCGCGCCGCAACCCGACTACGGCGGCATGGTCAAGGGCGTGGCCGTCTCGGTCACCTACTCGGTGGTCCTGGTCGCCCTCGCCTTCCGCCGGTTCCGGCGCAAGGACGTGGTTTCGTGATCCCCGGCCGCCCCTACCAGTGGGGCGGCCGGTCCTCCAGAAGCCTGTCGTCGTCGCTGGGCTCACGCCAGGTGCCCCAGCCGATGTCGGTGTCGTCCCCTGTCTGGTCAGGCAGGATCGGCGGGCCGTCGTCGGAGAGATCGACGGGACGCAGATCGTCGGGATGCAGGTCGTCGGGCTCAAGCGAAGTCACGGGTCCATGCTAGCCAGCGTCGCGCCGACTCCTCCGCGCCACGAGCTGACGGATGGGGAAACTCCTGCCCGCTTTGCGGCCTCAGGGACAGCCGGCCGCCCGGACGGGTACGATTCGGATGGTCAGGTGTCAAGCTACCCCCGTGAGGCGGCCATGGCAGCGCCATCAGGATGGCGGCGAGACGGCAATCTCCCGAACGAGCTCACCAGCTTCGTCGGGCGCACCAGGCTCCTGACCATCCTGCGGCAACGGCTGCGCGAGCACCGCCTCGTCACCGTGACCGGCATCGGCGGGGTCGGCAAGTCGCGTACGGCGCTGCGCATCGCGCACCAGATGCGCGACCAGTTCAAGGACGGCGTCTGGTTCGCCGACATCGCCAGGCAGCGTGACCCGAGGATGCTCAGGCACACGATCAACTCGGCCCTGGGCATCGCCGACCAGTCGTCGCGCTCCGCCGAGGAGGCGCTGGTCG
>NZ_JBHSBC010000044.1:34101-34758 GCF_042650425.1 Streptosporangium jomthongense | reverse complement strand
GTCATCGACGCCTGCGAGCATGTCGACTCGGCCTGCGCCGAGCTCTTCGAGGAGCTGCTGACCCGCGCGAGCGGCCTGACCATCCTGGCGACCAGCCGTCACTCGCTCAACGCCAGGGGCGAGCACACGGTCACCGTCCCGCCGCTGACGGTGCCGGGCAGCGTGCCGGGCGAGAACGTCTTCACCAACGAGGCCCTGCTGCTGTTCGCCGCGCGGGCGAGCGCGGTGGTGCCCGGCTTCGAGCTCGACGAGCGCAACGTCGGCTCCGTCAGCGAGCTGTGCCGCCGTCTCGACGGCATCCCGCTGGCCATCGAGCTGGCGGCGGTGCGGCTGCGGGCGCTGTCCGTCGAGCAGATGCTCGACCTGCTGGCCGACCGGTTCAGCCTGCTGGCGGGCGCCAGCCGTACGGCGCTGCCCAGGCACCAGACGCTGCGTGCGGCGATCGGCTGGAGCCACGAGCTGTGCGAGCCCGCCGAACGACTGTTATGGGCGCGGCTTTCGGTGTTCGCGGGCGACTTCGAGCTGGACGCCGTCCACTACGTCTGCGCCGGGGACAACCTTCCCCACGAGACGATCGTGGACCTCATCAGCAGCCTGGTCGAGAAGTCGATCCTGCTGAGCGACGGCACCCCGTCCGGGCACCGCTACCGGCTGATC
>NZ_JBHSBC010000044.1:0-34048 GCF_042650425.1 Streptosporangium jomthongense | reverse complement strand
GCATCAGGGAACGGCACCGCGACTACTACCTGCAGCTGGCCTACCGGAGCGAGGAGGCCTGGTCGGGTCCCCGTCAGGTCTACTGGCACGTCCGGATGCGTCACGAGCACGACAACATCAGGGTCGCCCTCGACTACTGCCTGAACACCCCGGGTCAGGTGCTCTCCGGGCTGAAGCTGCTGTCGTCGCTGTGGTTCATGTGGGTGGCCTGCGGGCTGGCGCGCGAGGGCAGGCTCTACCTTGAGAAGACCCTGGAGCTCTCGCCCGAGCCGAGTCCCGAGCGTTGCAAGGCGTTGTGGGTGCTCTCCTACATCCACAGCGCCCAGGGCGACATCACCGGCGCCATCGCGGCGGCCGAACAGTGCAGCGCGGACGCGGTGCGCGTCGGCGACTCGGGCGCGGTGATCCTGGCCACCAAGATGCTCGGCACGGCCGCCTTCCTCCAGAACGACCTGCACAAGGCCAGCGCGCTGCTCGGCGTCGCCATCGAGTTCCACAAGAGCGGCCGGGAGCTGAACCCCGGTCTGCTGCCCTCGATCGTCGAGCTGTCGATGGTGCTGCTCATGCAGGGTGACCCCGGCGAGGCCGAGACGCTGCTGCGCGACTGCATCACCGTGTGCACCCAGCGCGGTGAGCTGTGGCTGCGTTCCTACGCCATCTACGCGCTGGCCAGCGTCCACCAGGCGATGGGCCAGACCACCGAGGCCATGACGAACGCGCGTGAGGCGCTGCGTCTCAAGCGTTACTTCCACGACGTCCTGGGCATCGGCCTGGCGATCGAGGTGGTCGCCAGGCAGGCGCTTGAGGCCGGTCAGCCGGAGCTGGCCTCGCGCCTGATGGGCGGTGGCCAGGCGAACTGGCGCACGTTCGGGATGCCCCAGCTCGGTTCGCCCTTCTTCAACGCCGAGCACGACCGCTGCGTCAAGGAGTGCAAGAGCCTGCTGGGTGAGCAGGAGCACGAGAAGGCCTTCGCCGCGGGCAAGAAGCTGGGTCTGGAGGAGCTGATCGAGCTCGCACTCGGAGAGCAGGAGAGCGACGACCGGCTCCCCCAGGACTGAGCGCTCGGTTCACTCCTCGGCGATCCGCTGCCGCCAGGCCATCGTGTAGCGGGAACTGGTCAGTGAGTAGTCGACGCTTCCGCTGATCCAGAACTCCAGGCCGCGCACGTACGCGTGCACCGCCTCCGAGCCGAGTGCCTCCAGCGTGGGGCGCCGCTCGATCATGTCGGTTATGGCCTTGTTGCGCATCATGCCGATCCGCTCCATCGCGGCCTGCCTGGAGACCCCGCCGTGTACGGCCAGCACGTTCACCAGGTTGTTCCTGGCGTTGCCGCTCTCGCTCTCCTTGGCGTAGGAGATGAGGTCGTTGTCCCACACGACGACGTCGTTGGCGCTCTCGGTGATCGCGCGCACGGCGGGGTGCCGCCACTCGGCGGGGGTCAGGCGATGGCCCGCGGCGATGTCGATCAGGGCGAAGACCGTGAGCATGGCACCGGTCCTGCGCCGCATGAACAGGTAGTCCTCGATGGAGGGGACCACCTCGTCCTCACGGTTGGCCGCCTCCCAGACCTGCGCGAAGAGGTAGTCCTTCGTGACGGAGCACCAGCGGTCGAGCTGGTCGCCGTCGGCGTGCGCGGAGATCCTGTTCTTGATCTCCAGCAGCATCCTGGCGAATCTGTCGTCGACCTCGTATCCACCGTCCAGTCCTTCGAGGACGGCGTAGAACTGGGGCAGCGCGCGGGCTATCTCGGCGGCTCTGCGGTCGGACTCGCAGAAGGCGTCGTCGAAGGCGAACAGCCACACGCACCAGTCGGTCACCAGGCGGAGCAGGTCGTGCTCCGCGTAGGGGTAGGTCCGGCCACCCAGCCAGCCGTACCTCGCCTGTCTGTAGCGCTCGACCGTTTCGGCGTCCTTGAGCATTCCCGAGGCGATGAGCCAGTCCAGGGTCTCCCGGTCGACTCTCTCGACGTGGGGACTCACCTCACTCGGGAAGGGGCAGGGCAGCGGGGGGATGTGCAGACGCCGATCGGACTGAGGTGTAGTAGTAGTTCCCACCTGTCAAGGATCCCCGAACGCCACATGATTTCAATATGTCGCCATATAGGAGACATCACTAATCAGGGTAACGTTCGAACCATTTCAGATACTGCTCGTGGCCGAACATCCGGGCGGTCTCCCGCGCGGACGGGGTCCCCTGGTCCGGATCGGCGCCCGCGTCCAGAAGCGCCTTGATCACCTCGGGCTCCTTCTTGAAGACCGCTCCGGACAGCGGGGTCTGGCCCCGGTCGTTCGCCCGGCCGGGATCGGCGCCGAGGGCGGTCAGCGCCCTGACGGTCTCGGCGTGGCCGTGGTAGGCGGCGAGCATCACCAGGGTGTCGCCCCTGTCGTTGGTCAGGTTGGCCGGCACCCCGGCCTCGACGTACGCGCGGAGTCTGTCGGTCTCACCAGCCCTGGCCAGGTCGAACAGGCGGGTGGCGAACTCCTCCAGCTCAGGGTCGGACTGCATGGGAACCATTCTGCCCCGGTAGGGTTCCCAGTGATCGCCGGGGTGCGTGGAATTCACCGGACGGCCCAGGGGTTCATGCTGTGGAGAGACGACCGACGAAAGGCTGGGAGACGGTGTTCGACCCGACGGATCTCTACCGGCTCAGCGGAGAGATCCCTGAACTGACCGATCCGGTGCTTCTCTACCACTTCGACGGGTTCGTAGACGCGGGCGGCGCCGGACGGCTCGCCCTCGGTCACCTGCTGGGCGAGCTTGAGCACCGCGTCGTGGCCACGTTCGACGTGGACCGCCTGCTCGACTACCGGTCCCGGCGCCCGATCATGACCTTCGACACCGACCGCTGGGTGTCCGTGGAGAGCCACGAGCTCGCCCTGCACCTGGTCCACGACACGACGGGAACCCCGTTCCTGCTGCTCACCGGCCCCGAGCCGGACCGCGAGTGGGAGCTGTTCACCGAGGCCGTCGGCACGCTCGTCACCAGGCTCGGCATCGGCAGGCTGGTGACCCTGCACGGCATCCCGATGGCCGTGCCGCACACCCGTCCGCTCGGGATCACCGGCCACGCCAGCCGTCCCGAGCTGGTCTCCGGCCACAACAGCGCCTTCGGCAGGGTCCAGGTCCCCGGGAGCGCGGCCGCGCTGGTGGAGTTCCGGCTCGGCGCCCGGGGGCACGACACCCTGGGTTACGCCGTGCACGTCCCGCACTACCTCGCCCAGGCGGAGTACCCCGCGGCGGCCCTGACGGCGCTGGAGGCGGTCACCAGGAGCACCGGCCTGGTGTTCCCGCTGGACGGCCTGCGTGAGGCGGCGGCCAGGACCGACAGCGAGATCGCCGAGCAGATCAGCGCCTCCGAGGAGCTCTCGACGGCCATCACCGGCCTGGAGCAGCAGTACGACGCCTTCGCGGCGGGCGCGCAGCGCGAGAACCTGATGGCCGAGTCCTCCGAGATGCCGACCGGCGACGAGCTCGCCGCCCAGTTCGAGGCCTTCCTCGCCGAGCGTGACGAGCAGCGCGGTGACTGACCGGGCCCGGCGGGTGCCCGGCGATGGGTGAGACGGTGCCCGCCCTGCGCGTCGGTCTCGCCGGGTACGGCGTCGCCGGGGCGCTCTTCCACGCCCCGCTGATCGCCGCGACCCCCGGCCTGAGCCTGTCCGCCGTGGTGACACGCTCTCCGGAACGGGCCGCCGAGGTCGCCAGGAAGTACGGCGCGCGGGCGGTCGGCGACGCCGAGGAGCTGTGGGGCGTCTGCGACCTGGTGGTGGTCGCCTCCCCCAACCGCACCCACGTCCCGCTGGCCGAGGCGGCGCTGCGCGCGGGGGTGCCGGTCGTGGTCGACAAGCCGCTGGCGGCGACCGCGGCGCAGGCCCGGGGGCTGGCGGAGCTGGCGCGTGAGCGCGGCCTGATGCTGACCGTGTTCCAGAACCGGCGCTGGGACGGCGACTTCCTGACGATCCGGCGGCTGCTGTCGTCGGGGGAGCTCGGCACGGTGAACCGCCTGGAGTCCCGGTTCGAGCGGTGGCGGCCCGTGCCGAAGGGCGGCTGGCGTGAGTCGGGCGGCGCCGAGGAGGTGGGTGGCCTGCTGTACGACCTCGGCAGCCATCTGGTGGACCAGGCGCTGAGCCTGCTCGGCCCGGTGACGCGTGTCTACGCCGAGTCCGACGCCCGGCGGCCCGGGGTCGCCGCCGACGACGACACCTTCGTCGCGCTGACGCACCTCTCGGGCGCCCGCTCCCATCTGTGGATGAGCGCGCTCTCGCCCATGCCCGGCCCGCGCTTCCTGGTCGCGGGCTCACGGGCCGGATACTCCAAGCACGGTCTCGACGTGCAGGAGGAACGGCTGCGCGCCGGGCTCTCCCCGAGCGTCCCCGGCTTCGGCGACGAGCCGCCGCAGCGGTGGGGCACGATGGGGGCCGGTGACGACCTCCATCCGGTCCGCACCGAACCCGGCGCCTATCTCGACTTCTACCGTGGCGTCGTGGCGAGCCTGCGCGAGGGGGCGCCCGCGCCGGTCGACCCCGAGGAGGCGATCGAGACCCTCACCGTCCTTGAGGCCGCCCGCCGCTCGGCCACGGAGGGCCTGGTCGTCGGGCTCTAGTCCCGCAGGCGTGCGCGCAGGGCTCCGGTGTCGTCCTCGTTCCATCCCTGGGCGCCCAGCCAGGTCAGCGGGCCGCCGAACCGGTTGTCGAGCACGTCGAGGAACTGCTGGATGTACTCCGCGCGCGGCCGGTGGTCGGAGTCCGGACGGGAGTCGAGGTCGGCACGGTAGGTGGGGCTGGAACGCAGGCGCGCCAGGATGTGGTCGATGCGGTCGCCGGTGGCGACGTAGTCGGCGACGATCGCCTCCCGGGTGACCCCGGCGACCTCAAGGGCGAGGGCGGTGACCACGCCGGTGCGGTCCTTGCCCGCCGCGCAGTGCACGATGGCGGCGCCGTCGTCGTGGGCCAGGGCCCGCAGCGCGGCCACGACCGAGTCGGGGCGCTCGCGAAGGTAGCCGTAGTAGTAGCCGGTCACCCGCAGTTCGGCGAGGGTGTCCTCGTCCATCTCCTGCCAGGGAAGCACCCGGTCCGCGTCGATCCTGTCGGCGTCGACGTCGGTGTTCACGCCGCCCTCGGCGAAGAGGGTGAGATGGTGGATGCTCACCTCGGGGAAGCGGGTGAGCGGTCCAGGGCCCTCCAGGGTCACCTCGGCCACCGAGCGCAGGTCGACGACGTGGCGAAGTCCGAGGTCGCCGACGAGCAGGCCGAGGTCGCGTTCCGTCAGCGCCTGCAGGTTGTCCGACCGGTACACCCGGCCGAAGCGTGTGGTCCCGCCGTCCTTCGTCGCGAGCCCGCCGAGGTCGCGCACGTTGACGGCACCGTCAAGATGAATCCATCGCGTCAGTTCGTTCATCACTGCTGAGCTTATACGTCAAGGTATGACCAAGCAGTGAACGTCTGGGGCAGATTGCCGCAAATGACAACCCCCATTGGGTGATGTCCTTTCCCGGGATACCGTCGCGCCGAATACCGCCCTCAGGAGGTCGCCTGCCCCAGGCACTCCTGCGCCCTGCGGAGGAGTTCGAGCACCCGGCCCACACCCCCCTGGTTGCCGAGGCTGCGGTAGATGTCCTGGGCCTGTTCGAGCAGGGGCAGGGCCGCCTCGCAGTCGCCCGCCTCCAGGTGCGTCTCGCCGAGGTAGCGCAGGCTCCTGGCCATCCACCAGCGGTCGCCCAGTTCCTCGAACTGCCGTACGGCCCGCGTCAGCGCCTGCTGCGCCTCCCCGGTACGGCCCAGCCTGCCGTGGGCGCGTCCCGCGGAAAGCTCGGCCCTGGCCACGCCCCAGGAGTCGCCGAGCGCGGTCAGCATCTCGGCGGCCCGCCGTACGTAGATCAGCTCGCGCAGTCCGTTGGCCGGGTTGCCCACCTCGCCGGCCGCGCGCAGGCACCTGGCCTCCTCCCACAGCTCTCCGCGCAGCCGGAACATCTCCGCGGCCCGGTCCAGGCTGAACCCGGCCCGGGTGAAGTTCTCCCCTGCGGCCTTGGCCTCTCCCTGGCTCTCCAGCGCCCGCGCGGTCGCGCCGAGCACCTCGCCGTAGACACGCAGGGTCTGCGCCTCCGAGTAGCGGTTACGGTCGTGCTGGAAGACCGCCAGGGCGTCCTCAAGCGGCTCTGCGGCCTCCTCCGGCCTGCGCTGGGCGAGTCTGAGCTCGGCCAGGTTGCGCTGGCTCCTGGCCGTCCACCAGCGGTCGTCCTCCGCCTTGAACGCGGCGATCGCCTCGTTCAGGTAGCCCTGGGCCCGGTCGAGGTTGCCGTCGTTGAACAGGGTCATGCCGACCGAGCGCATCGCCCGCGCCGCCCACCACGACTCCCCCAGCTCGGTGAAGATGTCCAGTGCCCTCTCGGCGTCCTGCCTGGCGCTGTCGCGGCCGCCCTGCCCGCCGGCGACCGCGGCCCGGTCCAGCAGCGCGATGCCCAGGGCCCGCCGGTCGTCCAGCCGGGTCGCGGCCTCGCAGACGATCTCGGCGACCGCGCGCCAGTCGGACCAGTAGGCCCGCAGCGAGTGGCACAGCGAGCAGAAGGCACGGCCCAGGCTCCAGGCCAGCTCCCACATCTCCAGGCTCTTCGCCTGGTGGATCATGGCGACCAGGGTGCGGCGCTCGGCGTTGAGCCAGTCGGCGGCCGAGGCCTGGGTCAGCTCACCCGAGACGGCCAGGTCCGCCCGCCTGCCGCTGCGGCCCCAGTCCTGCGGCCACCGGGCCACCGCGGCGCCCTCGGCCCGGCGTCGGTAACCGGACAGCACCCGTTCGATGGCCGCCCTTCTCTGCGCGTCGTCGTCGCGGGCGAAGGTCACCTCGCGGGCGAAGATCCGGACCAGGTCGTGCAGGCGGTAGCGCATCGCGCCGGAGAAGTCGACGCCTGCGGAGTCGGCGAGCTGGGCGTCGATGAGCGCCTCAAGCTGGTCGGCCCCCTCAAGCTCCGAGGCCGCCAGCAGCTCTCCGGGCACCCAGCCGGGCACGTCGGGGGCGGTGAGCAGGCTGAGCATGCGCAGCAGGCGGCGCTGGATGCCGGTGCAGTCGTCGTAGCTGAGCTGGAGCGAGGCCCGCACGCTCCGGTCCTGCCCGCCGCGCAGTTCGAGCTGGTCCAGGCGGCGCCGTTCGTCCCTGAGGCGGTCGGCCAGCTGGCGCAGGGTCCAGTTCTCCCGGGTGGCCAGGCGCCCGCCGCAGATGCTGATGGCCAGCGGGAGGTGGTCGCACATCCGTACGATCTCGTCGGCCGCCTCAAGGTCGGCGGCGACCCGCTCGCCTCCGGCCAGCCTGGCCAGCAGTTCGACGCCCTGCGCCGAGCTGAACACCGACAGCTGTTTGTCGTAGGCGTTGAGCAGGAACAGCGGGTTCCTGGAGGTGACCATGACCACGCATCCGGGGTCGGCCGGGATCAGGTCCCTGACCTGGCTCGCCTCCTGGGCGTTGTCCAGGCCGATCAGGATGCGCTTGCCCTTGGTCCAGGTCAGCCAGAGTCTGCGCAGCTCGGTCAGGCCCCCGGGGTCGGTGGTCAGCCGCACGCCCAGCGCGCGCAGGAAGCCGATCAGCACCTCCTCCGGGCGGACCGGCGCCTCGATCGTGCCGCGCAGGTCGGCGTGGAGCCTCCCGTCGGGGAAGCGGTCGGCGACCTCCTGGCCGAACCTGGCGATGAGCGCGGACTTGCCTACCCCGCCTCTGCCGTACACCGAGATGACCAGCGGCGCGAGGGGCTCGGTGCGGGAGCGGTCGCGGTGGCGTTCGGTGAACACCCGGCGCAGTTCGGCCAGTGACTCCACGCGCCCGGTGAAGTGCGCCGGCCTCGGCGGCCACTGGTCGGGCGGGCGCCAGAACGCCCCGTCGTCCGTGACGGTCTCCTCCCGGCGCGGTCTTGAGGTCGCCCAGGCGATCGCCCCGGCCAGCATGCCGGAGACCATGACGATCGCGGCCCTCCACCACGGTGAGAGGGAGACCACGTCCGGCAGCGCCGTCAGGACGCTGGCGCCGGTGGCGGCGATCGCCAGCGCCGCCGGGGCCGCCAGCGGTATCCGTCGCCTCGGCGAGGCGGTGTCACGACGAGCAGGCACCTTCGGCGGACCGGGCATTCACACCCTCCGGAGAGAAGCACACCACGGCGCGGCCCCCCGACTCAGCCGACGCGTCGTCTCTGCCTCGATTCAACCAGACACCCGGCGGACGGGGGCGCCCACCGAGGGACTGATCATCCGATAGAGCGATATCTCGGAAAATTGATGATTTATCGCTGTGTAGCGGAACACAGAGGCCTCCTCGCGAGAGCCCTCTCGCGAGGAGGCCGTGGGGTGGTCAGGTCACAGGCCGACCACGTGACAGGTCGCCCTGGCGGTCTTGGACGGGTCGCTCTCCGAGGTCGCGGTCAGCGTGACCTTGGCCAGGCGCGAGCCGCCCGAGGCCCGCTGGGCGTTGACGGCCACGAGGGTCCGATCGCCGAAGCCGGCGGTCGCGAGCTGGTTGGGCAGCGTGGCCGTCCAGCCCCTGCCCTCGACGCTCGCCGACAGGCGGTAGACGTCCTCACCGAGGTAGGCGCTCACGTCCTCGGGGTGGCTCCCCTGGGCGGGAGCCTTCCTGCCGGTGTTGAACAGCGGGAAGCGGCAGGTGGACAGTCCCCGGTCCGTGGGCAGCCCGGCCGCGGGCAGCAGCCGTACCCCGCGCTTCTGGGGACCGGCGCCGTCCAGGGAGCGGATCGCCACCGTGTAGGACAGGACGCCCTTGCGGTCGCGCTCCACGTCGAGGACGTAGAAGTGGAGCCGGTTGGCCTGGTCCACGTACTCGAACTCGGAGCCCGAGTCGCTGCCCGCGTGGAACAGGGCGTCCGACAGCTGACGGTAGTCGCCGATCGTGATGGGTACGGCGGTGCCGTCCGGCAGGACGTAGTCGGTCATCCCGATGTCCTGCGGGTTGGCGTCCACGACCCACTCGAAGGGCGCGCTGTCCACGTTCTTGGTCTTGGCCAGCAGCACACCCGAGTCGGGGGTGAAGGAGTCGGCGCCCATCCGGTCGACGACCTCGACGGTGTAGTTGTCGTAGCCGCCGCCGTCGCAGAACGGGTCCTTCGTGACGTCGCAGGCGGGGCTCCGGTCTCCGGTGCCGAAGGCGATGTTGACGCCGGACAGGTCACGCGGCCCGGGCTGTACGGCTCGCGCGGTCACCCTGGCCACGACGAGACCCGACTGGGCCAGGGCGTCGCGGGACAGGCGCAGCACGTTCCGCTCGTCGACCATCTCCAGCTTGATCTTGTTGCGGAGCATGTGCTGGGCGCCCATGGAGCCACCCGAGGTCGGCGGGATCAGCCAGCGGCTGTGCGGTCCGCCGGGGCCGTTGAAGCTGCCCCGGCTGAGCATCTCCCAGACACCGGTGTAGGCGCGGCGCGGCGGCACCCCGAACGGGTTGTTGTAGTTGTCGCCGATGCCGAGGATGTGGCTGAACTCGTGGGCGTAGACGCCCTGCCCGGAGCTCTCCGCCTGGGTCGAGGAGCCGCCTCCGGCGTTGGGCCAGATGGAGGAGGCCGACGCCCAGGAGGTCCAGTCCACGTAGCGGGTCCTCGCCCAGTTGGGCAGCGCGGCGTCGGGCGGGCCGAAGTCGTCGGTCACCGCCTCCTTGGTCGGGAACTTGATCGACCCGAACTCCTGCCAGGTGGCCGACTCGTCCTGACCGGCGCTCAGGTAGAAGACGAAGTCGAAGCCCGCGGGGACATCCTGTCCCTCGGCCGAGGTCCAGGCGGCCCGCCCGTCGGTCCTGATGTTCTTGTTGCAGGTCGCCCCGGCCGGGCAGCCGGTGCCGCTCTGGAACTCCATGCCGTACTCGTACGACTTGCCGGGCATCTCGTACGGGCCGAATGCGGTCAGGTCGACGCCGTAGCGCCCGCCGGAGTCCTCCATCCAGTATTCGTGAATGGTGTGTCCCCGGTTGAGCTGGTTCGGGGTGTTGAGGAAGTCCTTGTAGAACTGGGCGACCTTGTCACGCGGGACGTCGTGGGCCTCGGCGCTGGGGTTCCTGAAGACGGTCGAGCCCTTGGGCTGGGTGACCACGAACGGCTGGTTGGCGTAGTCGAGCAGGACGAGCGCGCCGCGGAAGGTCCGCTTCGAGCCCTTGACCGAGGGGTCGGCCCACTTGGTCCCCGGCGGCTTGCGGTAGTCGGCCCACGTCATGTGGTCCGGGTTCTTCCAGTTCTGCGGGTCGATGGGCGGCGGTCCGGTGGGCCTGCCGCGCAGCGCGGCGGCACCGTCGGGTTCGTCCTGCTGCCACGGCTGGGTCTGGGGCCACTGGTCGAGGCGCCATGGGTGCTCAGGGTCGGGCGACGGATCGGCGGAGGCGGGGGCCGCGGCGAGTCCGATCGGGAGCAGCACGACGGCCGCGATCAACGCTTTCAGTAACCTGGGGGGACGAGTCACGACAAATGACGCTATAGATCGCTTTCGCGCCGATCAATCGACTTCTGTAGGAAGGTCGTCTGTCAGGTGTAGGAAGATAATCTCCCACACTTCGTCGGCGCGGCCGTTTGAGATCATCAGGTCGCTAGACTTAATCTCTCTTAAAGGGACAAACACCCAGGAGTGCCTATGCCCACGCCCGCCGGCCACGTCGCCGGTGCGCGTGCGCTTCCGGCGGTCGCCATCCACACCGCGCCACTCGTCCTGCCGCTCTGCCGGCCTCCCGTGGAGGACGGCGCCGTCGTGGTCAGGGGAAACCGTGTGCTGCGAGCCGGACCGCGCGGAGAGATCGAGAGCGCCTTCCCCGGCGTCGCCCCCACCCGCTGGCCGGGCATGATCGTCCCCGGTCTGGTCGACGCCCATCTCAGACTCGACCGCGCCTACGGCCCCGCCTTCGCCCACGGCGTCACTGCGGTCGCCGGTGTCGCGAACGACCTGGACTCCGCCTCCGCCTTCGGCGCGACCGGCATGGGCGGCATCACCTACCTGGAGACACACTGCCCGGACGAGGGCACCTGGGAGCGTGAGGGACGCGACCGGCTGATCACCGCCATCCGCGAGGTCGACCACCCGGGGACCGTCGGCATCGCCGCCCACTCCCCCGACCCGGTCGTCATGGAGGACCTGGCCATCCTGTCGCGGACGTTCGGCCTGCGCCTGCACATCGAGCTCGGCCGCCATCCGCTGATCTTCCTCGACGAGGTCGGGGCGCTGGGACCCGGCTGCCATGTCGCGATCTCCATGCCGCTCGACGAGGCCGACCGCAAACTCCTGCGGGTCAGGGGTACGGCGGTGGCCATCTCCTCCCCCTTCGCCGCCGAGGGACTGCTCGGCGGCGACGAGGCGATCGCCTTCGGCACCAGGACCGGCGGTGACCCGCTGACCCTGGCCAGGGCGCTGCTGCGCGAGGCCCCCCTGGCACGCCGGGAGGAGCTGGCCCGGATCCTCGTCGAGGCGGCGACCACGGGTGGGGCCAGGGCGCTCGGCATGGCCAACGGCCCGCACCGCATCGGTTGCCTCGACCAGGGGAGCCGCGCCGACTTCTCCGTCTTCGCGGTCGAGGCGAGCGCCCGCACGGCCTACACCGCCCTGCTCGGTCAGGGGGCGGGCCGCTGCGTGGCCACCTTCGTCGGCGGCCGTCCCCGCTGGCGTCTCACCGAGGGGACGGAAGGCGCGGAGACCACGAGACGCCTGGCCTGATCCCGGGTCCGGGGCGTGCGCCCGCGTAGGCTTCCCGGTGTCAGGCTTCTCCTCCCCTACCGAGAGCGATCAACGTGCACCAGAACGGGAAGCGCTTCGACGACATGCTTGCGGAGAGCATCCGGTCCCTCTCCTCGCCGGAGAACCGGGGGGACCCGCTTCAGGGCAGTGGCCGGGCGGCGGACGGCCAGGTGAGCGTCCTGGTCGGCCCCGACGGGCGGCTGGCCGCGCTGAACCTCAATCCGCGGGTCATGCGGATGGCCTCCGAGGACCTCGCGCGGGAGATCCTCACCGCGGTGAACGCGGCCCTCGACGACCTCCGCGCGAACATTCCCGGCCTGGACCCCGCGGCGATCCCGGACCCCGGAAGGCTCGCCGAGAGCCTTGAGGGCGTTCACGCCGATGTGACGCGCCGCCTGGACGAGTTCGCCTCGGGGATCGAGTCCACCGTACGGCGCCTGGAGGAGCGATGACCGCGGACCACGGGGTGGACGTCTCGCACGCGGACCTCCGGAGTACGGGCACGGGGCTCTCCGGCACCGGCACGAGCCAGTTGGAGGAGGTCCGGGCCCTGCGCGCCTACCTTGAGGGAGAGGGCGACCCCTGGGGGGAGGACATGATGGGCAGCATGGTCGGCGCGGCCTATCACGCGGTGACCCGGCACGCGCTGGAGGTCTACGAGTCGCTGGCGGAGCGTCACGTGACGACGGGCGACGGCGCCGAGTTCATGGCCGTGAGCTACCGCTCGGCGGAGCAGCGGAGCGAGGAGGAGGTCGACCGGATCACGCGGGCCGTCTGAACGCCTCCTGAACGCCGCGGCCGCCAGCCCGGGAGGCGTCAGCGACGCAGGTCGGCGGGGGGCAGTATCACGCCGGCCGGCCCCGAGGGATTGATCGCGACACCGACGTCCACCGGCAGCAGCGCGACCAGGTCGCCGCCGCGGATCGGCTGCCAGCCCGTCGCGCCCTCCGGGAACTCGCCGGGCAGGTGGGTGTGGGCCGTGTAGGCGAACACCGCCCGGCCCTCACCCGTGTCGAACACCGGAACGCCTCCGTCGGGACCGGCGGCCACGATCACCTCGGCCTCCCTGAGCAGGGGGACGATCCTCTCCCCCGTCTCGTAGCCGGTCGCGCTGAGCTGGACGGCCGCGTCCAGGGGGTCGGACGGCTCGGGATAGCCGAGCGCCACCGGAGAGGGCCGGTAGTTCGGGTTGTGGCGGAACTCCCCGGTGATCTCACCCCGCTCGTCGGCCCGCCACGCGCCGACGACACCGTACGGCGGCACCTCGCCGCCGGGATCGAAGAAGGGGTCGATCGCGTACAGCCACGTCCCGGGACTGCGCCGCGCCTGGGCCCTCAGCTCGTCGGTGAGCGGCGGGGGCGGCGGGACATCGTTCACTCAAATCCTCCTGATCATGCCTGAGAGTAGCCGGGATAGGGATCGAAGTGGGGATTGGGGATGAAGTTCTCCGGCGTCTTCGGCACCCCTTCCGGCCAGGCGCCGGAGACGTAGCGCCGGTGCACGCCGCCGGGAAAGGCGATCTCCTGCTCGTGGTGCAGGCGGGCGCTGCCCGTGGAGAAGGTGCGGTTGGCGTCGATCCCGCCGGGGGCGTCCACCTCGTAGGTGTAACGGCGGGGCAGGACGTTGTCGATGTCCCGGCGCGTGCTGGTCCCCACGAAGGCGGAGTCGGCCCCTCTGTGCACGTAGTCGTCCAGGTCGGTCATGGACGGGTCCCGGGGGTGGAATCCCTGCTCGAACACCTCCTCCGGTGACCTGTTGTCGGCCCGGTAGAGCGGCTCGCGATCCCTGCGCCATATCGGATAGGGGGTGATCTTCTTGACGTCGACGCTCTTGTCGGCCGCGGCCTCCAGGTAGTTGTCCGGGCCGCGTGGAGGCGTGGGCGGACGCTGCGGGCGCTTCGGCGGCAGGGGCGGCACGGCCCCTGCCCGCTCGGCCGGCTTCCGCAGGAGCGTGGAGGCCCGTTTGAAGAGGCGGAGCGCGCTCCGTTCAAGCAGTTCGACCACTTTACGGATGATCTGCCGTACGGCCAGGCGGGCGCCGCCCACGAGGGCGGGCACGGCCGTCAGGGAGACCCCGGCCGTGGGCCCCGAGGCCGCGGCGAGCCGGTACAGGTTCTGCGCGAGCCGTACGGCGACGGCGATCAGCGACACCTTCGTGGCGAGCACGGCCATGGCGGAGATCTGCTGGGCGGAGCCGATGAGCATGGCGGCGGCGATCGCGTCGCCGGACCGGTCCGAGGTGTCCCGCCAGTCCTGGTCGAACGCCTCGATGTCGTCGCCGTCGTTGCGGAACGTGGTCCGGGCGACGTACGCGTCGGCGGCCGAGGAGTTACGGCTCGTCGTCGTCGCGAACGCGATCCACCGCTGTCCGGACGCGTAGAGCCTGTCCTCGTCGGCCACCGGCCAGGACCCGACAAGGTTGAGGACGGCGGCGAGTTCGGGCGGCGGTTGCAGTGCCACGGTGATCTACGAACCCGGCGACCGGCACACGTCGCTGACATGCCGCATGAGATCGGCCTCCTCGCCGAACGCCTTTTCTCGACTCCCACCGATCCGGCGACGGCGGTTCCTGGCCGCGGGACGGACGATTTCCTTGATCCTATCCGGTGACGACACCGGACCACGGCCTCAGGCCGGACGGCTCTCCACCAGGCTCAGCAGCTCCCTGAGCTGCTCCTGCTGCTCAGGGGTGAGGACCGAGAACAACTCCTCCGCCGCCTGCCTGCGCGCCTCGCGGACCTGCTCGTGACGGACCCTGCCCTCCGGTGTGAGCGTCAGGAGAGTCGATCTGCGGTTGGCCGGATCGACCTCGCGCCGCACCAGGCCCATCTCCTCAAGCGCGTCCACGACCGGGGTCACCGAGCGCGGCACGATCTTGAGTGTGTCGGCGAGCTGCACCATCCTGAGCGGCGGCTCGGCCTCGGCGATCACCCACAGCGCCCGCACCTGTCCCGGTGTCAGGCCCAGCGGGCCGAACCGCGCGCCGTACCCCCGGCGCAGCCGACGGCCGACTCCTCGCAGCAGTTCGGCCAGTTCCGTCTCCACCCCATGAACTTATCTCATTGTCCCCGATGGTGAATATGAGCTAACCTCTGTTTGAGTCAACATCAGAAAGAGGTTGCATGCCCGAACGAACCAAAGACCCCCTTTCCACCGAAGAACCCGACATGGCCGACGAACCCCGCGCGCCGCTGCGGCGCATCGTCACCCTGTTCCGCCCCTACCGGGGCCGCCTGGCCGTGGTCGGCGCCCTCATCGCCCTGTCCTCGGTCGTCTCGCTCGCCTCACCGTTCATGCTGCGCGAGGTGCTCGACGACGCCATCCCCAACCACAGGACCGGTCTGCTGGTGCTGCTGGTGCTCGGCATGATCACGGTCGCCGTCGCCACCAGCGTCCTCGACGTCGTACAGACCCTGATGTCGAACACCGTCGGCCAGCGCGTCATGCACGACCTGCGCACCGGCGTCTACGCGCACCTGCAGCGCATGTCCCTGGCCTTCTTCACCAGGACCCGCACCGGCGAGGTGCAGTCGCGCATCGCCAACGACATCGGCGGCATGCAGTCGGTGGTCACCTCGACCACCGCCTCGATCGTCTCCAACCTGACCACCGTGATCGCGACGATCATCGCCATGGTCGCGCTCGACTGGCGGCTGACCCTCGTCTCGCTCCTGCTGATGCCGGTCTTCGTGTGGATCAGCCGCAAGGTCGGCCGGGAGCGCAGGAAGATCTCCTCGGAGCGGCAGCGCAAACTGGCCGCCCTCTCCTCGATGGTCCAGGAGTCGCTGTCGGTCAGCGGCATCCTGCTCGGCCGCACGATGGGCCAGTCCCCCGAGCTGACCGGCCGGTTCACCACCGCCTCCGACGAACTGGCCACCCTGGGGGTCCGCTCCAGCATGGCCGGGCGCTGGCGGCAGTCGACCATCCAGATCGTCCTGTCGGCGATGCCCGCGGTGATCTACCTGGCCGCCGGGCTGGCCTCGACGGTCTCCATCGGCACGGTCGTCGCCTTCACCACCCTGCAGATGAGCCTGTTCCGGCCCGCCGTTTCACTGCTGCGGCTCGGCGTGGACGTGCAGAGCTCCCTGGCGCTGTTCGGCCGTGTCTTCGAGTATCTCGACCTGCCCGTGGACATCACCCCCGGGACCGGGACGCTGAAGGACGTGCGCGGCGAGGTGCGCTTCGAGCACGTGGACTTCTCCTACGCCGCCCCCGGCTCCGGCGCCGAGGTCACCCCGACGTTGTCGGACGTGGACATCACCGTACCCGCGGGCACGACCCTGGCCGTGGTCGGCGAGACCGGCTCGGGCAAGACGACGCTGAGCTACCTGCCGCCCCGGCTGTACGACGTGACCGGCGGCAGGGTGACCGTGGACGGCGTGGACGTGCGGGAACTGAGCTTCGAGACGCTGGCCGAGGTCGTCGGCGTGGTCTCCCAGGAGACCTACCTCTTCCACTCCTCGATCGCCGACAACCTCCGCTTCGCCAAGCCGTCGGCGACCGACGAGGAACTGGCCGAGGCGGCGCGCGCCGCCCGCATCCACGACCACATCATGTCACTGCCCGACGGCTACGAGACGGTCGTCGGCGAGCGCGGCCACCGCTTCTCCGGGGGCGAGAAGCAGCGCCTGGCCATCGCCCGCACGCTGCTGCGCGACCCGCCCGTGCTGATCCTCGACGAGGCGACCAGCGCCCTGGACACCCGCACCGAGCGCGCCGTCCAGGAGGCCCTGGACGCCCTGTCGCGGGGCCGTACGACGATCACCATCGCCCACCGCCTTTCGACCGTCCGCGACGCGGACCAGATCGTGGTCCTCGACCACGGACGCGTCGCCGAGCGGGGCACCCACGAGGAACTGCTGGCCGCCGGCGGCCACTACGCCGCCCTCGTACGGCGTGACGCCGCCCTGACGCCCGCCTGATCGGCCTCATCGGCCTGATCGGAAAACGCTCTCCGAGCCCGTTTATCCCGGTCATCGCGGGTAGCCCTGTCTCCTGCGCAACCCATGATCGGTGAGGAGGGGCGGACATGACCGTCGAGAGCCTGTGGACCTACCGTGCCGGTGTCTTCGAGGACGAGAGCCTGAGTGTGATCGGCTTCGACGTCGAGGCCGTCGACGGGGTGATCGGCACCGTCGACGAGGAGAGCAACGTGGCCGGGGACAGCTTCGTGGTCGTGGACGTCGGCTTCTGGAGCTTCGGCAGGAGGGTCCTGCTGCCCGCCGCCGCCGTCACCCGGATCGACCCGCACGCCCGCAGCGTCCACCTCGCCCTCACCAAGGAGGAGATCGAGGGGGCGCCGGAGTTCGACGAGAACACCTACCGGGCGCCCGCGTACCGCACCCGTCTCGACGACCACTACGGCCGCCTGCCCGTCGCCTGAACCGTCACGAGAGGGCCGTCCCAGCCAGGACGGCCCGTCTTCGTTCCAGGCGGGAAGTCCTAGGCGGGGAAGTCGAACTCGCCGTCCTTGACGCCGCCGATGAACGCCTCCCACTCACCCCGCGAGTAGACGATCACCTCACCATCGGGCCGATGACTGTGCCGCACGGCCACCCGCTCGCTCCCATCCAGCAACGGCCCCGCCTCGACACAGCTCCCGCCCAAGTTCTCGCTGCTCTTCGTACTGATGTGCCAGGCCACCCGGGCCAGGTCCTCAGCATCGGACATGTCTTACCTTCTTTCCGCTCGCTCACCGTGATAGCTCCTCCGCTATCGCGATGATGAATTCAACTGATTTCTCGGGGCTGAGCGTGAGCTTCAGTGTCTCCTCATACATCTTCACAAAGCTCTCGCTATCCGGTGACTCTACGTAGATCGCCCCCTTCGGGGTTTCGACATAGCCAACCCCAGGAAATCCATCTCCCAGGGTGAAAATCCGAAACGCTCCTGCGGCGGAGGCGTGCACTCCCACGCTAAACGGCAGGACGCGAATCTCCACGTTCGGCCTGGCCGCCTGGTCGGCGAGGTGACAGAGTTGTTCCGCCTGGCATTCCCTGCCGCCGACCTCACGGCGCAGCACCGCCTCGTCGATGATCGACATGACGCGCGGCGGGTTGTCTCCGTCGAGGATCTTCTGACGCCCCATGCGGAACCTGACCCAGCGGTCGATCTGGGCTTCGTCCGCGTCGTCCCCGACCGTCGAGATCACCACCCGTGCGTATCTCGGGGTCTGGAACAGGCCGGGCAGGGTCATGCCGTCGAAGCCCCGGATCTCACGCGACCGGGACTCCAGCCAGACGAAGTCGACCAATGACCCGGTCACCTCTCCGGCATAGCCGTCCCACCAGCCCTTCTTCCAGACCTCCTGGCTGAGCCTGATGAACTCCTCACGACGCCTGGGGTCGGCGACGCCGTACAGGTCGAGGAGGGCGAGCAGGTCGGGGCGGCGGATGGGGTAGCCGCCCGTCTCGAAACGACTGACGGTCGCGGGGTCGCGCTGCAGGTATTCGGCGGCGTCCTTGAGAATCAGGCCATTGGCCTCACGTAGCTCCCGCAGTTGCTGGCCGAGCCATTGGGAACGCAACGTGACCCATTTCGCGGCAGCCATAACCCACCTTTCCGGGCATATTCACGCAACACAAGGGGCTTTCCAAACAAAGATGCTGGACAACTTGTCGAGCGATCCCTGTGCGTGCAACTATACACACGGTAATGGCAAGGTCACGCTGAATACATCACCGGGAAGCTCTCCGTCAGTCGAACGGGCTCACGGCAGAGCGAAGAAAAGGGAAAGGCCGGGACGGGCTCTGCTTGAAGGGCAGCCCGTCCCGGCCTCCGACGTCGAAAGGAAGCACTCCGCGATGGAGCACTTCACTGGTTCCGACCCCTCGATTGTCCCCCACTCCCCCGCCGGGGACGTCGGTTTCGGAGTACGCGCGTTCGCACTGGTCCAGGAGATCGACGAAGGAGCGACCGAGGTGATCGCCTACGGTCTCCAACTGCCGTGCGGTACGGCGGCCACCGTCGGCGTCGTGCAGGGTTACGGCAGGTGGCGAAGCGCCGACAGCGCCGCCAGGCGCCTGGGCTCCGACCTCGTCTGGCTGACCTGAGCCGTCAGTCCGCCGACAGGGCGCTCTCCCGGGGACCGTCGTAGGACAGGCGGCGGTACCACTCGTTGTTCAGGCCGAGCGCCAGCATGTCGTCGGGCAGGGACAGGAGCATGGTCAGCGACCCGCCCCGCTTGACCTCGGAGTCGTGCGCGCGCATGGCCGCCAGCTTGCGTTCGGCCCACGGCCCGACGTCGAGGCGGGTGGTGATCTCCTCGTCGGGAACGCCCGGCAACGTCTGGCCCGGTTCGGGGGGCGTGCCGAACACCGCCTGCCACTGCGCGATCACGACGGAGCGCGGGAGGGTCGCCAGGTAGAGGGCGCGGGGCCGCCACGGCGTACCCGCGTCCCGGTAGAGCTGGTCGTACCCCGCCGCCTCGACCGCGGCCACGGTCACCCGGTGCGCGTGGACGTGCTCGGGGTGACCGTAGGCGCCGTATCCGTCGTAGGTGATCACGATGTCGGGCCTGAACTCCCTGATGTGCTCGACGACCCGCCCCACGGCCTCGTCGAACGGCGCCTGGCGGAAGCGCGGGGTGCCGTTCGCCAGGCCCGTGTAGCCCAGCAGCCTCGGCTTTCCCGCGCCGAGGATCTCCAGGGAGCGTTCGAGCTCCTCGACCCTCTGGGGCGCGTCCGCCCCGGTGCACGTGACGACGGCGGTCGTGGCGCCCTCGTCGGCGTATCTCGCCAGGGTCCCCCCGGTCCAGATCGCCTCGTCGTCCGGATGCGCGTGCACGCACAACAACCTGAGCCCCACCGTGTATCCCCCCACTGTGAACGATCAGTAGCCGCTCATCGTAACGGGAGCTTTCGGACCAGAGGGTTATAACGGATATTTCACTGCGGGGGCGCGTAGAAGGCGGTGGTACGGCTCTCGGCCGCCCGCGCCTCGGCCTCGTCGGTGCCCGCCGCGACGCTCGCCTCGCGCCACCCCTGGCTGCTGAGCTCGATGAACCGCCTGCCCTCCTCGGAGATCGTCCACGCCACACCCTCCCCCGGGTCGACGGCCTGCCCGGACGACAGGTGCAGGGCCAGGCCGACGAACGCCAGGTCCCAGCCGACACCGACCGCCCCGGGACCGAACTCGGCCCAGCGCTCGTCGTCGACGTGCGCGATGTGCTCCAGGGTGAAGCGCGTCCGGCCGTCGGACTCGGCGTCGAGACTGACCTCGATCCAGCTCATCCCCCCGCCGAACTCCCAGGTCGCGGTGAAGCCATTGGGCGGGTCACACGTCTCGATCACGCCGCCCGCGTTGCCTTCGAGCTGGTAGCGGCCCTTCAGCCGCAGGTCGCCCGAGACGGGCATGAACCACCGGGGGATGCGCTCGGGGTTGGTGCAGGCGTCCCAGACGTCCTCGACGGAGGCGTCGTAGGTCTGGCTGATGACGGTGACCCGGGCCTCGCCCTCGTCGAGCACCCGGGTGCCGACGCGACGCCGTACGGCGTTGATCTGGTGGGTCGTCTCGATCATGAACTGCTCCTGTCGTCGGGAGCCGGGGACTCCGGCTCCGCCGGGTTCGCGGGAGGCTCCTGTCCGGCCAGGCGCCGCTCGCGCCTGCCCCGGGCCAGTTCGGTGGCCAGGGCGTCCAGGCGCGGAGCCCAGAAGGCGCGGAAACGGCCGAGCCAGGCGTCCAGGTCCCGCAGGGGTTCGTGCCGCACGGTGTAGAAGCGGCGGGTCCCCTCGGGACGCACGTCCGCGAAGCCGCTGTCCCGCAGCACCCTGAGGTGCTGGGAGACGGCGGGCTGTGAGATCTCGAATTCCCGCTGGATGACCGCGCACACCGCACCCGAGGTCATCTCGCCGTCGGCGAGCAGCTCCAGGATCCTGCGGCGCACCGGGTCGCCCAGCACATCGAACGCGTGCACGAGAAAAAAGTATCGTCATTCGCTTATATAAGTCAACTTCGATATATACGACCGGTCGGCCTGACGAGGCGGACGATCGCGGGCATCGGGAACAGCAGCAGATAGAGGTTGGGGATCCACCAGGCGAGGGAGAAGTCCCCGCGCAGCGTCCAGAAGGCGACGGCCATGAGCCCCGAGGCCGAGGTCAGGACCAGGGAGACGAGCATCAGCCGTTCCGCCTCGGGCGCCCCCCGGCGCAGCAGGTGGAGGCTGAGCAGGCCGGTCGCGCTCACGAGCAGGTCGATCCAGAGGAACGACCAGTTCCAGGAGACCATCAGCGGCTCGGTGTAGTCGGCGAAGGCCCAGGCGGCCGGGATGAGCCCCAGACCCGTGACCGAGAAGTAGACCAGGAAGCCCACGTCGGTGAGCAACATCAGCCTCTTGGTCACGGCGAAACCCTTACCTGCCACTGTCGACCACCCCGTCGATCATCTCCATGAGGTGTCCGCGGACCCGCTCGTGCAGCCCCGCCTCGGGTACGGCCAGGCCGAGCAGCCGGGCCGCCCACCAGCCGTCGACGGCCAGGCGCACGAGGGTGGCGACGGCGGGATCGACCCCGTCCTCGACGAGCCTGCGCTGCCAGGCCGCGTAGCGCTCGCGCAGCGGCGCCAGACCCGCCGGATCGACGAGCACCCCGGCGAGCAGGGCGGCGGTGACCCGGTCGGCGGGCAGGCCCCCGGCGGGCTCCGGAGCCTCGGGGATCGTCGCGGTGACGTAGGCGCGCAGGGCGTCGCCGGGGCGTTCTCCCGCGCCGGCCAGCGCCGCGTCGAAGGCGCCGACCAGGCGCTCGACCATCCCGGCGACCAGGGCCTGTTTGGTGGGGAAGTGGTAGAACAGCCCGCCCTTGGAGACCCCGGCGCGGCGCGCGACGGCCTCCAGGGTCAGCGACTCGGCCCCCTCGGTGAGCAACACCTCGGCTGCGGCGTCGAGCAGCCGTTCCTTCGAACTCGGTCGTGGCATGCCCGAACTGTACCGGCCGACCGGTACAGTTTCCAGGGCGGGGTTTCGCCTCACAAAACGGGTAGGGCGGGAGTATGAGTGAGATGCCTCCGGACCGTGAAGGTCTGAGCGACGAGCAGGCCAACGAGGTCGAGGAGTGGACCGACGACCTCGGCTTCGAGCACGAGATCGCCCCGGACGACCCCGAGCACCGCGACACCCTCGACGAGCGGCTCTGGCGTGAGGCGCCCGACCGTCAGCACGTCCCGCGCCCGGAGGACCGCCTCGTGGCGCCGGACGAGGGGATCGGTCCCGACGAGACCTCGGAGGAGTACGCGACCGACGTCGGCCCCGACAGCGGCGACCTGTCGGCCGAGGAACGCGCGATCCACATCGAGCCGGACTGACCCGGCCCAGACCCGGGGAAAAGGAGCCCGGACTCAGGAGAGGGCTTCGACCAGCTCGGGGAAGCCGTCGACCACGTGGTCGGCCAGGGCCGCCTCGGGGCTCAGCGCGTGCAGGTGGCCCCACGGACCCCGGCGGATCAGCGCCGTGCGCATGCCCGCCGTACGGGCGGGCAGGACGTCGTTGTCGAGCCGGTCGCCCACGTAGAGGATCTCCTCCGGCTCACGGCCGCAGACCTCCCCCACCCTGGCGAAGAACGCCGGCTCCGGCTTGGCCACCCCCCAGCCGTCGGAGGTGTGGATGGAGTCGACCGGAAGGTCCATCGCGACCAGCGCGTCGTAGGCCTGCGGCGGCTGGTTGCCCGCGACGACCAGCTCGTAGCCGAGGTCGCGCAACGCGGCCAGGCCGGGCCGTACGTCCGGGTAGAGGTCGTCGGCGTCGAAGTTGACCCGCAGCCCGTCCGGGTCGTCCCGCCGCCAGGCCTCCTGCTCCTTCTCAAGGTCGAAGCCGGGCCTCAGGAGCTGGAAGGCGTCCTCGAAGGACCTGCCGAGCGCGGCCATCCCGCCCAGCACGCCGAGCATGGTGAAGCGGGTGACCCCCAGCCGGTCGGCCCAGCGCGACCAGATCCGCGTCTCGTCGATGAGGGTCTCCCCCACGTCGAACACCACCGCCTTGACCACGGCCCTCCCCCTTCGATCGGCCCCGATCCTACTTTCCGTCCCGGGAACGGGCCCGGGCGCCCCGCCCTCCGTACGCCCGCCCCGGATCAGGACTCGCCGGTCAGCGGTGGCAGGGGTACTGCATCAGCCGGCTGCCCTCGACCTCCAGGCCGTTGTAGAAGTCCAGGGACCCGCACTTGGCGGTCTTCTTGTTCCTGAGGAAGAAGGCGGGCTGGCCCTCGTAGAAGGGCGGCATCCCGGCCGTGACGGACTCGGTCAGCCAGCTCTGCACCGGTGCCGTGGGCACACAGGTGTACAGCTCCAGGGGCAGCCCGTCCGCCTGCTCGTTCCCGCTGACGTCGAGGCACTTCTTGGTCTTGGAGTTCTTGTACATGACGTAGGGGACCGGGCCGTCGGGGCGCTTCACGGTCTCCCAGAGCTGCTCCTTGGGCCGGTCGGGCTTGCAGTCGTTCTGCACGATCCTGGTCCCGTCGGCGGAGGCGCCGTTGTGCACGGTCATGCACTTGAAGCTGTAGGTGCTGAGCAGCCGACCCTGGCTCTTGGTCCAGAAGCGGAAGTCGGGGCCGTAGGTGGCCGCCTGCGCCGAGACCTCGGCGGCGACCGGGGCCTCGGAGGTGGGAACGGAGGTGACCTTGAGCCCGGTGCCGGCGGCGAGGCCGTTGCCGCAACGGTTCTTGATCTCCCAGTCGGTCAGCGGCCTGCTGCGCAGCACCCAGAGGTTGTCCTTGTTCGGGTTCGGGGCGTAGATGACCTGGTCCTTGGCCTTCTCGGCGAAGCCACGGCCGTCGTCGTAGTCGGCCTTGATGTTCACGACCAGCTTGCGCACCGCGTCCCTGCTCTCGATCCAGCCGACGGACCAGCCGGGGATGCGCACGCTGACGGCCCAGCCCCGGCTCTGGGACCAGCTCCAGGTCCAGCCGAGCTTGGCGCCGACCTGCCCCTCAAGGTCACCGAACTTGCGCTTGCCGCCGATGTCGAGGCCGAAGGAGAAAGAGGTCGAGGTGGTGCTTGAGGCGTTGACGGTCGTACTTCCCCCGCTGGAGTTGCAGGCGAGAGCCACCTGGCCCACGACCTTGGGAGCGGCGTACGTCTCCGTGCCGGAGATCACATCGACCCGGCAGTCGGGCACCCAGTACAGGTAGTCGCCCTGCATCGCGGGTCTCGCGTTGGCGCAGTCCTCGGCGATCCGCGCCGGCGGGCGGTCCGCCAGGGCGGGCGTGGCGGAGACCACGACGGCGGAGACCACGGCCGCCGACATGACAAGCATGATCGCTAAGACCTTACGCACAATCGGTTTCACAATGCTCCTCAGGAAAAATAGCCAGACAATCCGGCCTTTCGGGGAGCAATGTAGAGCGCAAAGCGAGTACGACTCATGAAGCGATCATGAATGCACCACGAAACAAAGAAGATCAATCAGCTGCTCACAGCTTCTCCATCGCCTTGCGGATGCGCTTGTCGGAGATCGAGTACGGCGTGCCGAGGGTCTGGGCGAAGTAGCTGACCCTCAGCTCCTGGATCATCCACCGGATCTGCCGGACGTCGTCACCGGTACGGCGGGCGGGGGGAAGCTTCTCCACCAGCTCGTGGTACTCGTCCTCGATGTCGTGGACCCGGTGCATGCGCTCCTCGTCGCGGAAACGGTCGTCCGGCATCTTCTCCAGGCGGCGCTGGGCCCCCCTGAGATAACGCAGCAGGTCGGGCAGGCGCCGGTAGCCGGTCTCGGTGACGAACCCGTCGTGGACGAGGTCGTCCACCTGGTCGCGGATGTCCTCCACGGCCGGAGTCGAGGCTCCCTGGGGCAGCAGGGTGACGACCGTGTGCCAGACGGCCAGGATGTCCCTGACCCGGTCGACCACCTCGGCCGTGGTGTCGAACAGCTCGGCGCGGACCTTGTCGTGCAGGGCGGTGAAGGCGGGGCCGTCCCAGACGGGCCCGCCGGACCTCGTCATCAGCTCGTCGACGGCGCAGGCGACGCAGTCGTCGAACAGCGCGACGGCGCCCGCGTGCGGGCTGCGGCTGAGTGCGAGCTTCGCCTGGTTGTCCAGGCGGCCGAGCACCCATTTGACCGGGGACGGGGTGTTGAGCAGCAGCAGCCTGCGGGTGCCCTCCCACATGGCCCTGCGCTGCTCGACCTCGGTCTCGAACATCCGCACGGCCACGGTCGCGCCCTCGTCGGCCAGCGCGGGGTAGGCCTTCATCCTGCGCTGCTCGAACGTCTTGGGCAGCTCCCCCACACTCCAGGCGGTCAGGCCCGAACGTTCCAGGCCGTCGGCCGCCTTCGAGAGGGTCTGACGGAGCTTGGGGGCGAGCCGCCGTTTCAGCTCGGCCAGGTCCTTGCTCTCGGCCAGCTTGTGCTTGCGGCCGTCGATCACCCGGAAGGTGATCTTCAGGTGCTCCGGGACCAGGTCGGGCTGCCAGGCCTCCCTGGGCACCTGGATCCCGGTCAGGTTGAGCAGTTCCCGCTCCAGCACCGCCAGCAGCGGCTCCTGGGTCGGCCTGGCCCGCTGGAGCACCTGCTTGGCGTAGTTGGGGGCGGGCACGAAGTTGCGGCGGATGTGCTTCGGCAGGCTGCGGATCAGCGCGGTGAGCAGCTCCTCGCGCAGGCCGGGGATCTGCCAGTCGAAGCCCTCGACGTTGACCTGGTTGAGCAGCGAGAGCGGGATGTGCGCGGTGACGCCGTCGGCGTCGGTCCCGGGCTCGAACTGGTAGGTCAGCGGGAAGCGCAGGCCGCCCTGGCGCCACACGTCGGGGTAGTCGCGCTGGCTGACCTCGCCCGCCGCCTCGCTGATCAGCATCGACTTCTCGAAGCTCAGCAGGTCGGGCTGGTCGCCCCTGGTCTTCTTCCACCAGACGTCGAAGTGGCGTCCGGAGACGACGTCGGCGGGGACGCGCTGGTCGTAGAAGTCGAACAGCGTCTCGTCGTCCACGAGGATGTCGCGGCGCCGGGCCCGCTCCTCAAGCTCCTCGACCTCCTCAAGGAGTTTGCGGTTCTCCTTGAAGAAGGCGTGGTGGGTCTCCCAGTCGCCCTCGACCAGGGCGTGCCTGATGAACAGCTCCCGGCTCAGCTCCGGGTCGATGCGGCCGTAGTTGACCTTGCGCTGCACCACGATCGGCACGCCGTACAGGGTGACCTTCTCGTAGGCCATCACCGCGCCCTGGTTCTTCTCCCAGTGCGGCTCGGAGTAGGTGCGCTTGATCAGGTGCGGGGCGAGCGGTTCGACCCACTCCGGCTCGATCTTGGCGTTGACCCTGGCCCAGAGTCTGGAGGTCTCGACCAGCTCTGCCGACATCACCCACAGCGGCTGCTTCTTGGCCAGCGCCGAGCCGGGGAAGATCGCGAAGCGGGCGTTGCGCGCGCCGACATACTCGGTGATGGGCCTGCGAGGACCGTCGTTGGTGGTCTTCCTGTCGATGTCCTTGACGCCGACGTGGGACAGCAGGCCGGACAGCAGCGAGATGTGGATCTTCTGCTCGTCGCCGGGGACGTCGTTCTGCGTGACGCCGAGCGACCTCGACATCTGGCGGAGCTGGCTGTAGACGTCCTGCCACTCGCGCACGCGCAGGTAGTTCAGGAAGTCGCTCTTGCACAACCGCCGGAAGGCGCTCGACGACAGCTCCCGCTGCTGTTCCTGCAGGTGGTTCCACAGGTTCAGGTAGGAGATGAAGTCCGACTCCTTGTCGGCGAAGCGGCGGTGCTTCTCGTCGGCCGCCTGCTGCTTGTCCGCGGGCCGTTCCCTGGGGTCCTGGATGGACAGCGCGGCGGCGATGACCATGACCTCGCGGACACAGCCGTTGCGGTCGGCCTCGATCACCATGCGTGCCAGGCGGGGATCGACCGGCAGACCGGCGAGCTTGCGGCCCAGCGGGGTCATCTGCCTGGCCTGGTCGAAGGCGCCGAGTTCGAGCAGCAGGTCGTAGCCGTCCTTGACCTGGCGCTGGTCCGGCGGCTCGACGAACGGGAAGGCCGCGATGTCGCCCAGGCCTATGGAGGTCATCTGCAGGATGACGGAGGCGAGGTTGGTGCGCAGGATCTCCGGGTCGGTGAACTCCGGCCTGGTGAGGAAGTCGTCCTCCTCGTAGAGCCGGATGCACACGCCCTCCGAGACACGGCCGCAACGTCCCTTGCGCTGGTTGGCCGAGGCCTGGGAGATCGCCTCGATCGGCAGGCGCTGCACCTTGGTGCGGTGGCTGTAGCGGGAGATGCGGGCGAAGCCGGGGTCGACGACGTACTTGATGCCCGGCACGGTCAGCGAGGTCTCGGCCACGTTGGTCGCCAGCACGATCCGGCGCCCTGAGTGCCGCTGGAACACCCGGTGCTGCTCGGCCGCCGACAGTCTGGCGTACAGCGGCAGCACCTCGGCGTCCTTGCGTTTGGACAGCGCGTCGGCGGTGTCGCGGATCTCACGCTCTCCGCTCAGGAAGACCAGGATGTCGCCGGGGCCCTCGGCGCACAGCTCGTCCACCGCGTTGCCGATGGCCTGGATCTGGTCGTCGTCCTCGCCGAGAGGGCGGTAACGGACCTCGACGGGGTAGGTGCGTCCGGAGACCTCGATGATGGGCGCGCCGCCGAAGTGCCTGGAGAAGCGCTCGGGGTCGATGGTCGCGGAGGTGATGACGACCTTGAGGTCGGGGCGCCTGGGCAGCAGCTGCTTGAGATAGCCCAGGATGAAGTCGATGTTGAGGCTGCGCTCGTGGGCCTCGTCGATGATCAGCGTGTCGTACTGGGCGAGGTCGCGGTCGGTCTGCAGCTCGGCCAGCAGGATGCCGTCGGTCATCACCTTGACGAGGGTGTCCTCGCCGACCTGGTCGGTGAAGCGCACCTTGTAGCCGACGGCCTCACCGAGCTGCGTCTCCAGTTCCTCCGCGACGCGCTCGGCCACGGTCCTGGCGGCGATCCTGCGGGGCTGGGTGTGCCCGATGAGACCCCGGACGCCCCGGCCGAGCTCAAGGCAGATCTTCGGCAGCTGGGTCGTCTTGCCGGAACCCGTCTCACCGGCCACGATCACGACCTGGTTGTCGCGGATCGCCGCCAGGATGTCGTCCCTGCGCTGGCTGACCGGAAGCGCCTCGGGGTAGGTGACCACGGGCACCGCGGCGCGGCGGTCGGCGACCCGGCGTTCCGCCCGCTCGATGTCGGAGGTGATCTCCGCGGCGATCTTCTGCTGCGCCGCGCGGTTCCTGACCCGGCGCGCGCCGTCGAGCCTGCGCCGTAGCCGTCGCTGGTCACGCAGCGTGAGCTCGGGCAGACGTGCCTGGAGTTCGGCGAGTGGAGATGTCAACGGAGGCGTTCCCATACTGCGACCAGAATACGTTCGGCTCGTGGGTCACGGGCCAACGGCCCATCGTGCCCCAGGCCGCCTCCCGCCGCACTCCAATATCGCGCCCGCTCCCGCCGCGGTACGGCCTCAGCCCCGTCCGGCCGGGCCGCGCCGCCGCAGCAGCGCCAGCGCCCCCGCGCCCACGAGCACCGCGGCCACGCCCGTCTCCCAGCCCGGGGTGAACCCGGGCTCGCGGTGCCGGGGGACCGTCTGCCAGCCCTCGGCCGCCCGTGCCGCCCCCCTGGCCAGGGCCAGGCCGCCCACGGCGCGGTGGGCGTACCCGTCGACGACATAGAACTCGCCGTAGAGGGTGCCGCCGTCGCCCCGGCAGTCCACCTCGACGGTGTGCGGGCCGCTCTGGGCGCCGTAGTCGACCTGCGCCCAGCCGACGGCGACGCCCGAGTCGTCCTCCTCCAGCTCGGGCTCGTTCTGGAAGGCGTCCGAGCGGGCGTAGGCGGGCCCTTGACAGTCGTACGCCGTGATCCTGAGGTCCGCCCCCGGTCCGGATCGGTAGGGCGACAGCCGTACCTCCTCGCCGCCCACCCCGTCCGCGACGGCCGTCCCCGCCGCTCCGGCGACAGCGAGGGCGGCCACCCCGGCGACCACCGCCCAGCGAGCCAGCACGCCAGTCGACTGCAACACGTCTCCCCCAGCAGGTGCGATCTTGCCAACTCTCGCTACCTACCCAGGTCAGAGGGCGTGTCCGTCAAAGGAAGATCCAAATCTTCGCGGCCTTTCCGGCATATGACACAAGGGCCTTACGGCAAAGCCGCGGCCATGGCGGCCCCCACGATGCCCGCCTCGTTCTGCAGGGTCGCGGGAACGACGCGGGTTTTCACCTTGACCAGCGGCAGGAACTTGTCGGCCTTCTTGCTGACCCCGCCTCCGATCACGATGAGCGAGGGCGAGAACAGCGCCTCGACGTGGCGCAGGTACTCCTCGACCCGTCCCGCCCACTTGCTCCAGCTCAGCTCGTCCTCCTCCCTGGCGTGGTCGGAGGCCCGCTTCTCCGCCTCCTTGCCCCTGATCTCCAGATGCCCGAGTTCGGTGTTCGGCACCAGGTGGCCGTCGACGAACAACGCGCTGCCGATTCCGGTGCCGAAGGTCAGCATCAGCACCACGCCGCCCTCTCCCCTGGCGGCGCCGACCGCCACCTCGGCCACGCCCGCCGCGTCGGCGTCGTTGAGCACCACCGTCGGCAGGCCCGTCATCCCGGCGAACAGCGCCCGCGCGTCCGTGCCGATCCACTCGTGGTCCACGTTCGCGGCGGTGCGCGCGACGCCGTCGGTCACGACCCCGGGAAAGGTGACCCCCACCTGCCCGGTCCAGCCGAAGTGCGCGACGATCTCCGCGACCACCTCGGCGACCGCCTTCGGCTTGGACGGGATCGGGGTCGGTATCCGCAACCGCTCCTGGGTCAGCTCGCCCCTGGCGACGTCCACCGGGGCACCCTTGATGCCCGACCCACCGATGTCGATTCCCAGCGTCTCCATGACGACCTCCTCCTGTCCCGGGCTCCTGCCCCCGGCATGTCCCTGATACTCGCTTGCAGCGGGCGGTCAACCCGTCTGAAAGCGACCCGGCGCAGACTACGGGCACCACCGCAGGAAAGGATCATCCCGATGACGATCGTCAGGACCGTCGCCGGTCTCGCCGCCGCCGCCCTCACCGCCACCGCTCTTCTCGCCGCTCCCGCCGCCGCGAGCGCCGCCTCCCAGAAGGCCTCCTCCCCGTGGGGCCCCTACGACTCCGCAGGGCACCGGGCCCGGGCCGCGGGCTCCCTGACGATCTCCGGTGAGGACCACGCGGACATCCCGGCCGCGGCCACGGCCCGTGTCTCCGGCAAGGTCCACGACCTGACCAGGGGCTCCTCCTGCGGCTGGGTGATCTTCCGCGTCACCTACCGGACCTCGGGCGGGAACCTGCCCTTCAAGCAGCACGGCGTCCGCAACTGCTCCTACGGCACGCCCAAGTCCTTCACGTTCACCGGCAGGAACGTCTACGAGATCGAGGCCAAGGTCTGCTCCGAGGCCAAGGCCGCCAAGCCCTCGCTCAACTGCGTCAGCGGCGGCACCTGGAAGGTCGTCTACCTGTCGAAGTGAGCGGCTCTCAGCGCTCGGTCACCTGTCCCCCGACGACGTGCAGATGCCGGGTGGTGTGCACGGCGCCGAGCATCCGGCGGTCGTGGGTGACCAGCAGGAGCGTGCCGGGGTAGGAGGCGAGCGCGGACTCAAGCTGTTCGATCGCCGCCAGGTCGAGGTGGTTGGTCGGCTCGTCGAGGACGAGCAGGTTCACCCCTCTGGCCTGCAGCAACGCGAGCGCGGCCCTGGTGCGCTCCCCCGGTGACAGGGTCGCGCCCGTGCGCAGCACGTGGGCCGCGCGCAGGCCGAACTTGGCCAGCAGCGTGCGCACGTCCGCCGGGGCCATCCCGTCTGCCGCGGCCGCGAAGGCCTCCGCCAGGGGCTCCTCCCCCAGGAACAGGCCACGCGCCTGGTCGATCTCGCCGACGACCACGCCGGGGCCGAGCGAGGCGTCGCCCTCCTCCAGCGGGATCCGCCCGAGGAGGGCGGCCAGCAGCGTGGACTTGCCCGAGCCGTTGGCCCCGGTGATCGCCACCCGCTCGGCCCAGCCGACCTGCAGGTCGACCGGCCCGAGGGTGAAGGAGCCGCGCCGGGCCACCGCGCCCCGCAGCGTCGCCACGACCGCTCCCGCGCGGGGCGCGACCGCGATCTGCATCCGCAGTTCCCACTCCTTGCGCGGCTCCTCGACCTCGTCGAGCCGCTCGATCATCCGCTCCGTCTGCCTGGCCTTGGCCGCCTGCTTCTCGGTCGCCTCGGTACGGAAGTTCCGGCCGACCTTGTCGTTGTCCTGGGCCTTGCGCCGCGCGTTCTTGACGCCCTTCTCCATCCAGGCGCGCTGCATCCCGGCCCGCTGCCTGAGCGCGGTGAGCGTGTTCGCGTACTCCTCGTACTCGTCACGGGCGTGCTGCCTGTCGAGTTCGCGTTCGGCGAGGTAGGCCTCGTAGCCGCCGCCGTAGGAGCGGATCCGCCGCTGGGGCAGGTCGATCTCGACGACCCGGTTCACGGTCCTGGCCAGGAACTCGCGGTCGTGGCTGACCAGGACCGTGCCCGAGCGCAGCCCGGTCACGAAGCGTTCGAGCCGTTCGAGACCGTCCAGGTCGAGGTCGTTGGTCGGCTCGTCCAGCAGGAAGACGTCGTAGCGGCTGAGCAGCAGGGAGGCCATTCCCGCCCTGGCCGCCTGGCCGCCGGACAGCGCCGTCATCGGCCGGTCGAGCCCGGCTTCGAGACCGACCTCGGCGACGATCTCCTCCGCGCGCTCCTCCAGGTCGGCCCCGCCGAGGGTGAGCCACCGCTCCAGGCTCACGGCGTAGTCGTCGTCTGCTCCGGGGCGTCCCTCGACCAGTCCCTGGGTCGCCGCGTCCAGCGCGCGCTGTGCCTGGGCGACCCCGGTGCGTCTGGCCAGGAAGTCCGCGATCGTCTCGCCCTGTCTGCGCTCGCGCTCCTGCGGAAGGTAGCCGACCACGGCGGTGGGCGGGCTGAGCCGTACCGATCCGTGCTCGGGGGGCAGTGCCCCGGCCAGAATCCGCATCAACGTGGACTTGCCCGCGCCGTTCACCCCGACCAGACCGACCACGTCGCCGGGGGCGACGACCAGGTCGAGGCCGGAGAACAGCTCACGGTCGCCGTGCCCGGCGGCGAGTTCCTTGGCGACGATGGTGGCGCTCATGAGGGAAACGCTATCCGTGATCTCGTGTCGCTCCGCACCCCCTTACCACCAAACCCCCCAAATAAGCATATTCCGGACAAAACGGACAAGATTTACTTCGAGGTCGAAGAAAGGAGAGACTTACCGATACCGCCCTGACCTGCGGGTTTACCGGCAAACGTTACTAGAAGGCAACTTTCTTCGGGCTTTTTTGAGATTTGTAGCAACTTTTGCACCCAGCTGCCTGTCTTATAGAGGTGGAAGCGATCGCCTCTGATCGTTTTCGGTAACGGGGAAAAGGAAAAAATCTTCATGAAACGAATCACCGTCGGTCTCCTGTCCGCGGCCCTGGGCGGCTCCCTCCTGCTGAGCGCGAGCCCGGCCTCCGCCCAGCGCGCGTCCCTCAGCGTGCACATCGACAGCGTGAACCCCAACCCCGTCGTGGTCACCGAGGACCGCGACACGAACGTCACGGTCGAGGTCCGCACGACGGAGGCGATCCGCGTCGAGCTCCGCCTCAGGCCGGCCGTCAACACCCTCGCCGCCCAGGAGGCGCCCGAGGCCAAGCTCTTCCACGACGGCGACCTGTGGCGCTTCAGCACGCGCTTCGACAGCGACGACTTCGAGGGCCGCTGGCTCGCCATCGCCGACGCCTACGACAGGGACGGCAAGAAGCTCACCGACCAGGTCAACTTCTCCGTCAAGCACGAGCAGGCCGCGAAGACCGAGACGCGCGTCGGCAGCTTCCGCGTCAGCCCCACCTCGGTCCGCAAGGGCCGCTCGGTCTACTTCACCGGCCGTCTTGAGGTTCGCAACCACCGCTACTGGGCGGGCGCGCGCGGCGAGGAGGTCGGCATCTACTTCCGTTCGCGCGGCTCCAGCGCCTGGAAGTGGGTCGCCTCGGCCGACACCGGCTGGCGTGGCCAGTTCCGCACCAAGGCCCGCGCCTCCCGTAGCGGCGAGTACCGCGCCGTTTTCGAGGGCACCGACAGGCTTGAGGACAGCTCCAGCCGTTCGATCCGGGTCCGCGTCTGGGGCGGCGGCTGGCACCGCTGAGTCCCTGAGACGGCTCACCGAGGTCCCTGAGGCCTTCGTGTAAAGCATGGCCTCTGGCAAGGAACGCGACGCCTGCCCCCCTCGGGCGGGCCCGCGTGGCGCGGAAGCCCGGGTTTCCCCGGGCTTCCGCCCCTTTTTCACGCGCCGGTACGGCCGGCCCCCTGACACCCCCGCGGCCCCGCCACGACGGCGCCGCCGCGACGGCACTGCGACAGCACTGCGGCGGCACTGCGGCGACATCGTGGTAGCGCTCCCACGTCTCCCCAGGTACGGCGGACGCAAGTCCGGTAATGCTTGCTGCTGAAAATATTGCCTATGGCTACACATTGGGCATTACGCTCAGGCTAGAGATCTTCACGACTGTCCAGGCGGAGGGTGAACGTGGCCGACGAAGAGTGGACGCACCGCGGGATCGACGTCAACACTCCAAGCGTCGCCAGGCTGTACGACTACTACCTCGGTGGGAAGGACAACTTCCCCGCCGACCGCCTCGCCGCCGAGGAGATCCTCGCCTCCGTCCCCCAGGTCCGCACCGCCGCCAGGGAGAACCGCGCCTTCCTCGGCAGAGCCGTCAGGTTCCTCGCCCACGAGGGCGTCGAGCAGTTCCTCGACATCGGCACCGGGCTGCCGACGCAGGGCAACGTCCACGAGGTCGCACAGGAGATCATCCCGGAGGCCCGTGTCGCCTACGTCGACCACGACCCGATCGTCCTGGCACACGCCAGGGCCCTCCTACGAGGGGCGAAGGGGGAGGTCACGGTCGTCTCCGGCGACCTGCGGCGGCCCGAGGAGATCCTCGGCGCCTCCGAGATCCACGACCACCTCGACTTCTCCAAGCCCGTGGCCCTGCTCCTGGTGGCCATCATGCACTTCATCACCGAGGCCGACGACCCCCGGCGCATCATCGCCACGCTCAGGGACGCCCTGCCCTCGGGAAGCTACCTGGTCCTCTCCCACGGGACCCACGACCTTCGCCGGGAGGCCGCGCGGAAGGGCACGGAGGTCTACCGGCGGGCCAGCTCACCGCTCACCCTGCGGTCCAGGACGGACATCCGGCAGCTGTTCGACGGGTTCGACCTGGTCAGGCCAGGACTCGTCTGGCTGCCGGAGTGGCGCCCCGACGACTTCCCGCTCTACGACGACCCGTCGGAGGCGCTGATCGTGTGCGGCGTGGGCCGCAAGCCCTGACGCCGATCTCGCGTCTCAGACCGGGGAGCCCGCGGCCGTGACCTGGGACCCGAAGACGAATTCGGGGTCGATCTGCGCCGCGAGATCCTCC
>NZ_JBHSBC010000043.1:0-25282 GCF_042650425.1 Streptosporangium jomthongense | reverse complement strand
GGATCGTGGCGCCGTCCTCCTGGGCTTTCCTGGCCACCAGCCCTCCCATGGAGTGGGAGACCACGTCGACCTCACCCAGATGCTCGGAGGAGAGCCAGTCGGAGAGCCGTTTCGCGTTGTCGGCGATGTGGTCCTCGGTGGTTTCGCTGTAGTCGAAGGCGTGCAGCCTGGTGGGCGGGAAGTCGCCGACGGTGCTCTTCTCGAATCTCTCCTTCATCGACGCCCAGACGCCCGGGTCGGCATGGAGCCCGTGCACGAACACCACCGGGCGGGCATCGTCGGCCCGGGTCTCGTCGGCGGCGACCGAGACCGCTCCGCTGACCGCCACACCGACGCTGACCGCGGCGGCCACCCGCATCCAAAACACCATGGAGAACCTCCATCGAGCAGCTCATCGCCGCTCGGGCACGCGCGGCGAAGCGCAACGGGAATGGCCGGGACCACGTTCTGCGGCCCCTGGGGGCGCACAGGGATTCCTTGGGCCGATCCCGTGCGCGCTCAACTGGCGGACAGTCCAGCGGCGCAGGTGTTTTCCTGTGCCGCTGGTGGCCGTCGAGCCGTTTACCTCTTAGAGGCCCGGGTCGAAGCGGAACCGCTGGGAGAAGTCGCCGCTGCAGGTGTAGGTCCTGATGGGGGCGCTGTTGCCGGGGTCGCCGTTGGCGATGGTGAAGCACTTGTCCGAGAACGCCCTGATCTCGTACTCGTTGTTTCCGGCGGGAACGAGACGGAACCGCTGGGAGAAGTCGCCGCGGCAGGTGTAGGTCCTGATGGGGACGCTGTTGCCAGGGTCACTGTTCGCGACGGTGAAGCACTTGTCCGAGAACGTCTTGATCTCGTACTCGTTGTTTCCGACGGGAACGAGGGTGAACTGCTGGGAAGGGTCGTTGCTGCGGCAGGTGTAGGTCCTGATGGGGACGCTGTTACCGGGGTCGGTGTTGGCAACGGTGAAGCACTTGTCCGAGAACGTCTTGATCGTGTGGGTCTGCGCGTCGCTCATGGTGGTCTGTTGAGCGGGGGCGTCGAGGGCGACCGCGGCGTGGGGGGCGAGCATCGCGGTGCCGGTGAGGGCGGCTGCGAGGACGGTCGCCGCCGCCAGCCGTCGTGAGGAGAGCCTTTGGGTGGGGTGGTTCATGGGTGCGCCTTTCTTCTCTTTACTGAGGGGGGACCCATCACAGTTCTGTTACTTAAAGTAGCAAGACAAACTCGTTACGTAACCTATCTGTATGGGTGGCGCGCCTGACCTTCTTCGCTGGCCCGGAGCGCGTCGAGGAGCGCGCCCGGCTGGAGACGGCCGACGTCACCCCGGTCGCCCGCACGGGACAGTCGAGACCAGCGCCGGCGTCTTCCGCGCCGGGGCGGCCGAGTAGGCCGTCGTCGTCGACCTGATCGTCGAGCCGTAAGCGCTTGCTTCCGCCGGGGCATCGGGAAGACAGTGATCAGTGACCGGCGACCTGGTGGGGGAGATGGAGGGGGGCTCACCCAGAAACGTGGACACCGGCTGTCATGCGGCGAGCAGCACCCTATCCGTGCTCTGCTGTTCGTAGGCGATGGGGCTGAGGTAGCCAAGGAAGGAGTGTCTTCTTCGGGTGTTGTAGCGGGTGATCCACTTAAAGACCGCCAAGCGGGCTTCACGCGCCGAGGACCAGCCCGGGGCGCCCTGCAGCGTCTCGCGTTTCAACGTGGCGTTGAAGGCTTCCGCGGCGGCGTTGTCGGCGCTGGACCCGACGGCTCCCCTGGACTGGCGCACCCCCAGCTCGGCGCAGACCCTGGCGAACTCGGCCGAGGTGTACTGCGCCCCGTGATCGGCATGGAAGATCGCACCACCCAGACTGCCCCGGGCCGCAGCGGCGGCCCGCAGCGCGTCGCTCACCAGCTCGGTGCGCATGTGATCGGCGATCGACCAGCCCACCAACCGGCGGGAGCCCAGATCCAGCACAGTCGCCAGATACAGAAACCGGCCCTCACCGACGGGCAGATAGGTGATGTCGCCCACATAGCGGATGTTCGGCCGCTCGGCGGTGAAGTCCCGCTGGATCAGGTCGGGCACCTGCTGATGCGAGGGCTCGGGCACCGTGGTGCGCACCTTCTTGCGCAGGTGCAGCCCGACGATGCCGCAGCGGCGCATCACCCGCGCCACCCGCTTGTGGTTGACCTGACGGCCCCGGGCCCGCAGTTCGGCGGTGACGCGCGGACCACCGTAGGTGCCGTCGAACTCGTCGTGGATCTGCCTGATCTCCGCGGCGAGGGCGGCATCGGCCGCAGCCCGCTCCGCCCGGGCCGGCGCCGCCTTGATCCACCGGTAGAAGCCCGAGCGCGACACCTTCAGCACCCGGCACAGCCGCTTGACGCCGAAGGCGTCGCGATGGTCGTCAACGAACGCGAAGCGGCTCACCAGTTCGTCTCTCCCGCGAAATACTTTGCCGCCCGGCGCAGGATGTCGCGCTCTGGCTCCAGCTCCCTAACCCGGGCCTTGAGCTGCTTGTTCTCCTCTTCCAGCACGTCGTCGGACGATAGCGGGCCCCGCACCGGCTTCCTCGCCGGGCCCCGCTCCTTGGCGCCCGCGCTGCCGTCCGCCTGCGCCTGACGCACCCAGTTACGCAGCGTCTCCCGGCTGATCCCCAGATCCTCAGCCACCGAGGCCAGCGTCCGTCCCGGATCGGACAGGTACAACGCGACGGCATCCGCCTTGAACTCCGGCGGATACGACTTCATCGCCACGTGGAACTCCTTGTCTCCGGATCTCCATCATCCGGTACTCAAGGTGTCCACGCTTCAGGGTGAGGGCCCGGCCCAGTGCGCGAGGCCAATGGCCGGGGACTCTGGAAGCAGACACTTCCCCCGTCGTGCAGGCCACAGCAGGCGATGAGGCCGGCATCCCCGGGTGGCTGGCTCACCACTCCGCCAGCCAGGACTCAAACATGCGACGCGGACCGTGTCATCTTTCTAGATGACGACGCGTCGTGACACGATGCCGCTGCCGACATCATGTCCGCACCACAGGTCGAATCGCTCGCCCGGGCGGAGGTATTCGGTGGCCTCGTCGTCGGTGACGATGATGGTCATGATGTGGTTCCTGTCGCCCGGAGTCAACGGCTTCCAGTCGTCGGTTGTGATCGCCGCGGCGAAGGGCCGGTTGTGGAGCACGCCTCCCTCCCGATGATGTGCGCAGATTGTCAGCGACTGCGTACGATGCGGCAGCGCGTGGGTCAGGCCGCCCTTCTCCGGCGGCAGGAGCGTGATCAGCGCTCTTACCTTCATCCTGGTCATCGGCTACAACCTTTCCTTGCTGTTCTGGCCCACCCGGGCCGGGGTCGTGGTTCTGTCGGCGCGTCAGTGATGTCGTGCCATCACGGTCGTCACCGGCCGGTATTCGGTTGAGCGGCGGTGACGGGCCCAGCAGGCCCGGTACGTTGTCGCAGGAGGTGGTAGGCGGCCAGCTTGATCGGGTCCAGGATCAGGAGCTCGGCGAACGCCCACCCCCAAGCCAGTCCGGCGAGCTTCCAGCCGATCGGGGTCATGAGGAAACCGGTCAAGGCGATCGCGGTGGCCAGGAGTTGCGTGCCGATCACGGCAACGAACAGGACCCATGAGGGGCGGTGGGACCAGAACGGGCCGCGGGTGCGGGCGAGGAACACGGTCAGGTGGCCACTGACCGACAGCTTGAGGTAGACCAGCGTCCGAACGTCTGCGTCGGCGAACCCCAGCGAGACATGCGTGGCAAACACCAGCCCAAAGGTGGAGATGACGCCGACGAGCCCGAGCGTGGCAGCGATGAGGAGTACTTCGGTGAGGTCCCATCGTTCAGGGCGAGGGGAGGGCCGCACGCGATCGTAGGCGATGGACAAGATGGCGCCGTCGTTGAGGATGGCCAGCAGGACAACCTGGATCGGGGTGATGGGGAAGAACGAGAAGACCAGGATGGTCACTGTCACGAACACGACCACACGAATCGTCTCGGTGATCCGGTAGATGGCGTAGTTCTTCATCCGCTGGAAGACCTCGCGGGCCCGGTGGACGGCCTCGACGATCGTGGACAGCCCCGGGGCGAGCAGCACAATGTCGGCGGCGGCGCGGGCCGCGTCGGTGGCGCCGCAGACCGCGATGCCCGCGTCGGCGCGGCGCAGGGCTGGAGCATCGTTGACGCCGTCGCCGGTCATCCCCACGATGTGGTCGCGCTCTTGCAGCGCTTCGACGATCCGGTATTTGTCTTCAGGGATCACCTGGGCGAATCCGTCAGCCTGTTCGACGGTGGCGGCCAGGTCCGCACCCCGCAGTTCCTGGATGCGGCGGGCAGGCAGGATGTCGTCTCCCATGCCGATCTTGCGGGCGATCTCGCGGGCGATCTCCCCGCGGTCGCCGGTGACCATCTTGACCTGGACGCCGAGCCGCTCAGCCTCTTGCAAGGTCTGGCGTGAGTCGTCACGTGGTGGGTCCTGCAGGCCGAGTACGCCGGTCACCCGCCACCGTCCGCCGTCGGCGTGTGCGACGGCCAGGGCCCGATAGCCTCGGGCGGCGAAGGCGCTTGTCACCCGTGAGACGCGCTCGATGAGTGGGCCGTCGGCTTCGGTGAGGCTGAGGATGGCCTGCACGGCGCCCTTCGCCACCCGACGTTCGCCACCGCTGTGGTCGCGCACGCGCGCCTCGGCGTATTTGCGGGCCGAGTCGAAAGGGGTGAAGTCGACGACCTGCCAGCCGCGAAGCCGATCGGGGCCGACGGCTTCAACGATGGCCCGGTCGATCGGGTCGGCGCCACCGGGCTCGGCGGTCAGAGCGGCCTGCAGCAGCACCTGCCCGGCCTGCTCGCCGTTCTCGATCACCACGTTGGCGGCGATGGCCAGCTCGTTCTTGGTTACTGTGCCGGTCTTGTCGACGCACAAGACGTCCACGCCGGCCATCTCCTCGATGGCGGGCAAGTGTGTGACCACGGCCTCGCGTTTGGCGAGGTAGCGTGCACCGACGGCCATGGTCACCGACAAGACCGCGGGCAGCGCGACCGGGATGGAGGCGATGATCACTACGAGGGCGAACTCCAGCGTGCGGGCTACCCCTGCCCCTCGCGCCAGCGAGACCAGGATGATGACCGCGACTAGTACGACGGCCAACACGATCAGGTATTTGCCGATGTTGATGACCGCGCGTTGGAAGTGACTCACCGGTGCACGTCTGCCGGCCAGTTCCGCGGTACGGCCGAATTCCGTATGCGCTCCCGTGGCCAGGACTCGCACGACCGGCCTGCCACGCGAGATCGCCGAGCCGGAGTACAGATCGTCGCCGGATTCTTTGGCAGCCGGTAGGGACTCCCCGGTCAGCACCGACTCATCGGCCTCGCACTCGCCGCTAATCACGCGGCCGTCGGCTGGAACGATCTCGCCCCGTCCGACCCGTACCAGATCGCCTGGGACGATCTGTCCTGCCGGGATCGTCGTCCAGGAGCCGTCACGGTTGACCTTCGCCTCCTTGGCCAACCGCTTCTTCAAAGCGGCGATGGCGCCGTGCGCCTGGTGTTCCTCCCAGAACCCGACGATGCCGTTGAGCAGGAGCAGCGCCGCAATGATGACGAAATCCGTCCATCGAGCCGTCATGGCGGTCAGGACCAGGGCGGTCTCGATCATCCACGGGATCGGCCCCCAGAAATGTGACAGCAGTTCCAGGACGACATTGCGTTCTCGCTCTTCCAGGGTGTTGGGTCCGTAACGAGCCAGCCGTGCACCGGCCTGCCCGCTGCTCAGCCCTTGGTCCGCGCTCAGCAGTTCGTCGGTTTGTTGGTCCTCATCGCTACGTTCGTCTCGAACCGTCCGACCTGTGCCGTCGTTGTCGGCCATTCGCGCTCCTCCCGGTGTCGAAGCCGCCGCTCAGCCTTGGCCAAGTTCAATCGATGGGCTCAGGTAGGTGGGCGCCGAGGCCGGACGACCACCACGGGGCAGATAGCGTGCTGGACACAGTGCAGACTGACGGAGCCCAGCAGCATCCGGGCGAATGCGCCGCGTCCGTGACTTCCGACCACCAGCAGGTCTGCAGTGGCGGAGGCGTCGATCAGGGCGGGTGCAGGAGGGCTCTGAATCACTTCGGTGACAAGGTGGACCTGCGGGTCAGTGCCCAGGACCTCCGCGATGGCCTGCTGGGTCTGCTTGCGTGCTTCTTCATCGAAGTCCGCGTCGCTGTAGTCCACCGGGAAGCCGTACTGGGGTGGAAGCTGCCAAGCACGGATGACCTTCAAGGTCGCGCCTGTGAGGTGTGCCTGCCGGGCGGCCCAGCGCAGCGCGTCTGTGCTGGCTTCGGACCCGTCAACACCGACGATGATGACGTTTTGCGAGATCTCGGTCATGGTCTGCCCCTTCAGAGGTGCCGGATAGGTAGCGCCCGTTACCGCTCATGCGGTGGGCGCAGCGGCGGAAGAAATGAGGTTCTGGCGCTGTCGGCTGGTGCGTTGCCGTCGAAGCGCCACAGCCGATGCAGACCGAGCGCCTTGAAAGCCTGCACCTTGATGAGATCGGCGGCGAGCGCGCCGGTGAGGACGGCTGCCAGCGCGGCTACCAGAGCGATAGGTAGCAACGGCGCCATCAGCGTTCCGGTTAGGGCGAGGGCGGAGGCGGCGAGGAGGTCGAGGGCGGAGGCGGTGAGCAGCCATCGTCCCGGTGCGCTCATCCAGGCGTGGTCGCGGGTGCGCACCAGGTAGATGCTCACCTGGCTGCCGGCCACGAGGGTGACGAAGATGAGTGTGCGCAGGTGATCGAGGTCGAGGCGTGGCCACAGGTCGCGGCCGGCCCACAGCACGCCGATGGAGGCCGCCAGCAAAGGGGTGGCGACCACGGTGGCGCCGATGATGATCTTGCGCACGTCCCAGCGGTCCGGGCGGCGCGAGGCTTGGGCGCGGTCGGTGACGATGGCCATGCTGACGACGTCGTTACCGAGCAGGAGCAGCGCCATGAGCAGGGGGGTGAAGACGAACTGGTGCCAGGCGAAGACGCCGACGGCCAGCAGGATGGGGACTTCGAGCTTCTTGACGCTGACGTTGAGGGCGTAGGTGAGGGATCGCTGGTAGGTTCTGCGGCTCTCCTTGACCAGGCCCACGATGCCGATCAGGCCTTCCTGGGTCAGGACGACACCGGCGGCGGACTTGGCGACGTCGGTGGCTGCCGCCACGGCGATCCCGACCTCAGCCTGGCGCAGCGCGGGGGCGTCGTTGACCCCGTCACCGGTCATGCCGACGACGTGCCCGGCGGCTTGTAGGTCGCGGACGAGGCGGTGTTTGTCCTCGGGCAGGACCTCGGCCACCACGCCGAGTGAGGAAAGGTCTGCTTGGTGCTCGCGCAGGGCGCCGGCCGTGCAGGCGGTTCCGGTGATGCCTACCTGGGCGGCGATGGCCTGGGCGGTGGCGAGGCTGTCGCCGGTGACCATCACCACCCGCACGCCGAGATCGGCCAGCTGCCTGACCAGTTCGCCCGCTTCCGGGCGGGGACGGTCGGCCAGCGCCACCAGCCCGGCCTGATGCCAGGAGCGGTCGTCGTGGCTGGTGGCGATGGCCAGGACGCGGGCGCCGCTGGCGGCCAGTGTGCCGAGGTTCGGGTCGGGGGCTTGGGCCGCGAGGTCGGCGATGGCCTGGGGGGCGCCTTTGGCCACGCGCAGGACGCCGTCGCCCGCGCGCAGGGTCGCTTCGGAGCGTTTGGTCGCCGGGTCGAAGGGGACGAACGCGGTCCGCCCGGCCTGCTCGGGGGAGCCGCCGTTGGCGTGCAGGATGGCCAGGTCGATAGGGTCCTGGGTGGCCGCATCGGAGGCGGCGGCGGCCCAGGCGAGCACGTCGGTGTCGCGGTAGGGGGAGCGTGCGGTGACCGCGGTGACGGTGAGCCGGTTGCAGGTGATGGTCCCGGTCTTGTCGACGCACAACACGTCCATGCCAGCGGCGTCCTGCACGGTGGCCAGCCGGGTGGTGAGGATGCCCAGCCCGGCCAGGTGCCGCGCGCCGAGCGCGCCGGCCAGCGCGAACGCCGCCGGCAGCGCCACCGGTACCGACGCCAGCAACAGGACGACGCCGTAGGACAGGATGTCCGGGCCGGGGGCGTGGCCGACGGCCAGGTAGATCATGCCGGCGGCGGCCAGGACGAGGTCCACGATGATGAAGATGCGCACCATGCGGAACACGACGCCTTCCAGGTGCGCCGTGGCTGCCGAGCCGGCGACCAGTTCGGCGGTGCGGCCGAAGTAGGTACGCGGCCCGGTCGCGCTCACCTGGCCGGTGGCCTCTCCCCGGGCGATGGTGGAGCCGGAGAACACCATCTGGTCCGGGCCGCGTTCAGCGGGGATGGACTCTCCGGTCAGCGCCGACTGGTCGACCAGTACCTCTCCCTCGCTCAGCCGCAGGTCCGCCGGGGCCAGATCACCGACACGAACGTGAACCAGATCGCCCGGGACCAGCTCGGCTGCGGGGATCGGCTGCCAGGCGCCATCACGGTAGACCCGCGCGGTCACGGCCAGTCGGCGGCGCAGCAGCTCGACGGCCGCCTGCGCGCGGCCTTCCTGCACCAGGCTCAGGCCGGCGTTGAGCGCCAGCACCACGGCGACGACGGCGGCCTCCAGCCACTTGCCCAACGCCGCTTCCAGCGCGATCGTGATCTCCAGCATCCACGGCACCGGCGCCCACAGCTTCGCGGCAATACGGGCGGCCAGTCGAGGCCGCTGCTCCGGCACCGTGTTCGGCCCGTACTGCGCGAGCAGATCCCGGGCTGCGGCCGAGGACAGGCCCCTGGGCGAGGCTACGTCGCTCACGATGCTCCCCCTTCGCTCTTCCCTGTCGCTCTCTGTCGCTCTCCTCCGTCGGCGGCTGGGGCGGCTGTTCACTGGATGAGCAGGCCAACTCCGGCCAGGATGGCCACGGTGACGGCGAGCGCAGCGATCAGCAGGAAGAAGCGTGGGTCCGGGGCGGCCAGGTGGCGAGGCGGTGACCCTCCGTGCGCCTGGTAGCGGTTCCGGTAGGCGTACGCGCCGAGCAGTACGGCGATGGCCAGGCTGAGCGCCCCCGCCGCTGTCAGTGCGTCATTGTGCCCAACGGTCAGGATCACCAGGCCGGCCACCAGCGCGGTGGCGGCTGCCAGGCACCGGTTCTGGGTCGCCTGACGTGCCCGGTGCTGAGCATCATCGGCCGGCAGCCATGGGGTTGTCATCATCAGCCTCCCTGATGTGGGGCGGAGTGTCCGCGAGCGTGTCGATGGCGCGGGCCAGAGCATCCAGTGCGGGTATCGCCTCGGCCAGCACACGCTGGTGATGCGGGCCGAGCCCGGCCTGGGCGGTGTGGACGAGAGCGGCGTTGGTACCCGTCCACCGCCGCACTGCGCGCTGCCCATCGGCGGTGAGAGACAGCGCGAACGCCCGTGCGTCACCCGCCACCCGCGACCGGGTGACCAGGCCACGCGCGTACAGGGCGTTCACCAGCGTCGTGACCGAGTTCGGGGACAACCTCAGGTGGCGGGCCAGCTGGCTGGGGCGGGCACCCGGTACTGCTGCCAGGCAGGACAGCACCTCCAGTTGCGCGACCGTCAACGGGCAGTCGGGATCGGCGGCGCGGGCGGCGCGGCGCATCGCCCGCCGTAGCCGGGCGACGGTGTCGGCCAGCACCGGCCCGGCCGAATCACCTAGCGTGGCGGCGCTGCGCGGTGTCACGCTCATTGCCATCGTGCTCTCCCCCTTGCCGTCGTCAAAGCTCCGGTGCCGGACGGCGGTGATCGTGGCCGGGCGGCGCGCTGAACGCGGTGAGCGCGGCCAAGACGGCGACCGCCGCGAGCGCGGCCAGCGCGGCCCGTGCCCCCACCAGGTAGGAGGCGCCAGCCAGGTGCAGCGCCAAGGTCACCACGGCGATGCCGAACGCCGTGCCGATGCCGCGAGCCATGTTCACCATGCCCCCGGCCGTGCCCGACACCTGTTCCGGAACCGCGGCCATGACGACGCTGTTGTTGGCGGGAATGAACGTGCCCAGCCCGGCACCCACCATCAGCAGGCAAGCCACCAGAAGTCCGGCCTGGCCCGGCGACAGGACGAGCACCCCGGCCCCGACTGCGGCCAGCACCGCCCCCGTCGCGCACCGCACGCGGTCGCTCCACCGGGCGGGCAGCACCTGCTCGGCGCCCAATGCGGCCAGCGCGAAACCCGCGGGCAGCGCCGTCAGGATCAGGCCGGCGCCCAGTTCACTCATGCCGCCGGCCACCAGCACCTGGGGCACCAGCACCAGGGGACCGAACAGCACCAGATAGCCGCCCGACGCGCCCGCCAGCCCGGACGCCACCGCCCGGCTGTGCAACAATCCGACGTCGATCAGCGCGGACGGCGCCTTCCGCTCCCACAGCCAGAACGCGGCCCCAGACACGGCGGCGACAGTAAACAGGACTGGCAGCGACCACAGCGGCAACGCCAAACCGGAGATCACCGAGGCCGCCAGCAGCAGGCAGGTAGTGGTGCCGGCGAGCAAAACCAGCCCGGCCAGGTCGAGGCGGCGTGCGCGCCTGCGCCGGCGGGTACGCGGCAGCAGGTAATGGCCCGCGGTGATGGCGGCCAAGCCGACCGGCACGTTGATCCAGAACACCCATCGCCAGCCGAGCGTCCCCACCAGCAGCCCGCCCAGCGCCGGGCCCAAGGCGAGACCGAGCGCCTGAGCCGCCGCCTGCAACCCCAGCCCCGCCCGCGCCCGCGTCCGCGGGAGGCTGGAGACCACCAGCGCCACGCTGTTGGCCTGAAGCATCGCCGCCCCGACCGCCTGCACGACGCGGAACCCCACCAGCGCCGCCAGCGACGGCGCCAGCCCGCACGCCGCGGACGCCGCCGTGAACACGACAAATCCATACAGATAGATCAGCTTGCGACCCGCCGTATCGGCCACCCTGCCCGCCCCGGCCAGCAAGGCCACAAGCGTGAGCAGGTATCCCAGCGACACCCACTGCACCGCCGCCAGCGAGGAGGCGAACTCCCGTTGCAGCGCCGGGAACGCCAGCGTGACGATGCTCGCGTCCAACTGCCCCATGAACGCGCCGATGCACACCGCCCCCACCGCGAACCATGCCGCGTTGGGGTGCTTGCGCACCCGCAGTGGCCGGCGGGACTCCCCGAGCAGATCAGGAAACCCGCGACGGCTCCGCGCGTTCATCACTCAACCCGCAACTCGCAAATCAGCCAGCCGAAACGACCAACCCGAAGCCGTACTCTCCTACGTTTCGGCAGCAGGCGAAAGCGGCCTCCCCAACCGCCGGAGCGCAGCCCCGACCGCTTCCGAACAGCACATATCCCCGTCGGTGGCACATTCATGATCCCCCCGGACTCCTTCTGTGCCAGAACCACTTCCCACCCTACTCCCGACCATTCCGGCCACCCGTGGCCAACCCCTGCCGACCGGGAACGGGCCACACACGCCTCACCTGTCCCGCAGCCGCGCCCGCCGGCGCAGGTCTGATCAACGCGCACTGCAGCCTCCTCCGCAGCCGCTACGCGAGGCAGGACAATGTCACGTAAGACCTTGGCGGCCAATTCGAGCCGGGTTGGATGTGACAGGTAATATGAATTATCTGTCACATAGACGGATTGTCGATCGTGTCCGCCCAGCTCGGCATCCGCCGCGCCAGGTGCGACTCGGTAACGTTATGTGTCACATCGGCGCAGGAGGTGCTTGGCTTGTCCGTGGTCGCGTTCCCCGGCCAGTCCGACCCGGCCCCGGTCGGCCCGACGACCGCGACAGCGGTCGACCGCTTCCTCGACTCCATCACCGCGGCCACGACCCGCGCCGGCTACGCCGAGACCCTCAGGCGCCTGCTCGTCGTCACCAGCGCCCAGTTCCCGGCCGCCGCCCTCCAGCCCGAGCACTACGCCGCAGCGATGGAACGCTGGACGACGGCCACAGCCGCGACATGGAACCGGCACCTGTCCGCGCTCACGTCCTTCACCACCTGGGCCCAGCGCCAGGAGATCCTCGCCACCAACCCGGCCCGGCGCCTGGAACGCCGCAAGAGCGCCCGCCGCGGCGACCGCTCCATCCCCCGCACCCGGCTGGAGACGCTGTTCACTGACACCTCGCACGCCCTGCGAGAACGCGTGCTCTGGAGGCTGCTGTATGAGACGGCCGCCCGCGCCGAGGAGATCCTCACCCTGAACATCGAAGACCTCGACCCCGAGTTCCGCCGCGCCCGCGTCACCTCCAAGGGCGGCGCGATCGAGTATGTACACTGGGCCACCTCCACCGCCCGGCTGCTGCCCCGCCTGCTGGCCGGCCGCATCAGCGGGCCGGTGTTCCTGGCCGACCGGCGCGCTCCCACCTCCGGCTCCAGAGTGCCGGCGGACGGCGACATCTGCCCCGTCACCGGACGGGGCCGGCTGTCCTATCCACGCGCCGAGTACCTGTTCAAGACCGCTTCCGCCAAGCTCGACCCGCACCGCCAAGGCTGGACCCTGCACCAGCTGCGGCACTCGGCGCTCCAGCATCTCGCCCAGGCCGGGCGCAGCGCGCCCGAACTGCAAGCCAAGAGCCGCCACCAGCACCTGGCCAGCCTCGGCCACTACGTGCGACTCGGTGAAGAGACCTCTGCCCGCATCACCGCCGAAGCCGACCCCGTCCAGCGTCGCCGCACCCGCTGACTCCCGCACCACGGCGGTTGCACCGGGTCACAAGCCCTCCCGCACCAGCAGCACCTGATCATCGTCGGGGTCGGGCTCGACTCGATACCCAGCCTTCACCAGATCGACCCGATACCGCGTGAGCTCCGGCGCGGAACCCTCGGCCTCCTCGGTGCAGGCGACCAGGAACGGCGCCCCGTCGCCTCCGCCCTCGACGACGAACCCGTCACGGCGTTCGCTGAACTCCTGCCGTCCCGCTTTGCGCAGCACCGTCCGGATGACCTCAGCGTCCCGATCCCGCACAGTCCACAGCGGCCGACCGCCCGCGCCGTACCCAAACTCCGGCTTGTCGTCGCTCACGCCTTCACCGTAAGCGAATCGACACCATAGTCACAGAGCCGTGCATCGTCGCAGGTCAGGCAAATCCGTTGGAAATTTCCCCAGGACTACAGCGAGGCCTCGAGAACCGGGTACCTCGACGGCCAGGAGCACGCCGCGGTGGTCAACGCCTGGGCCGCGCTACGGAGGGGCGAGGAGAGGAATTTCTTCATTTTCTGCAGCCCCTTACGCGCGCATACGCGAAGAGACAGCCGACAACGGCCGGCAGACGCCTTTGCCCTTCGCCGTGTCCCGGAAGGCCCTACGGTGGGCGCCCATGACCTTCTCCCCACCGGCCCCCGAGGGCGCCTCCGTGCACCAGCTCGCCGCGGCGCTGACCGCCCTGGACGCCTACAGCGGCGACAACTCCCCGGCCGAACACGACGACGAGGCCGCCCGGCTGGGCGGCGCGGGGCCGTACCGGATGAGCCTGGCCAACGCCCTGCTGGGCGCGGCCCAGATCGAGGCGATCCTCGCCGAGTCCCTCGCCGGTGACGCCGACGAACTGTTCGCCGCGCACCGCCAGCAGCTGATCGCCGCGGGCGTCGACGATGAGGCGGGCAAGCTCGCCGAGTTCCTGCGCTGGCAGACGGTCCGGGTGGCCGGCCCGCTGCGGCAGATCGCCCAGGACCCCTCGACCGGGCCGATCCCGGTGGCCGCCGCGCACGCCGCCGACGGCCTGCAACGCCTGCTCTCCGTCATCGCGAACGGCCAGGTTCCCTCGGTGGAGGGCGTCACGGCCGGGATCGCGGAGATGAAGGCGGCCCGTCAGGCGTTGCTGGACGCGGCCGCCAACGTCGACATCCTGCTCGGCATGCTCGACGGCTTGCAGGACGTCCTCGGCGACGGCTGACGGCTCTCCTGCGGGCTGGTGCACCCTCCGGAAGTCTGGCGAAAACCTGACCAGGAAACCGCGCCCTCCTCTTTCACCGCCCGTCGTTCCAGCGGGCGGTGAAAGCCTGCAGAGCGTGACGCTGACGGTCCTCCTCGGCCATCACCGCCGCCAAGATCCGGCGGTCGACGCACGGCTCGACGGCGGCCAGCAGAGCGCGTTGCAGCTCGGTGGGCTCCAGCGCTTCCACCTCCCACTGCACCGGCCGCTCAGGAGCGAACCCGTGCCGGGCGGCGAAGCCGGCCACCGGGGATCGCCGCGCTTGCCCTCGGCCGCCGGTAGCCCGTAGGCGAGGTCCTGCTCACCTGTGAGCAGGACACGTTCGGCGTGCACCCAGCAGCCGGTGCGGGTGATCCAGTCCTGCTCGATGTCCTCGCCCGAGGCGTTGAAGTCGCCGACGATTCTCTAGGGTGTTACGAGCGTGCGCTACGCATTCGCACAGCTCTGAAGCCGTCAGAGCGACGATGGCGTGTGCAACGCCTGTCGTGCGCGTGCCCAGGCCGAGTCACTCAATGAGGTCGAACAGATCACCCTGAACCATCTTGGGTGGAGGTTGCTGTTCCGTAGAGCAGTCGTCCAGTTCATCCCGGGAGAGGGCGTCTGTTGCGTAAGCGAGCCAGACCTCGCTTGTCACCCGGCCTCGCGCGCGCAGTTTCTGACCGTTGAGCTGTGCCCAGTGCTGGACGCGCAATTCTTCGAGCAGGCCGTCAGCCCCCAGGACATCGAGCCGTCCCGCCTCGCTCAGTCGATAGGAGGCTGTGATCCGAGCCGCGACTCGGCCGTTCTCCCCAGTTTCGATGCCCCGTCCTCGAGCCCAGTCACGTACAGCTCGCGTCTCAGCGCGGGATATGATAGAGCGCCGCTGTCGTTTGACCCGGTCGCGTAGACATCCGCAACTCTTGGTGTTGCCCGAGGTGACTTGGGCCTGGACGGCCGTGAACGGGCGAGGGTTGCCGCAAGCACATCGGTAGTCGCGAACGATTTCCGCAAGTCGGTCAGGGTTTCTGTACGGTGCGCTGACAGGCGTTAGAAGACTGTCACGATGAGGTGGTGTTTCCCTGAGTTTGCGTGGGCTTCGTGCCTTCGCCCGTTCAGGTTTGCGCCGCGGGGGACGCAGTTCCCCCCAGGTAGCGAGAATGTACGCGTCTGCCTGATCTTGGAGCTGTGCTCCTCCGCACGCAAGGTAGCCATCGAGTTCAGGAACACTGGCAGGGAAACGGTCCTGGACAGCGGCTGCTACGGCACGTGCCTGCTGGTAGGGGGTCGACCGTTCTGGCACTGGCACGGTCAGCCCCTCTGGAACTTTCAGTGCAGGGAGATCTCCCAGTCGCACGTGAACGAGCAGATCCAGAAGACCGGCAGTGACTAGGACCTGGCTTTTCTCAGTCTCGTACTGCTGTCGATCCCTCCGTTTGGTGGAATGGTGGTACGAGCCGTCGTACTCGACACCAATTCGGATCCCGCCCTCTAGCTGGAAGACGGCATCGACTTCTACTGCTTTGTAACGCCAGTGCTTCGGTTTATACTGCGGTGGAACCGTGATCTGGTGTGAAGCGAAGTTAGGCAGACCGTCAGGCAGTCGAGGGTCCGGTGGCTCGGGCTGAATGAGTTTCATGAGTCCCGAGAGTTCCGCGACGAGCCGGACCTGTTCCTTCGAGATTCCGGCTCTCGAGCAGTGACGGCAGCCTGCACCCTGGACACGATTGAGGATGCTTGCCTCCCATTGGTGCCCATGGCGGCATCGCCAGGGAAACGTGGCGTACACGCCGCCGGATTCGTCCCCGGCGAGTCGTTTCCTCGAGGCGTTGTGTCGGCTAGTGGGCAGCTGGCCCGGGTCAATGTCTGGATCGTCGAGTTCGTCGGCGATCTCCGGGAACCACGTGCGCAGCGAATTCGTGTCATCTATCACGTATCCGGCGCAGACCCGGCAACCATTTCCTTGGAGGGCGCGTTCCTTGACTACCGCCTCGAAGCGGTGCTCAACCGGGTGCCATGTACCGGTCTCAGGGGTGACTGCCCAGGTCCGGCAGACCCACGACACTCGCTCATGTGCTGCGTAGTTCATCTGACTTTTCGGCACTGGACCGCGATACTGCTCGGCCAGCGTCGGGATGTCGGTGAGCCGGATCAGTTGCCGGCAGGCCGGGCACCCCGAGCCGGCCTGAACCCTGTCCTTGGGCACAGCTGCCCACGGCTCGTGGCCCAGGCCAAGGGGACACTGCCATAGATACTCGCCATGCCTCTGGGCTGTCGCGGAAACCTCCTCCGGCCGGGCGTTATTGTCCGGATGCCATTGCTTCGCCACATCAGGGATATCGGCGACCATGGTCTTTCCGCGCCCACCCGCGCGGTTGGCCCACTGCTCCTTCACAGTGATCTTGTACTGGTCCCAGAAAGCTTTGACTTCCGCCTGACGGGCCTTCGCCACCTCAACCTCGGCCTGTACGCGTTCACGACGAGCACGATTGAGGTCGTTCCAGATGCCGCGCATGCGCTGAAGCATCCGCAGCCGGGCCTCTTGGCTGCCTCCGGCCGGATCCAGCGATTCCGGGCGAGGCGGCCATGCGGTGAGCGTGACGTCGGACGCCGCGAGAACACGCTCGGCGGTGTTGCCCTCAGAAACATCGGGGGTGCTGGCTCTGGGCATGGGGTGAGGTTACGAGACAGGGCCGACAATAGATTCATTACAGCAGCTACGGGCTGTCTGCTCCAGCTGCTCGATTGAGTTGGCTCATGAGTTCGCGGTTGGCTGCGCGGGCGGCGGCGAGTTCGCGGGGCGTTGGCACAGCTCACCTGCTGCCGCGCCTGCTCCGGCTCCCGGACGGCAGCGTGCGTACCCACGGGCCGCTGTTCCTGTCCGAACGGCACCCGGTCCCGGCCCGCCGACCGGCGGCCGCTGAGATCTGCCCGCACACCGGCCGCGCCGGCCTCGCCCTCCAGTTCGGTCAGTACGGCGTGCTCGCCGAGTTCGGCGGCCTGGGCGGGGTCAGCCGGCCTGGTCGCCGACGGGCACCACGGCGATCGTCGCCTCGGCCGAGGATCCGGGCACGAGGTGGACCGTGTCGCCCGGCTGGGCCAAAGCCAGCTCGTGCGGATCGGCCGGGCGGGCGCTGTGATAGAGGACACGACGTTGCACGTCGTTCAGGAGGATCTGCCGGCCTGCCAGGTTCACCTGGATCTGGTTGGTGGCAAGGACTCCGAATTCCGGATCGGTGAGTGCCTGGCTGGAAGCACCGCGGGTCAGGGTGATTTGTGTCCAGGTGGTGCGGATCTCCTCGCCGCGTAGGAGCCGCGCGAGCTGGATGAGTTCGCCGATCTGCTCGGGGGAGATCTTCTCCAGGTCGGGAACGGTCACGCGCTGGAGAGCGTGAGCTTGCACGGCGAGGAGTGCCTGGAGGAGGGTGACCGTCCAGCGGGCCATGTTCACCAGGGGTGAGGCGCGTAGTTCGGGTTCCTCAGGTCGCCAGACGGAGGTGAGAGGCGGGCCACCGCGCACCGCGAGGACGAGGCCGGTGGCAGGGGCGAGGTCGGCCACCAGGTGCACCGCCGGCAGTACGTCGGCGGGGGTCTTGCCGACCGGTGAGGACATGGTCATACGGACCCGGTCGCGGCCGGGTCCGTTGAACAAGAAGCGGAACTCCAAGACCTCGGACGGGTCGGTGGCTGACAGCCAGGTACCAGGACCGTCCAGGCCGTTGTTGATGCGCACGTTGGTGAGGGGCAGGGTGTGCGTGACGGTGTCGTCCGGAGCCAGGAGCCGGACTTCCATGTCGGGGCGGTCACTGCTGGAGTCGGCGGTGACCATGAAGGTGAAGCGTCCTGAGCCGGTGGACCTCAGCAGGCCCGGAGGGCCGGTGACGTCGGTGACGGTGCCGGGCACGTCGCGGAAGGGGGCGCCGTAGCGCAGCCAGTCCTCGATCGCCTGCTGTTCGGGCGAGCCGACGGGGACCTCCAGCTTGACCGCTGCGGTGATCGGGCGCAGCCGCGGGGATTCGGCGCAGCGGGGCAGCAGGCGCATGGCCAGGTAGGAGTCCTCATCCAGTTGCCGGTAGTGCACCCAGGCCACCGGGGAGGTGGTGCGCAGGTCGCCGTCCCAGGCTTGTTGATCCACCCGGCCTGGACGGATCTGCACGTCGTAGCGGTAGAACGGGTCCACTTCGTTCAACGCGGCGGCCAGGCCGCGCTGGCGCGCGATGACGGCATCCAGAAGGTCCTCGGCAGGGATGCCTACGGGCACCTCTCGGCCACCCTGCAGCACCTCGGTGATCAGCCGTGCCAGATGCTGCCCGCCGTCGCCGAAGTAGTACTGCACCAGGGCGGGGTTGTCGGCGGCAAGACCGTCCAGGATGCGCCCGCCCATCCAGCGGGTGCGGATGCCGTGGCCGACGGTCAGTTTGGCCAGCCAGTCGAGCCGTGGATTGCTGGGCTCCCATGGCGTCACCAGGGTCCAGGAACGCACCGGCAGCACCGGCAGTGTCTGGGCGACGAAGGTGTTCCAGGAGGCTTCGATCTTGCGGGCCTGACCGGCCGTCAGCGGACGGCTGTAGCGCTTGACCTGGTAGATGTCGAAGCCGTCAGGGTTTTCCACACGTACATCGACCCCCCGATCTCCCTTAGACGGAGTGGGCTGATTGCCGTGCGGGTGCTTGAGCAGCAACAGCGCCGCGACGAACTCCTCGACCTTCTCACCGGGCTCGCGTTCCCAGTTCACCATCGTCATAGCTCATAGCGAAGCAGGAACCTGCGACATTTCACCCGTCACTGTCGCCCGACGGGGCGGGCGGCAGTCACAACGCCGTGCATGGCCTGGCTGATGCGGTCGACGGCGTGCTCAGGGTCGGGCTGGCGCCGTCCGGCCAGCGATGACGGCCTCCAGGACGACGCCTACCAGTACGTCCCCCATCGCGCACCTGCTGCGGGAGGCGGCGGCCGTACCGGACGCTGACCTGCTGGTGATGATCAACCTGGCGTGAGACTCATGCGTGGCCGAGGGGAACTGGGCGATCACCCCATGGGCGGATAGGAGTCGTAGATCTGCACGCTCGTGACGGGGGCCGGGCCGGTGGTGCTGCTCAGGCGGATGTAGGACACATACGCCCGACGGTCCAGGGCCTTTTCGATCGCCTGGGTCACGGCGGTCAGCAGGTCGACCACCGCGATGCCGCTGAATCCGTCGATGCGCACCGGCTCATGGCGTCCCAGCACATAGGCCCACAGCGCTCCGCTGCTGGTGCTTTCTGCGGCGCGGAGGTCGGGGCCTTCGTCGGAGACGAAGAAGGAGGTCACGCGATCGGCACGAACGACCTCGGAGTACGCACAAATCCAGACGTGGGGGAACTCAGCCATGAGCCGATCTTCTCGCTTCCCAGGAGGCCGGTCGCGGGTTTAGGCGCTTCGCCCGGAAGGGCCTCAGTGCGGGAACAGAGTCCCGACCTGGAACCCCTACTAGTCTGGCTAGTTAGTAGCCATACAATTTGAGATTGGCTACTTTGTATCCATGATGGAGAAGCATGTGGCGGTGATGGTGCCCGCCGAGGAGGTGTCTCCGCTGTGGCTGTGGGACCTGGCCCAGGATCAGCCGGTGGTGGAGCTGTACGTGCCCGTCGACGGCGCCCCGGTCCTGTCGCTGCAGAACGGCGACGACGACCACCGGGGACGGGAGTACCGGCAGCGGAGCATGCGCTGGCCGATCCCGCCGCTGGTGGCCGGTGAGGCGCTGTGGCAGGCCCTGGCCGCGCTGCGTCCCCTGGCCGCCCGGATCGCCGCCTGGATGATGCCCCCTTCCGGCAAGGGCGGCCCCCGGACTGGGCTGACCGCCGACGCCCAGATGGCGGCGGCCGAACTGGAGGACCGCCTGGCCGAAGCGGTGCGCTACCTGCCCCAGGTCGAGATCGTCTCAGCGTGGGACCTCAGCGCCGTGACGATCCATGACCTGGCCGGAGCCGACCTCACCGATGAGGACCTGGCCGAGGCCACCGCCCGCCTGAACGCCACTGTGACGCCGATGACGCCGGGCGGCGTGGTGGTCGTGCGCGGCCTGGCCGACCGGATGAAGTCCGCCCGGAACCGGGCCCGCGCCCGCGTCCGGGCCCGGCTGGCGATCGTCGCCGCGATGGCCGAAACCGGCCGTCAGGAGCGCGATGAGCTGATCCGCCGGATCGCCTCCTGGGGCGAACGCGACGACACCCACCGGTCCCTGGGGGCCGCGGCGGGCCTGTCGCATGGCGCGGTCCAGAAGATCCTCACGAAGGTCGAACGCGACGACGCCCTGGAGGCTATGGAGGATCGGCTCGCCGCGGCGCTGGAGGCGCTGGTGCGGGACCGCAACCCCGAGCCGCTGCACCCCCTGGCCGCCACCGGCAACCACAACCGCCAGGCCGAGCGTGAGCGCCGGGCCCAGCAGCGATGCGCCGTCCCCGGCTGCGCCGCCGCCTCACGGCTGATCGTGAAGCGGTGGCAGATCGACGACGCCGTCTCCTTGCCCGCCGACGAGGACGACCCCGACCGCGACCCGCTGGAGGACACCACCACGACCCTGAGCGTGCAGCCCCGTTTCGACGGCCAGCCGACCTGGACCGCGTGCGGCACCGTCCACGCCCGAACCCTGGCTGACACCGACCGGGCCAACCCGGCCGTCACCGGCACCACCCCCGGCAACCTGGTCTACCACTACCAGGTGGAGACCTTCCGGTACCGGCCGCGCGCCGCCGAGCTGCCGCGCCCGATCCTGCGGGTACGGCACTGCCTGGAACTCCTCAACGACTCGGCCGACGCGCTCACCCAGGCGGTGCACGCCGGGCACCTGACCCGGGCCGCCTCCTGTCTGTACGCCCTGAAGCAGGATGTCGCCCGCAGCGCACTCGTCTTGTCCGAGCTGTACACCGAGCCGACTCCGGCCACGCTGTACCGGCACGGCGATCCCGAACCCGGCCTGGAGGTGCGGCAGGTTGAGGACGGCGACACCCTCTATCTGCGACAGCCCGCCGCCGGCGGCTTCGTCTGGATCCGCCGGGGCGACCCTGCCCCCCGTACCTGGGCTGAGCTGACCGCCTCCACGGAGGGACGCCCCCTTGTCGCGGTTCCCGACGTCAAGCTCGTCCTGCCCACCGACCACGAGCGTCACGAGCAGCAGGACGACGATGACGGCGGCTGGTACGACGGTGACGACGACCCCGATCCCTACGACGGCCACCTCTGACACCGCCGGTTCAACGACGTCCCCCGTTCTGAGAAGCAGGAGCCGACCATGAACACCACCGCAGAGCACGGCCCGCAGCTGGCCGAACGCGATTGGAGCAGGAGCGCCATCGTGCGCCTGGTCCAGGACGTCACCACAGCAAGCCCCTACAGCGGCCTGGGCCCGATCCACCGGCGCGCGGGCCGCGTGATGACCCTGCAGCAGCACGGCCTCGCGGGAGAACCGATCGACGGAACCGTCTGGTCGACGAGCGGCGACGCGGACCTCACCGGCTTCGTCCCCGACGAGGCCGTGCAGGTTCTCCAGGTCCTGGAGGAGACCTCCCCTTTTCTCGCCACCCCTGCGGAGCCGGTACACGCTCGGCTCGCTCGGCGCTGGCGGCAGGCCTCGGCGCTGTTCGCGCACGCCATAGCCGACACGGCGAGCGCGGACCGGGTGATGGTGCACGCCCACCGTCAGGAGGTCACCCGGGACGTGAAGAACCAGGTAACCCATCTCCGCTACAACGCAAGGCCCCTGGGGCCGCAGGACGCGGAGGTTCTGCGCCTGGCCGCCGACATCCTGGACCAGGTCGTCCAGCCGGGCGCCAGCGGGTACGAGTGGGACGTGGACAGCGCACGGACGGCTGCGGCCGATCTGCGCACCCTGGCCAGCGACCCCGCGCAGGCCGGATCTGACCTGACCGCACGCCTGCGGGCGGCGGACGCGGCACTCAGCATCGCCCTCCAGGTGGACGGCGCGGTGGGAGTGGACGCCCCCCGCCTGACCCCGCAGGAGACGGAGGCGGCGGAGATCCGGTTCGGCGCGCGCCTGGCGGCCGTGGCCGACGTCGAGTAAACCCTGGGCCGGAACGCCCTGCCCCGCGAGGCTGACGTCGACCCCGCGAAGATCAACAACTTTCCGGGGGGGCCGACGCCGACTTCCCCGCCAGGCCCCCACCGCCCCGGGGGGGTGGGGGCGGGAAAGTGGACAGTTTCCTGACATCTGCGCTGGTGTGCTGCGCCGTCGCAGCGCTGTGCCGTACGCTTTTCGATTAGTGGCAGAGCACGCCTGCCCGCTTCCGAGTCGCTCGGCGCCCACGTCGCCCGCGGCCGAAGGGCAAGGGTCCCCGACTCGCGTGTTGGTCTTCCTTTCTCGTTTCCGCTGGCATGAGCTTCTTTCCCTTACGGCGGGGCGACGTGGGCACCCTTGCCGAAAGGACGCACCTCATGACCAGTGACAAGGCCCGCAAGCGCGACATCCGCCGCCGCATGCAGGAGACGGATGAGTCCTACACCGAGGCCGCCCGCCGCGTCGACGAGGAGAACGCGCCGCCGGTGCTGGCCAAGGAGGTGCCCGCCGCGACGCTGACCGCCCCGGTGGCCACCCGGCTGGCCCGCCACCTGGTGGCCGCCCGCCAGCACCTCGGCCAGGCCACCCGCCTGGCCCACGAGCACGGCGCGGCCGCGTTCGCCCCGTCCGACCACCTGCGCGACCGGCCCGGTGGGCCGCTCACCGAGATCGCCGAAGCCGCCTCCTCCGATGTGTGGCAGCTGGTCGGGTGGGCCGAGCGCACCGCCCTGGCCTCCGGCGCCGTGCCCGCCCTGCCCAACCCCTTCGGCAACGGCACCCCCGAGCAGCGGCAGGCCTACGAGATCCTCTACCCCGACCAGCACACCTGGTGCGCCTCCCCCGGCGGCACCCTGCCCGCCCCGGGCGAGAAGCCCGGCCAGGCCGACACCGGCCGCACGACCACCCACAGCCTGCCCGGCCCGGTACCCGAGGCCCGGCTGAGCCTGCGCGCCTCCGGCCGCAGCGTGGTGCGCGCCAAGGACGTCGTGCCCGGCACCCCCGCCGCCGCCCTCTGGGACGCCGCCGAGGACCTGGAGACCTACGCCTGCGACTGGATGAGTCGCGGTGGTGACTCCCCGGCCGACCTGGCCGCCGCGCTCGACGGGCTGGCCGAGGTCGCTGACCGGCTGCAGGGCGCGATCAGAGCGGTCGGCGGCGAGATCGCCCGCCGGTATGAACGCCAGAGCCTCACCGGCGGCCACCGTGAGGAGGTCGCCGTCGAGGCCGGCCACGCCGACGAGGCCGCCCGGACGCTGCGTCGCCACCTGGAGGGGCTGCGTAAGGCCCTGACCGGCGCCACGGCGGTCCTGCCCCCGGCTACGCCGGGCACCGTCCCGCCGCACGTCTCCGCCCCGCTGGACGGGGCGACGCTGGCCCGGGTGCGTGAGGCGCTCGGCGACGAGGTGTTCGCCCAGCGGCACATCACCAAGACCATGCCCGGTGACGAGCGTCGTACGGCCGCGCTGGAGCGGATCGTGCAGTGGATGCACGCCCGTGGAGCGAGCGTGTACGACGCTCCGGCGCACGCCAAGACCGACCCGGCCACGCGCCTGGGACAGGACACCCGATGAGGCGGGCGAAAAGTGAGCAGACCAAGCCGTACTCGGTCGCGCTCTGGCTGATCAGGGCGTTCGCGCTTGACGAGGCCGATCAGCACAGGGAGGGCGAGTACGAGGACGTCGCCTGGGGGCCGTACAACGACCTGACGGCCGTGCTGCACGAGTGGCAGGACGCCTCCGCACTGCCCCAGCAGTCGTTTCTCCTGGTGGAGTGGCTGGCCGTCGAACTGCACGCCTACCTGCGCATCCAGTACGGCGACCAGGTAGAGCGCTACCTGATCGACTTCGGCGACCAGGTAGCGCAGGCCCAGCAGCACGACCACCCGGCCGGGCCGACCGCGATCGCGATCCTGTCGGAAGCCGGGGCCGACGACGCCGAGTGCCGGACCCGGATGGCCAGACCGTACGCGGCCTACCTCCGCGACGGACACCAGGTGGAAGACGCCCGGGAGGTCGTCCTGACCTTCGCCTTGTGGGCCGGTGCCACGCTGGCCGAGCTCATGCGCTACGACGACCAGCGGATCACCTCCTACGTGGAGGCCCGCAGGGATGACTGGCACGTCCCCGAGGAGGAGAAGTCATGAGGACCGCCATGATCATCCCCAGCCTCATCGTGGACGAGGAACTGTACGAGGCCGCGGCCGCGGGCCTGGCCGCGCACGCTCCCGCCCAGGCCGCCCTCACGTGGAGCGCGTTCACCGACGCCTCCCGGTGGTGGCTGGTGCCAGGCCCCGACGACGGCGACGACGGTGTGCCGCTCGGCTACAAGGCCGAGCACGTGCTGACCCAGACGGGCGACCTCACCATCAAGATCAACCTCTGGTACCGGCCCGATCTGCGCAGCAGAGAGACTTCGAAGCCGCACACGCACCCCTGGGAGGTCATGGAGGCCCACCCCGTGCTCGGGGCCTACGAGGACGAGCACTGGCACCGCACCGCGTCCGGGATGCTCGTTGAGCAGGGCTGCGTGCTGAACGCGCCCGGTTCGGTGAACCGCATCTTCGCCCGCGACTACCACGAGGTGACTTCGATCGCCGCCCCCGGCCGGACCGTCTCGGTCATGGTCTGCGGCCGGTGGATTCACGATGAGACCCGCCGGGGCGTGTGGGGGCACCTGGACCTGTACACCGGCGACCACGTCCCCGTGCAGCGGGACCCGGCAGAGCAGGCGCGGTTCCGTTCCCGGCTCTACCGGATCAACCCCCAGCACACCACGGCCTAACAGGACACTGCCCGCCCCATCGAGGGCCTCAGGCGCTCGCCGTACAGCTCGTATGGCGGGCGCCCGCGGGCCACGGGCCGGAAGGCGGAAGACTTCTGGTCCGTGCACACGCCTTATGGGTTCACAACCGTGCTAGCTGACCTTGTGGGACGGCACCTGTCACGACTTGCGCACCATATGCGGACTCGCAGCTCAGCACTGCTCTGCTCGGTGGGGACGGTGTCGGCGGACGGAGTAGCCGCATCAGGCTGTGAGGGCGTCTATCCCAGTTGCGACTGCACTCTGGTCGCTCGTGCGTTAGGAAAAGACCACTTCGCTACCGTCTGGTCTACTCGGTGGCTGTTTTATACCGTTCGCGCATGCCCAAGTACAGAACGACGCAGGTTGGAGGTCACTGGCGGACACTGCGAGACGGCAGGAGAGTCTGGGTGCGGCCCCATCCTCGTAGAGTCCCTATAGGGGTCACGGTCGGTATCAGCGGAGCCGCGCTGCTTGTCGTCACCGCCATCGTCGTCGCTTTGGCCATAGCATCCACCGGCACGCCGACGCCTTCGCCGAAGCACACCGCTCCAGCTCGGATAAAGACCAGTCCTCCTCCTGAGCCGACAACCGCGCCT
>NZ_JBHSBC010000042.1:0-19428 GCF_042650425.1 Streptosporangium jomthongense | reverse complement strand
ATACAATCAAGGTAATCCATCACAATATGTTGTTGTAGTACTAGCGTGTGTCCTTGATGAGGGAATCGAGCAGGATCCGTCGGCTGGTCTGGGAGGTGAGGCTGCCGTACGCGTCGTCGAAGGCGTGCTCGGCGAAGGGCAGTTCCTCGGCCTCGACATGGACGCCCTTCTTCCTGAGTGCGTCGCCGAAGCCGGTGACGGTTTCGGGGCGGGCGCCGCGGTCGCGGTCCCCGACCACGAGCAGGGTGCGGGGCAGGCCGGCGCGAATGTCAGAGGTTGGGGACACCTCGCGATAGCGGTCCGGGTACTGCTGCGGGGTACGGCTTCGGCCAGTTGGGCTCCGGAGGCGTTTTTGAGGAGGAACCCGCTGGAGCAGGCCGCCGAGGCGCAGCGCCGGGTCGTCGAGGACCGCCCGATCGGCAGGGTCCTCCTCGATCCGAGGGCATGGCAGCGGACCGATCGCAGGCGAGGCACCGCTGCTTCTGGCCTACCAGGTACGACGGGGTTTCCGCTCCGCCGTTCCCCAAGCCCCGTTCAGGGTTGCGGGGCTGTCGTCGTCCGGTCCGGAGGACAGCCCAGGCGGCGGTATTTGCCGGGGGCCATGCCGTACTCGCGTTTGAAGGCGTTGGCGAAGGCGAACTCCGAGCCGTAGCCGACGGCGGGGGCGATCTCGCTCAGCGCGGCGTCGGAGTCACGCAGCATGCGCGCGGCCGTGCCCAGCCGCCACCAGGTCAGGTAGGTCAGCGGTGGTTGCCCGACGAACCGGGTGAACCGGCTGGAGAACGCCGCACGGGACAGTCCGGCACGACGGCCCAGCGACTCGACCGTCCACGGGTGGGAGGGGTCGCGATGGATGCCGTCGAGCGCGGCACCGACGGCCGGGTCGGCCAGCGCGGCGGCCCAGCTGTCGACCGCGCAGTGCTCCGTCGAGGTGTCGAACCAGGCCCGCAGGATGTACAGCAACAGCATGTCCAGCAGCGCCGACACCACCAGGTCCGCGCCTGGCCGAGGGTTCTCGATCTCCTTGCCCAGCAGCTCGACGGCGGCACGCAGCTCGGTGTCGCGTCCCAGCCTGGCGGGCAGGTGAATCATCTCGGGCAGCCCGCTGAGCAGCGGGTGCGCCCGGCTGGAGTCCAGCCGGTAGCCACCGCAGAGCGTCACGGTGACGGGCCCGGCGCCCTCGACGGAGGCCGAAGAGAACAGCTCGGTCTCGGCGTAGGGGTCGCAGTCGGGCTCCTCGACGGGGGTCGCGGGCGAGTCGGCCAGCGCGTAACCGTGCCCGTGGGGGAAGAACAGCACGTCCCCCGTCGCGACCGGGACCGGCTCCCCCTCCGGCGGGATCACCCAGCACGAGCCCCGCAGCACCACCTGGAAGCCCGCCGAGCCGGGCGCCGACGGGAACCGCCGTCCCCACCGGGCCGGCCACTCGACACGCGCCGAGCGGGGCACACCCAAGCGCATGAAGGCGACCACGTCGCTCAGCACGTCCATGACATGAGTCTAATGTCGAAGACGATCGCGTATTAATCACAGACAGAGGCGCATTGGTTGTCTCGGCTGTGGCTCATATCGTTGACGGCGTGACAAAAGTACTGGTCAGCGGGGCGACCGGCACGATCGGCCGTCCTCTGGTGAGCCAACTCGAAGACGCGGGCGCCGACGTCCGCACGGTGACGAGGGAGCTGACCGATCCGGTCGCGTTGGGGGCGGCCCTCGACGGCGTCGACGCGGTGTTCCTGCTGTGGCCGTTCGCCTCGGCGGAGGGCGCCCGCGAGGTGCTGGAACTGATCGGAGCGCGGCGGGTGGTCTACCTGTCCTCGGCCGCCGCACGCCCGCACGAGGTCGAGATCGAGCGCCTGATCGCCGGGACCGCCCGGGAGTGGACGGTGCTGCGCCCGCACGCCTTCGCGGCCAACGCCCTGCGGTGGGCCGCGCAGGTTCGGGCGGGCGTCGTGCGGCAGCCGTACGGTGATGTGGCCTTCTCTCCCGTCCACGAGCGGGACGTGGCGGCCGTCGCGGTGCGCGCGCTGCTCGGCGGGGGGCACCACGGCGTGGTCCACACACTGACCGGGCCCCGGCCGCTGACCCAGCGGGAACAGACGCGGGCGATCGGTGACGCGATCGGCCTGCCGGTGCGCTGGGAGGAGGAGCCTCCGGAGGAGGCCAGGCTGCGGTTACTCGGGCTCGGATGGCCCGCTCCCGCCGTGGACGGCATGCTGCGCGGCCTGGCCGAGCAGGGCCCGGCCACCGACACCGTGGAGAAGGTCACCGGAGTGTCCGCGAGCACCTTCGAGACGTGGGCGAGCGAGCACGCCGCCGACTTCCTCGGCACCATGCGGGCCGCCCGCATCCATGAGTACGGCGACGCCTCGGTGATCTCGCTGGAGGAGGTGCCGGTGCCGAGGCCGGGGCCGGGCGAGGTGCTCGTCAGGGTGGCCGCCACGTCGTTCAACCCGTCGGAGGTCGGCCTGCGAACGGGCCTGCTGCGGGACGTGCTCGATGTCACGCTTCCGCACACGTTCGGCTGGGACGTCGCGGGCACCGTGGTCGTCGGGGCCGGTGACCTCGCCCCCGGCGACCGGGTGATCGGGCTCATCGGCGGGGCGGCCGCCGAGTACGCGGTCGCGAAGGCGGACGCGCTGGCCAAGGCACCGCGGCGGATTCCGCTGGCGGACGCGGCCGCCGTTCCGGTGGCCGGGCTCACCGCGTGGCAGGCGGTCTTCGAGCACGCCCGCATCGGTCGCGGCAGCCGGGTGCTGATCAACGGGGCGGGCGGCGGCGTCGGGCTGTTCGCCGTGCAGCTGGCCAAGCACGCGGGCGCGTACGTGGTGGCGACCGCCGGTCCGCGCAGCGCCGCCGCCGTCCGGGCGCTGGGCGCCGACGAGGTCGTCGACTACACCACCACTCCCCTGCCGGGCGGTAACGACGTGCTGATCAACCTGGTGGCCGACGTGCCTGCCTCGGTGACGGAGCTGGCCGAGGAGTTCGTCTCGATCACCCGGCCGATCGAGCACCCGCGCGCCGTCCGGTTCGTGGCCCGCAACGACCCAAGCCAGCTGGCCGAACTCGTGGCGCTGATCGACGAGGGCGTGGTGGACGTCACGGTGGACGTTCGCCCGCTGGATTCCCTGGCTGCTCTGCACCACGAAGCAGAGCGCGGCCTTATTCGTGGAAAAATCGTATTGAAGGTGGGTAAATGATCAAGATTGGCATCATCGTCGGCAGCACGCGTCCGGGACGCAACGGCGAGGCCGTGGCCCGCTGGGTCCACGACCACGCGGTCAGACGTGGCGACGCGCACTACGAACTGGTCGACCTGAAGGACTACGACCTGCCCCATCTGGACGAACCTCTCGCCGCGGCCACCGGGGTGTACGAACACCCGCACACCAAGAAGTGGTCCGAGACCGTCGCGAACCTCGACGGCTTCGTCTTCGTGACACCCGAGTACAACCACTCGATCACCGGAGCGCTCAAGACCGCCATCGACTTCCTGTTCGCCGAATGGCACGACAAGGCCGCGGGGGTGGTCGGCTACGGCGTCAGCGGCGGCGTGCGGGCCGCCGAACACCTGCGGCAGGTGCTCGGTCAGGTCAAGGTGGCCGATGTCCAGGTGGGCGTGGAGCTGCTGTTGCACACCGACTTCGAGAACTTCACCACCTTCAAACCCGCCGCGCACCAGGAGGACACCCTGGGCAGGCTGCTCGACCAGGTCGTCTCCTGGAGTACGGCGCTGCGACCGCTCAGGGCGTGACCCCGTCCAACGTCGTACGGCGAATCGGGAGCCGCCTCTTCCGACCTCACCGCTCCCGCCCCGCCGGAATCACGAGAGCCTTGTGGTCGGCGGCCCACGCGAGGATCGACGCGTGCGTGGGGCCGCCTCCGCCGGGTCGTGGCAGAAGCAGCTCGACATCTCGGGCGTCAGAACCTCGGCTGAGGCTTGGCAGGCCGCTGCCCTGACCCCGCACACGGCAGGAGGCGGCGCGCACCGTGGCCCGCCGCCTCCCTCGTTCACTGCCGTGCCGTCAGCCCACCGTGCAGGTCGAGCCGTTCACGGTGAAGGCGGTCGGCGCCGGGTTGGTGCCGGTATGACTGCCACTGATCCCAACCGAGACGGACTCGCCGGGAGCCACGGTCTTGTTCCAGGTCAGGTTGTCGGCCGTCACGTTGGCGCCGTTCTGGCCCCAGACGGCGTTCCAGCCGCTGTTCACGTGCTGGCCGGCCGAGAAGGACCAGGCGATGGTCCAGCCGGTGACCGTGTTCAGGCTGGTGTTGGTGTAGGTGATGTCGGCGTTGAAGCCGTTGGACCACTCCGAGGCCAGGTTGTAGGTCACCTTGCAGGCGCCGACGCCCGGATCGGCCGGGGTGGTCAGGCTGACCGTGCCGGACGGGTCCGAGACGTTGCCCGCGTCGTCACGGGCCCGTACGTAGTAGGTGTAGGTGGTGTTCGGGCTGAGGCCGGTGAGCGCCGCGCTGGCGCTGGGGTAGGTGCCGACGGGCTGGCCCGAGCCGGTGAACAGGTCGTAGCCGATGACACCGACGTTGTCGGTGGAGGCGGTCCAGGTGAGCGTGACCGTGCGGGAGGTCAGGTTGCTCGCCACCGGGGTCCCCGGCGTGCTCGGCGGGACATCCTCCACCGGGGTGGTACCGGGCTCGGCGTACAGCAGCCGGTTGGGCGAGCCGTCGCCGATGTTGGTCAGCACGTTCTTGGTGGAACTGCTGATGAGCGCGGTCTTGGTGTCGGCCATCGTCGCCGTCGGGTTGTCCTGGAGGTAGCGGGCGACCCAGCCGGTCACGTGCGGGGCGGCCATGGACGTGCCGGACCAGGAGCCCGAGGCGTTGTCGTCGGTGTTGACCGAGGAGGTGATGGAGACACCGGGCGCGAACACGTCCACGCAGGTGCCGTAGGAGGAGAACGTCGCCTTCTGGTCGGTGATGTCCGTCGCCCCGACCACGATTCCGCGCGGCGAGCGCGGCGCGTTGGTGCAGGCGTCAGTGTTGTAGTTGTTGGCGATGAACACGGTCTGGACGCCAGAGTCGATCAGACCCTCGGCGGCGTCGTTGGCGGCCGTGCCGTAGCCCTGGAGGCTGAAGTTGGCCACCGAGCGCGCCGGGTGGTTGAGCGCGACCCAGTCCATGGCCGCCACCAGGTCGCTGGTCAGGCCGCTGTTGGCGCAGTTGAGCACGCGCACGGCCACCAGGTTGACCGCCTTGGCCATGCCGTAGGTGGCGCCGCCGACCGTGCCCGCCACGTGCGTGCCGTGACCGTGGCAGTCGTCGGTCCTGCCGTCCTCGACGAAGTTGGCGCCGAAGGACGCCCGCCCGCCGAACTCGGTGTGCGTGGTACGGATGCCGCTGTCCACGATGAACGCCGTGCTGCCCGCACCGGTCGTGGTGTAGGTGAAGCTGTTGTCCAGCGGCAGGTTGTGCTGCTCGACGCGGTCGATACCCCAACTCGGCGGGTTGGGCTGGACCGTCTGGCCACTGATCGCCGAGTCGGGCTCGACGTAGGCCACGGCCGGGTTGGCACGGACCGCGTCGAGGGCGTCGTCGGGCAGGACGGCGGCGAAACCGGCGATGGCCTTGGCGTAGCGGTGGGTGATCTGGCCGCCTTCGACGACCGCGTCACGCTCCAGCGACGCGCGTAACTCCCCGGACAGGGTCGCCGACTCCTTGACGACCACGATGTAGTGGTCTCCTCCGACGGCCGTCGGGCCGGCTACGAGGAGTGGTGCCAGACCCGCCGCCTCCGCTTGGGCGGGAACCGCCGTCGCTGTCAGGGGCAGGGTGAGTGCGGCGCAGGCCAGGGTCAGTCTGCGCTTCCATGCGAGAGGCAAAGGGTTTTTCCTTCCGGAGGGATCTTGCCTCCGTGGACACTAACTGATCTTGAAACCCGGCGAGCAAGGCAATTGTTGAACGTCCGGCGTCGCCCGCGTGTCCACCGAGTCATGCTCGTCTTGGGGTGCCACCGGAATACGGCGGAAGCGGGTCGCGTCCGCTGGAGACCGCACGTCAGGCGGCGGAAGCCGAAACCCGGCTTGCGACACCTTCGTTAGCGCAGGTCAGGCGGTACTTCGTTGAGAATTTCCTCATTGCCACCGGGGCCTCGGCGGCCCGATGACACGATAGACGGGCAGGTCGTGTTCGGTGCCGATCGCCACCGGTTCGCGGCAGAGGTCGTCGCGTTCGGGCAGGCCGCGGTGGCCGCGGATAAGGACCTGGATGGCCGCCGCCCGCAGGCGAGGTCGAGCGCCTCGCGGGCCGCCGCCAGGGCGGTGGGGTCGTCCTCGCCGACCAGTTCTTCGGCGTAGGCGGCGAGGAGGTGGCTGCGTGCCTCCGGGGCCAGGTCGGTGCGCTTGAGCAGGCGGCTCAGCCTTGCGCCGCATTTCGAGAGGCCGACGGCAGACGGCGTCGTACCGCCTGCCGTGCGCGCCTCAGGATGTCGCGGTGCCGCCCAGGAGCTCGCCGACCTGGACGACCGCGAACTCGACCTGACCCTGGCCCTCCTCCCAGTTGGCGATCAGCGTGCAGCCCTCGTCGGCGAGCAGGTCACCGCCCGACCGTTCGGTTCGCAGGTACATCAGCCCCTCCTCGCCCTCGGTGCAGAAGAAGCTCAAGTGGGCGAACAACTCGGGCGACGTGCGGTCGGCCAGCGCCTCCCGCCACTCCTCGGCCGCCTCCGCCTCAAGGGGAAGGAGGCTTTCGGGGCCCGTGCCGAGCGCGGTGGCGACCCGCATCGCGTCAAAGAGTGTGCCGTCCGAGACCAGCCGCGGGTAGCAGACGGTCCAGGTGCCGCGCAGATCGGACGCGGAGAGGCCGTGTCGCGCCAACACAGGAGCCAGGTCACCACCCAGGACGAGACGGCCGGAGAAACACGCCACCGCGAGGTCCGTCTCGAACTCCGGCGGAAGTCCCGCCTTGTCGAACTCGAAGACCGACCGGCTTGCGTCGAACTCCAGCAGCGGCTCCTCCAGGTCGAAGACCGGGCAGTCCCAGACAACCGGCTCAGCACCGCGGAGGACGGCCGGGCTCATCCAGATGGAGTCCCGCGTGAAGCCGAGCTCGTTGACGAGGTCGCCGCCGAAGAACGTCGCGTAGACGGCTTTGGCGTCGAAACCCGCCAACGGACGACCGAGCAGGATCTCAAAGGCACCGGTCAGTTGTTCCGACCACGGGCCTAAGACATTCGAGGAGGAGGAACTCATGCCGCGACCATATAGACCGAACCCGTCATTCTAGACTGGGCCGGGCCGGCCGGAGTCTCGGACGATACGCGTACAGCCCTGGGGGCGGACCGTCATCGGGCGTCGCGTATGCCGAGGATGTATGTCGCGGTGAGCGCGACGGCGCGGTCCTCGTCGTGAGACAGATCCGTGAGGGCTTTTGACGCCGTGGTTCCCGGGACGTCCGCGAGTGCCTGGGCCAGCCGCAGGCGTACGGACGGTCCGGCGGCGCCGTGGGTGAGGCGATCGACGAGCCCGGTGGCGATCCGGTCCGCCAACGCGGGACGGCTCGCCAGCGCCCCCAGGGCGTCGGCCGCGTCGACGTCGTTCGTCCCCTCGACGACGACGTCGATGAGCGCGGGGATCGCGGCGGCCACCCCACGCGCCCCGAGCGCCAGCGCCGCGTGCCTGCGGACCACGCCGTCGGGGCTGGTGAGAGCCTCTCTCAACAGCGTGGTCGCCTTGTCGTTCTGGATCTCGGCGACGGACTGGACGGCACGTTCGCGCACCTCCGCCACCGGCGAGCCGAGGCCCTCCGCCAGCAGCGCCAGACCGTCGTCGCCCGACTGCGCCAGAGCCCAGCGGAGGGCTCCGGCGACGTGGGGGTCCCTTTCGCTCAGCGCCGCCTCGACCAGTGCCTCGACCGGCACCGTGACCTCCTCGACCGAGGACACCGAGGACAGGGCCGCGCGCTGTCGCCTGCCCGCGCTCTTCGAGCCCAGCGCCTGCAGGAGCGCGACGACCCGGAGGACCTCCTCCCAGTCCGCGGGCTCCACGGCGTCGATCTGACGCAGTCGCGTGAGCAACTCGGTCTCGGCCGCGATGCGTTCCCGCGTCTGGCGGATGAGGTCGTCGACAAGGTCCGAGGGCGTGAAGTCGGGATCGTCGAGCGCGCGCCCGACGTCACGCAACGACAAGCCCAGAGAGCGAAGGCTCTCGATGTGGAAGATCCGGCGGACGTCCTCGCTTGAGTACTCCCGGTAGCCGGCGCCGCTACGGCCCGTCGGCCGTACCAGGCCGAGCGAGTCGTAGTGCCTGAGCATGCGGGCGCTGACCCCCGACCGTCGTGCCACATCACCGATCAACACCGCCTGTCACTCCTCCCTGCCGGTCGGGCCGAGGGCTACGACGCGCTTGGCCTCCTCGATCGCGAACTCGAATCCGGTTTCCGGGTCGTTCAACAGCCGTTCCGTGGCGATCGCGTGCGCGCGCACGCGCGGCCTGGGGTCCGTCGCCGCGGCGCGCAGGGCCGGCACGATCGCCTCACCGAGCGCGACCAGCGCCCGGCTGAGGCTCAGCTGCGTCTGGCGTCCGCCGCGCCCGAGCTGTGTCGCCAGCACCGCGGCCAACCCGGCCTCCTCCCCTTCGGGCACGAGTATGACCGCCGCCCGCCAGGCGCTTCGCGCCACCTCGTCGTCGGAATCGGTCAGCAGCGCCTGGGTGATCGCCGGCCATGTCCGCCGGTCGCCGATCTTGGACAGCGTGTGCAGCGCCTGGCTCCGTGCCTGCGCGCGCCCGGAGCGGAGCTCCTTGAGCAGCGCCGGGATCGTCACCGATGCCGGGTGGCGGGTAAGTGCCCAGGTCAGCATATCGCGCACGTAGAATTCGGGCTCGATCGCGCATCGCTCGACGAGCCTGCCGACGAACAACGGGTCGGGGGTCGTGCCGATCGCCATCGCGGCCCGCAGCCGTACGGACTCGCGGCCGTCCTCCAGTCCTCGAAGAACCGCGTCCTGTTCCTGAATGGTCATCGGGACCACCTCCTCGGCAGCAGTGAAGACCTTGTCACCGTGTGAAGGTCAAGCGGGATCCGGAATCCCGTTCGCCCGGCCGTAGGAACCGGTCGCCGACGCAGGCCTCAGCCGTCGAGGGTGGGCCGCAGGAGACGGCCGAGGCGTTTGCGGGTCTGGATGATCGGGGTCGTCTCCACATGGGTGATGGCGGGCAGGGCCGCCAGGCGCTGGGTGAGGTATCGGAAGGTGTCGTGGGCGTCGGTGCAGATCACCGTGGCGGCCAGGTTGGTCGGCCCGGTGGTGGCGGCGGCGAAGACCACCTCGGGATGGGAGGCCAGAGCCTCTCCGGCGGCGGTCAGCTCGGCGGGCGGGACCGAGGCCCACAGTCGCGTCCCCGCACGATAGCCGAGGTAGGCGACGTCGAACTCGGTGTAGAAGTGGAGCGCCCCCTGGGCCTGGAGGTCGTCCATCCGCCGCCGGACGGTCGACGGTGACCAGCCGGTGGCCGCCGCGAGCTCGGCCAGTCCGGTACGGCCGTCGTAGGCCAGGACGTTCAGCAGGCGAAGGTCGTCGGCGTCGCAGTGGGGAAGGCCGGAGCCGGTCACCGCGTCGGGCCCGCGACCGAGCCGGCCGGCCTCCTGCGGGGTGAGGGCGTTCAGCAGCCGGACGCCTCCGGGCGAGCCGTAGAAGGTGTGCAGCAGCGAGTAGGCGGTGAGGTCCACCACCCGTCCGCCGCGGGGCAGGCGTTCCAGGAGTCGCTCGCCGTCACCGGGCATCCGCGCACGGGTGATGCACTGCACCTCGGTGCCGCCGGAGACGACCTGCACCCAGGCCGTGTCCGGGCGCCGGGCCAGCGCGGAGGCGACCCCGTCCGCCGCTCCCGGGACACAGCGCAACCGCAGCAGCAAACGTCCGTGCGCGTGGAAGTTGGCGGGCGGAACCGCCACGACCCTGAGCAGATCGGCCGACCGCAACCGCCGGTAACGACGCGCCACCGTCTGGTCGGAGACCCCCAGCACCTCGGCGATCCGGCTGAACGGGGCTCGCGCGTCGAGCTGGAGAGCGTGGATCAGCCGCCGGTCCAGCTCGTCCGCAACGTCGATTTCCACCACTGAAAGCTAGTTGATGTCGGATTCGGACCGTCAATCGGCTTCTGAGTGGTCCGGGGTTCGTTCGCGCCGCAGAGTTCGTCGGGTACCGAGACGAAGGGACGAGGCGATGATTCTGGTGACAGGGGCCACGGGAAACGTCGGACGGCACGTGCTCACCCGGTTGAGCGCGACGGGCGCCCCCGGCGTCCGCGCCCTGGTGCTCCCGCAGGAGGCCGCGTCGGTCCGGGTGCCCGACGGCGTCGGCGTCGTGCCCGGGAGCCTCGACGCGCCCGGCGGGCTGGACGAGGCGCTGACCGGGGTCGGGACGGTCTTCCTGATCTGGCCCTTCCTCACGACCCAGGGCGCGCCCGCGGTGCTGGAGGCGATCGGCGGGCACGCCCGGCGGGTGGTCTACCTGTCGTCGATCGGCGTGGACGGCCGGCCCGAGGAGCAGGACGACCCCATCTTCAGGCTGCACACCGACATGGAGGGCCTGATCGAGAGGTCCGGCCTGCCCCGGACCGTCCTGCGGGCGGACACGATCGCCAGCAACACCCTGGGCTGGGCCGACCAGATCCGCGCCACCGGGGTGGTGCGCGGCCCGCTCACCGCGGCCACGGCGGTCGTCGACCCGCGTGACATCGCGGCCGTCGCCGCCCGCGCGCTCACCGACGACGCCCACCGGGGCGCGACCCACCTGCTGACCGGGCCCCGGGTGATCAGCCGTCCCGAGCAGGTCCGGGCGATCGGCACGGCGATCGGCCGTGCACTCCGCTTCGAGGAGGTCCCCGTACCGGACGCGCGGGCGCGGATGCTCGCCGACGGCCGTCCGCCCGCCCTGGTGGACGCGCTGCTGGCGGCGGCCGAGAAGCGCTCGGCCTCGTCCCTGGTCACCTCGACCGTCGAGGACATCACCGGGCGCCCGCCGTACGACTTCCGGCAGTGGGCACACGACCACCGTGAGTCCTTCCGATGAACGACCACCTCGGATCGAACACGCCGAACCGGTGACCGCCCCCGGTGCCGTCACGCACTACGAAACAGGCCGGTCACCGGTTCGTCCCAGTCGATGCGGTAGTCGTAGATCCAGCGACTCGGATCCGCGCCCCTGCGGGCCATGAATCTCATCCCCGCGGCCATGACGAGGTCACGCGGTATGCGCGCCAGGGGCCCGAGCCCCTTCCAGCCTCCGGTGCGGTTGCCCTGGTCGACGACCCGTTCCACGCGCTCGCGCCGGAGCCGTTCGTAGGCGGTGAAGGCGGTGGTGACGCCGGGGCTGTCGCGCAGGCACTTGGCCAGGACGACGGTGTCCTCGATGGCCATGGCAGCCCCCTGCCCGATCGAGGGGGCGGTGGCGTGGGCGGCGTCCCCGATGACGATCATCCGGTCGCGGTGCCACCGGGGCACGGAGGGGACGTCGTAGGTCTTCCAGGCGGGGAAGATCTCGTCGGAGGCCGCGACGAGGTCGGCGGCGGGACAGGCGTCGCGCCGGAACAACTCGACCAGGTGGGCCCGCCACTCCTGTGGGTCGATCGCGTCCAGCTCGGCGCGGGTCGGCTCGGCCTTCCTGGCCGGGTTCGCCGCCCACCAGACCTCCCCGCTCGGATGGGTGAGGTGCACGAAGAAGCAGTGCCTGCCGAAGATCGCGCTCATCACCCCCGGCTCGGCGCCGGTCCGGACCCCGCGCGCGTAGCCACCGGTGTTGAGCAGCCCGGAGTAGCGGACGCCGGGGGCGGCCGGGTCGATGATCTTGCGGGTACGCGACCACAGGCCGTCCGCGCCGATCAGCAGGTCTCCTTCGGCCGTGCTGCCGTCGGCGAACCTCGCCAGCACCCCGCCTCCCCCGCCGTGGGCGTCCACGAGCCGCCTGCCGTACTCGATCCGCACGCCCTGCCGTACGGCGTGCTCGCGGAGCAGGCGGTAGAGGTCGGCTCGCTTGACGGTCCTGCTGACGGTGCCGTCCGGCAGGGGCTCGCCGTACCGGAGCTCACCGAGTTTCCTGCCGGAGCCGCTGGTGAGGGTCATCCTCGGCGTCTCGAAGCCGATCCCGCCGACGTCCACGCCGAGGGTGCGTAACGCGGCGAGCGCGTTCACCGCGAGTGTCAGGAATGCGCCCACGTTGTCGGCGCCGTGCTCGTAGGCCTCGTAGACGACCGGCTCGATGCCCGCCTTGCGGAGAGCGATCGCGCTCAGTGTGCCCGCGATGCCGCCGCCCACGATCAGTGACGTGTATGTCATACACATAAATCTATGTCATACACTTCGTGGGTGACGGAAGAAGAGCTGCCCGCGGGTCTCAGCGCGCTGTGGGCCCGGTTCGACGAGCCCGAACCGGAGCGGAGAAGCCGGCTGACCCTGTCCCGCGTCGTCCAGGCGGCGGTGGAGCTGGCCGACGCCGACGGCCTCGACGCCGTGTCGATGGCGCGGGTCGCCGAACGGCTCGGCTTCACCACGATGTCGATCTACCGGTACGTCAGGAGCAAGAACGAGCTGCTGCTGCTGATGCTCGACCAAGTCGCGGCGCTGCCCGCCGAACTGGACGAACCCTGTGGCGGCTGGCGCCCCGGCCTGGAGCGCTGGTGCCGCGCGCAGTGGGAGATGCTGCACACCCACCCCTGGATCGTGCGCCTGCCGATCACCGGGCCACCGATCACCCCCAACCAGCTTGCGTGGACCGACCGTGCCCTGGGGGCGTTGAAGGACACCGGGCTGAGTGAGGCCGACAAGGTGGGGGTCGCCCTGCTGGTCGCCAGCCACATGCACACCGTGGCGCGGCTGAGCGCCGACCTGGGGCAGGCCGCCTCGGGCGAGTCGATCGCCGCCTACAGCGACCTGCTCGGCGGCCTGGTCGACGGGCGGCGCTTCCCCGCGCTGCGCGCCGCCGTCGACGCGGGCGCCTACGACTACCCCGCAGAGACCCCGGCGGACGAGCGGCGGCTGGACTACCGGTTCGGGCTCGCCCGGATCCTGGACGGCGTGGCCGCGCTGATCCGCGCCACGGGCGGATGACTACTCGGGCCAGTCGGAGTCCTTGATGACCTCGACGAAGTCACCGCGCCGGAAGCCGGGAACGTAGTGGGCCAGTACGTCGGCCTTGACGTTGCCGAAGGTCGTCTCCGGGCGGTCCTTGACGCCCTCGGTGAAGGCGGCGAGAATCCGGTTCTTGAAGTCGGGCCGGGGGTGGGCCGCGACCACGGCCTCGCGCTGCTCGTCGGAGACCGCGTGATAGCCGATGCCCAGAACGTCCAGCTCCACGCCACGGGTGATCAGGGCGACCTCGGGCGCCATGTGCAGCGGGATCTCCGGGGTGGTGTGCAGGGCGATCCCCGTCCAGACCCGGTCGGCAGGCTCTCCGGTGACACCGTGGGCGTTCAGGAAGCGGCGGGCCTCGTCGGCGCCGTCGATCTCGAAACGCTGGTCGGTACGGCGGAAGCGCTCGGTCAGCCCCAGGTCGTGGAACATGGCCCCCACGTACAGCAGCTCCGGATCGAAGTCCAGCCCCTGCTCCCGGCCGCGTAGCGCCCCGAACAGGAACACCCGCCGGGAGTGGTCGAACAGCAGCGGGGAGGCGGCCTCACGCACCAGTTCGGTCGCCTCACGCGCCAGGGCGCTGTCCGGGATCCGTACACCCGCGATCGATTCACCCGTCATGACTGCCTCTCCTCACCCTCGATCGGTTGACTCCTCCAGATTCACCCGGTGCCATACCCTGACACCATGTCCATACGGCCATGTGAACCACAGATTCCGACATGACGCATCGAGTGGCCTTCGTGGTGTTCGACGGCGTGACCTTGCTCGACGTCAGCGGCCCCCTGGAGGTGCTGCACCAGGCGGGCCGGTACACCTCGGTCCTGGTCTCCCCCCACGGCGGCGACGTCCGGACGGCCTCCGGACCGGCGCTGGCCGCGACGACGACGGCGGCCGACGCCGGGCCTGTCGACACGGTCGTGGTCGCCGGAGCCGACCACCTCGCGGAGCGGAGCCCCGAGGACGAACTGCTGACGACGGTCGCCGACCTCGCCGACCGGGCGGCACGGGTCGCCTCGGTCTGCAGCGGCGCCTTCGCCCTGGCGGCGCTCGGCCTGCTCGACGGCCGGAGGGCGACCACCCACTGGCGGCACGCGCGGGCTCTCGCCCGCCGCCACCCCCTCGTGCGCGTCGAACCGGACGCCCTGCACATCCGGGACGGCCGTTACGTCACCTCCGCGGGGATCAGCGCGGGCATCGACCTGGCCCTCGCGCTGGTGGAACACGACCACGGAGCGGGCACGGCCCGGGACATCGCCCGTGAACTGGTCGTGTTCATGCAGCGCCCGGGCGGCCAGTCACAGTTCTCCACGGCGCTGGCGACCCCACCGGCACGCGGCGACCTGCTGCGCTCACTGACCGCCTCCGTACTCGCCGACCCGGCGGCAGACCACAGTCTGCCCGCCATGGCCGCCTCCGCGTCGGTCAGCACCCGGCACCTGACCCGGCTGTTCCAGGCGGAGCTGGACACGACTCCGGCCCGCTGGGTCGAACGTGTCCGTCTCGACCGCGCCCAGCAGCTCCTCCTCGACGGGCACAGCATCACCTCGGCGGCACGGCACAGCGGTCTCGGCAGCGACGAGACCCTGCGCCGCACCTTCGCCCGCCACCTGGGCACCACGCCCACCGAATACCGCAGACGTTTCGGCACCACGACCTGACATCGACCTGACATTCGAAGCGGCCGCGCCGTCGTAACGGTGAGGGACAGGAAATCCACACCGGAAGAAAAGGGGCGGGTGGCGATGACCACGCGACACGAAACAGACGAGACCGTTCTCCGGAGGCACCTCGGCAGGCTGGTCGAGGCGATCCAGGCCAAGGACCTTGAGGGCCTGGAACGTCTCTACGCGGCGGACGTCGTGTCCTTCGACGTGGAGCCTCCGCTGCGGCACGTCGGAGCGGAGGCGAAACTCAGGAACTGGGCGAACGTGTTCGCGTTCTTCGCGGACGTGACCTACGAGGTGCGCGACCTGAGACTCGTCGTGGGTGACGACGTGGCGTTCGGGTACGGCTTCGGCCGGCTCAGCGGCACGTCGAGGAACGGGACCGCGACGAGCGGCATATGGGTCAGGGGCACCTTCTGCTTCCAGAAGATCGACGGCGACTGGCTGATCGTGCACGACCAGGCCTCCGTGCCGTTCGACATCGCGACCGGCAGAGGGGTGATCGACCTGGAACCCTGACGGCAGACGGGAGACTCGGTCTGAGGTGGCCCGGCCGGTTCGCGACTCTCACGGGGAGATGGGATACCTTGGCGGGACGGCGACCGTCCGCGCCGAACCTCCGGCGACCCGCCCCAGCCGGGTCACCCACGGAGGCAAAGGGAGGCCCACCTCTCGGCCGGAGCTTCGTTGCCGATCGCGTGCCCGCCGTACCGGTCGCTGGGGGATCCACGGTTGGCCGCGTGGGAGACGACCATGACGAAGCAGCCCGACTTCAAACGACGCGTGCGCGCCCGGATGGCCAAGACCGGCGAGTCGTACGCCGCCGCCCGTGGCAGGCTCCTCGCCGAACGGCCGGCCGACGACCGGATGGCCACGGCGTTGCATGTCAGCAACGGCGACGGCACGGCCCTGCCGGAAACCGGGCTCGCCCGGCGTGTGCTGTTCTGGCGTGACGTCCTGCACGACGGCCCGGTGCCCGCGGTGGGGGCCGGGGAGCTCCGCCGTGTCAGGGCTGGTTTCCTCGCCGAGGCGGGCGCGGACGAACAGGGTGAGGCCGCGGCGATGTTCGCCGAACGCGACCGCGTCCTGGAGGACAACCGGGACGGCGAGTACGTGCTGTGGTTCGAGGCGGACCTGTACGACCAGCTGCAGATCATCCAGATCCTCGCCCGCCTCGCCGACCTGGGTGTTCCCGCACGGCGCATCACCTTGATCTGCATCGGCGAGCATCCCGGCATCGCCCGCTTCGGCGGCCTCGGCCAGCTGACCGTGGAACAGCTGCGCGAACTGCCCGCGACGAGGGCGTGCGCCCGGCTGACCCCGGACGCGCTGCGGCTCGCCACCCACGCCTGGGACGCCTTCCGGGCGCCGACCCCCGACGGCCTCGGCGCCGTCGCCGCGAGCCACTCGGCTGAGCTGCGCTTCCTCGGCGAGGCGTTCGACCGGCTCAGCAGGGAGTACCCGGCCACCCGCGACGGGCTGTCACTGGCCGAACGACGGGTACTCGCCGCGGTCGCCGACGGCGCGCCCGACGCAGGAACCGTGTTCATCCGCGCGGCGGCGCGGGAAACACGCCCGTACCTCGGAGACATCTGGTACTTCGCGATGATCGACCGGATGGTCCGTGCTCCGGTTCCGCTGCTCGACGCCGAGCGAGGGGACCGCCGGGTCGGCCACACCACCCGCCTGCGCCTGACCGAAACCGGAGCACGGGTACTCGCGGGCGAGGCCGACCACGTCGCGCTCAACGGTCTCGACCGCTGGATCGGCGGCGTCCACCTGAGCGGCCGCCACGTACGCTGGCGCTGGGACGACGGGCTCGAAACCATCACGGGAAAGGCCTGACGAGCGCACGTCAACCGCGCCGCCGGTCTCCGCCTCCGGCGTCCAGCGCCTCGACCACCTGGCGGTGCACCCGGGTCAGCACGACGACCGGCACCACGAGGACGACGTCCAGGATCAGCACCGAGACCAGCGGCGGCAGCCACCGCGCCGCGACCCCGACCGCGGCGCGGCGCCGCACTGGCGACCCGGGAACTGCCGGTCCTGTCACCGGTGACGGTGAACACGGCCGCCCTCGCCGAAGCACGCGGGCGACCGTATGAGTCGGTCGTGCTGCTCGGGGCCACCGCCCGGCTGCGGGGCGCGCACGACCGCACCGATCCGCAGGTCCGTGACCTCACCCGTCGCGGCCAGGCCGCGCTCGGCGGGGAGGGGTTCGCCGCGGTGTACGCGAAGGGCTGGGAGCTGGACGCGAGGACGGCCGATCCGGCCTCGGGGTGTAGGGGTCACTCTGCGTGGACGTCATCCGCCCGCGGCGTCCTCGGCCTCCCAGCGCAGCAGGTCACCCGGCTGGCACTTGAGGACCTCGCAGAGAGCGGCGAGCGTCGAGAAGCGCACCGCCTTGGCGCGGCCGTTCTTGAGCACTGCCAGGTTGGCGGGCGTGATCCCGACGCGGTCCGCGAGATCGCCCACGGACATCTTCCGCCTGGCCAGCATCACGTCGATGTCGACGATGATCGGCATCAGATCACCTCGTCCAGCTCGGCCCGCATCCGCGTCGCTTCGACGTCGCGCGCGACGGCCTGGGCGAGCAGCATCCGCAGTACGAGCACGATGAGCGCGACCCCCAGAATGCCCAGGCCGATCCCGCCCATGATGACGGTGACACCCGGGTCGTCCCGCTGACCCGGCGCGTTGAGGGCCGTGACCGCGAACCACAGGAGGGAGGCCACAACGATCGCGCCGATCACGGCGTCCACGTACCGGAAGGCGGCGTGGGAGAACACGGTTCCGCGTCGCACCATCGTCACCAGCCGCCATACGCTGACCAGGGTGACCTGGCCCGACACCATGCCCAGGATCGTGATCAGGCGCAGCGGGGTCAGCGGGAGCGACCCGTCCTCCGGATCGGTGGCCAATGTCCACACCATCGATGCCTGTACGAACACGGTGCCGACGAACACCGCCGCGAGCACGACGCGAAGCGCACGCACTGTCAGTTTTCCCATGACCCGTCCTTCCATCGAATCGCGATGGAAATCTATCGATTTTCGATACCTTGGGCAAGGGCTGGAGGTGGTGACTTCGCGCCGTCGCGGGAGTCCCGTTGCTGACGGCGCAGGATTTCCAGGACGCGAAGGCGAGGACGGCTTGAGCATGTCCTCCTGTGGCCGGTCAGCCGGACGGGAGAGGTGAGCCGAGCATCCAGTTGCCGGGCGCCTCGGTGTCGGTGCTGAGGTAGAACTCCTCGATGGCGGCGCGGAACTCCTCATGGGTGAGGGTGCCGCTGCCGTTGCGGTCGAGGCGCCGGAAGGCCGCGCCGGAGACGGCCGGGGTGATACCGAGGGCGTCGTACAGGCGGACGTACTCATCGGCGGTGAGCGCGCCGCTTCCGTCGGTGTCCAGGGCGCGCATGAGGGCGTCGACGATGGGCATCACCAGGCGTTCGAGGGTCGCGGCGTCGGAGGCGACGTGGGAGCGCATGGCGGAGACGAACCGCTGGGGACCGATGCGGCCCTGAGCGTCCGGGACACCGGCCTCGCCCAGGACGTCCCACCAGATCATGAACGCCGCGCGTAGCGCGCTCTTGGCGCTCTCGTCCGGGGTCACCGCGGCGAACACCTCGCCGATCCGCTGGAAGTCATCGCGGGTGAGATGGCCGTCGCCGGTGCGGTCGAACCAGGTGAACAGGAAGGTGAACTTCTGCTCGGTGCTGTCGTGGACCATGGTGGCCTCCTTGGGCGGGAGCGTTCGGGTAAGGGCTGGGGCGGGGACACCGGTCGGGGCGAAGGCCGACGCTGTGGCGATGGGCGGCGACGTGTGCCGTGAAGGCATGGAACTCCAACCAGGATCCAGAGCTACATAAAGCGACACATCAGATGCGAAGAGTAGTTGTTTGTGATCAGGGGTGCACTACCAAGCACGGTGACATTGACCTTTCGCCCTACTCCCCCGGACCGACCCTTCGAAAGTGGCGTTCGAAAGTGGCGACGGTCGAGCCGGCGATCCACCGCCGGGGCGGCGGGGTCCGCCCGCCTCGGACGACGGTGAGGGTGGCACGATCTCAACGTCGGCACCCGTCTCATCCCGGCGGACAACTCGCATTCTTCGTTGGGTGTTGTGGTGTTCTCGCCGGATAACGCTTTTGTCCGCCAGGGGGAAGGCGAGCCGGAACTCGGCGGAAAGACGGGATGGTGGGAGTTCTGCTTGACGAAGGGGCCGACGGGTTCGAAAAACGGCCTCTCCCGCGATGCCTCTCGCTGCCGGATGTGGGTCTTGGCCGAGGTCGCCGGGACCGGCTCTGGCGGCGTTGGACGTGCTTGACGGCCGACATGGGCGAGTTCGGGAAGGGGTGGCCGGGGTCCGGTCGCCGAGGGTGGCGGGGTGGGGGTGGCGCGGGTTCCGGTGGATGCCCGGGGTGGTGTTCTGGCAGTTCAGAGGGCTTTCCGAATATTTCGGAAAGCCGCTGGATCTTGTCCGGTGGGGTGCGGGAAGTGAGACCGGGGTCGGCGTGGCGTTCAGGCACCCGCCGTCTCGGACGCCCGCCTTGCCTTCCCGAGCGCGGCGTGGACCGTTCGAGGGATGTGCAGGGCCCCTGTACCGGCAGGGGCCCCTTTATTTATTTCCCCTCTTTTGTCTGGTTCTCCGATGCGGGAAGGTTTCGGCCGCGAATCGCGGTTTC
>NZ_JBHSBC010000041.1:69978-95877 GCF_042650425.1 Streptosporangium jomthongense | reverse complement strand
AGTCGTTGGGGGGTGAGGGTGGTCAGGGGGGTGTCGTCGGTTACGCCTGCGGTGTGGATGATGGCGGTGAGGGGGTGGTTGGGGGGGATGGTGTTGAGGAGTTGGGTGAGGGCGTGTCGGTCGGTGGTGTCGGTGGTGGTGATGGTGATGTGGGCGCCGAGGGTGGTGAGTTCGGTGTGGAGTTGGGTGGCGCCGGGGGTGTGGGGTCCGCGTCTGCCGGTGAGGATGAGGTGTCGGATGTTGTGGGTGGTGACGAGGTGGCGGGCGATGGTGGTGCCGAGGGTGCCGAGGCCACCGGTGATCAACACCGTCCCCTCAGGATCCAGCCCGAGCCCCTCGGAGACCTCGGGGACACGCAGAGGAACCAGCCGGGGAGCGAGGGCCACCCCCGCGCGCACCGCGAACTGCGGTTCCTCAGCCGCCACCGCCGCGGCGACCGCCGACGGCAGCCCCTCCAGCGACGACGCCGTGCCGTCCAGGTCCGCCAGCAGCACACGCCCCGGATGCTCCACCTGCGCCGAACGGGTCAACCCCCAGACCGGGGCGGTGGACAGGTCGGAGGGCTCCTCACCCGTCGTGACGGCCCCCCGGGTCAGCACCACCAGCCGTCCTTCGTCCCACCGTTCGACCCACTCCCGCAGTACGGCCAGCACCCGTTCCGCGTTGTCGTGCGCCCCGGCCACCGGATCGTCCTGAGGAGAGACCGCGAGCACGACGAAGGCCGGGACGGGCTCCCCGGCGGAAACGGCGTCGGTCAGCGAGTCCAGGTCGGCGAAGAGCGAGGCGGTCACCCCGGTCTCCCTGAGCCCGTCGTACAGCTCCCGATCCCCGAGTACGGCCCAGGCCTGACGTCCGGGAACCCCCGGAGCCAACTCGGACCACTCGACCCGGAACAGGCCGTTCTCCGTGGCGGGCCCCGCCTCCCTCAACTGCTCCGCCGAGACGAGCCGGGCGACGAGCGCGTCGATCGAGACGACGGGCGCCCCCGTGGCGTCGGCCGCGTACAGGGTCAACGACCCCGAATCAGACATCACCACCCGGACCCGTAGCGTGGTCGCGCCGGAGGCGTGCAGCCGTACGCCGTTCCAGGCGAACGGCAACCGGTTGCCGCCCTCCGGCACGTCGGCCAGCCCCCGCAGCGCGGGCAGGTGCACCGCGGCGTCCAGCAACGCGGGATGCACCCCGAAGCCGGCCGCGTCCTGCGCGTACGGCTCCGGCAGGGCGACCTCGGCGAACAACTCCTCGCCGCGCTGCCAGGCGGCACGCAACCCCCGGAACGCCGGGCCGTACCGCAGCCCCGCCTCGTCGAGGACCGGATAGACCGTCCCCACCTCGACCGGCTCCGCGCCGACCGGCGGCCACACCGTCAGGTCGGCCGCTTCCTCCCGGGGGCCGCCCTCGGTCAGGGTCGCACTGGCGTGGTGGGTCCACTCCCCGGAGCCGTCACCGGGACGGGAGTAGATCTCCACGGCGCTCCCCTGGGAGCCGGTGACGACGACCTGCAGCTGTACGGCGTCGCGGGCGGTGAGGACCAGCGGCGTGTGCAGAACGAGTTCCTCGATCGTGTCGAGGCCGGTCACGTCGGCCGCGTGGACCGCCAGTTCGACGAAGGCGGTGCCCGGGACGATGACCGTGCCGAAGACCGCGTGGTCGGCCAGCCAGGGATGGGTGGCCAGCGACAGACGGCCGGTCAGAACGGTTCCCGCACCGTCCGCGAGCGGAACCGCCGCCCCGAGCAGCGGATGCTCCGCCGCGCCGAGCCCCAGCCCCGCCACGTCACGCGGCAGGTCCGCGGGAGGCTGCGCCCACAGCCGTTCCCGCTGGAAGGCGTAGGTGGGCAGGTCGACGGTCCTGGGCTGTCCGGTGAGGGTGGCGGTCCAGTCGACGTCCACGCCACCGACGTGCAGGCGGGTGGCCGCGGTGAGAAGGGTGGTGGATTCCGGCCGGTCACGGCGCAACGTCGTGAAGGCCGGGACGGTGGGTGTGGTTTCGGTGGCGAAGGTGGTGAGGACGGGGTCGGGGCCGAATTCGAGGAAGAGGTCGGTGGTGGGTGCGGCGGTGGTGAGGGCGTCGTGGAAGCGGACGGGGTGGCGTAGGTGGTTGGTCCAGTAGGTGGGGTCGGTGTGGGTGAGGGGTTCGCCGGTGTGGTCGGAGATGACGGGCAGGGTCGGGGGGTTGAAGGTCAGGGTGCTGATGGCGTCGTGGAAGTCGTTGAGGATGGGGTTGAGGTGGTGGGAGTGGAAGGCGTGGCTGACGGTGAGGTGCTTGGTTTTGCGGCCGAGTTCGGTGAAGTGGTCGGTGAGTTCCTGGACGGCTTCCACGTCGCCGGTGATGACGGTTGAGGTGGGGGTGTTGAGGGCGGCGATACCCACCCCGGGGCCGAGTAGGGGGGTGATGTCTGTTTCTGGGGCGTTGATGGCGGCCATGGCGCCGGGAGGCAACGCGTCCATGAGGTGGGCGCGGGCGGTGACGAGGTGGACGGCGTCTTCGAGGGTGAGGATTCCGGCGAGGTGGGCGGCGGTGATGCCGCCGATGGAGTGGCCTGCCAGAGCGGTGGGGTGGATGTTCCAGGAGGCCAGGAGGTGGTGCAGGGCGGTGTGGAGGGTGAACAGGGCGGGTTGGGTGTAGAGGGTGTGGTTGAGCAGCTCCTCGTGGGCCGGATCGAAGACGACGTCACGGAGCGGGACAGGGAGGTGCTGGTCGAACAGTGCGGTGACCTGGTCGAAGGTCTCGGCGAAGGCGGGGTAGGTCTTGTACAGGGTGTGGCCCATGCCGGTGCGTTGGCTGCCCTGGCCGGTGAAGAGGAAGGTCACCCGGGGTGTGCCTTTGGCGGGGTGGGAGTCGGTGAGCGCCCGTAGCTTTCCGGCCAGTTCGGCGGGTGTGTCGCCGAGGACGACCGCGCGGTGTTCGAAGGTGGCGCGGGTGGTGGCCAGGGAGTGGGAGACGTCCTCGGGGCGCAGCTCGGGGTGGGTTTCCAGGTGGTCGGCCAGGCGGGAGGCCTGGGCCGCCAACGCCGCCGCCGAGCGGGCGGACAGGGGAAGCGCGACGGGGGCGGGGTTGGGCTGTTCGTCGCGAGGTTCCGACGGTGTTTCCGGGACCTGTTCGATGATGACGTGGGCGTTGGTGCCGCTGATCCCGAATGACGAGACACCCACGCGGCGGGGCCGTCCGTTCCGGGGCAACGGAACGTTCTCGGTCAGCAGCCGGACCCCGCCCCCGGCCCAGTCGACGTGCTCGGACGGCTGGTCGGCGTGCAGCGTCCTGGGCAGGATCCCCTCCCGCAGGGCCTGCACGACCTTGATGACACCGGAGACTCCCGCGGCGGCCTGGGTGTGGCCGATGTTGGACTTCAGCGACCCCAGCCACAGGGGCTGATCAGCAGGCCGGTCCTTGCCGTAGACCGCGATGAGTGCCTGGGCTTCGATGGGGTCGCCGAGGGTGGTTCCGGTGCCGTGGGCCTCTACGGCGTCGACGTCGGTGGGGGCCAGCGCGGCGTCCCTGAGCGCCTGCCGGATCACCCGCTGCTGCGCGAGGCCGTTGGGGGCGGTGAGGCCGTTGGAGGCGCCGTCCTGGTTGATCGCGGTGCCCCGGATCACGGCCAGCACCCGGTGCCCGTTGCGCCGGGCGTCCGACAGCCGCTCGACCAGCAGGAGGCCGACGCCCTCCGCCCAGCCGGTGCCGTCCGCGGCGCCGGAGAAGGCCTTGCAGCGGCCGTCAGGGGCGAGCCCGCCCTGCCGGGAGAACTCGGTGAACATCCCGGGCGCCGACATGACGGTCACCCCGCCCGCCAGCGCCAGGTCCGACTCCCCGGAACGCAGCGAACGGACCGCCAGGTGCAGCGCGACCAGCGACGACGAGCAGGCGGTGTCCACGGTCACCGCGGGCCCCTCAAGGCCCAGGACGTAGGAGATCCGGCCGGAGGCGACGCTCGCGGTGGTGCCGGTCAGCGCGTACCCCTCGGCCCCCTCTCCGGTCTCGTGCAGGCGCGGGCCGTAGTCCTGTGGCGTCAGCCCGACGAACACCCCGGTGCGGCTGCCCCGCAACGTCTCGGGCACGATGCCGGCGCGTTCGAGGGCCTCCCACGCCGTCTCAAGCAGCAGCCGCTGCTGCGGGTCCATCGCGGCGGCCTCCCTGGGGCCGATGCCGAAGAACTCGGCGTCGAACCGGTCGGCGTCGTGCAGGAAACCGCCCTCCCGGGTGGTCGAGGTGCCGGGCCGTACGCCTTCGGGGTCGTGGAGCGCGTCCACGTCCCAGCCCCGGTTGGCGGGGAAGACACCGATCGCGTCGGTGCCGTCGAGCACCAGTTCCCAGAGGGCCTCGGGGGTGTCGGCGCCGCCCGGCCACCGTCCCGCCATCGAGACCAGCGCGATCGGCTCGTTCTCCTGGCCCCGCCGGTCGTCCTCGGCGGAGGGAACGTCCGCCGTACGGCCCTCGGCCGTCGCCTCCAGATGTCTGGCCAGGGCGAGCGGGGTCGGGTGGTCGTAGGTGACGGTCGTGGGGATCGTCAGGCCGGTCGCCGAGGACAGGCTGTCGCGCAGCTCGACGGCGCCGAGCGAGTCGAGCCCCAGATCCCTGAAGGTACGTCCCGCCTCGACGGCCCCCGGGTCCTCGTGGCCGAGGACTTCCGCGGTGGCCGAGACGACCAGGCCGAGCAGCTCCCGGGCCTGCCCGGACGGCCTGGCGACAGGATCCGGGACAGGTGGCCCGCCGAGCGGCGGCGGTACGGGCTCGGTGGCGTCGATCCAGTGGCGGTCACGCTGGAAGGCGTAGAGGGGCAGGGGAACGCGGCGCGCACCGGGACGCAGCGCGGCCGTCCAGTCGACGGGGGCGCCGTGCGTGTACAGGTGGGCGAGCGCCAGCAGGAACCGGTCCAGGCCGCCGTCGCCACGCCGCAGCGTCCCCGTCACCACCCCGTCGGAGGAGCCGGGCGCGGCGCTCTCCAGGATTCGCTCAATCCCGGTGGACAGGATCGGGTGCGGGCTGACCTCGACGAACACCGTGTGGCCGTCGGCCAGGGCGCCACGTACGGCCCGGTCGAACTCGACCGTCTGCCTGAGGTTGCGGTACCAGTAGTCGGCGTCGAGCGTGGCGGTGTCGAGCGGACCTCCGGTGACGCTGGAGTAGAACGCGACGCCGGTGCCGCGCGCGCCGTACCGGGGGAGGAACTCCAGCAGCCGGTCCCGCACCGCCTCGGCGTGCGCGGAGTGCGAGGCGTAGTCGATCCGCACCCGCCGTACGGGGACGTCCTCGGCCTCGTAGTGGGCGACGAGTTCGTCGAGCGCGTCGGCGTCACCGGAGACCACGGTCGTGTCGGGGCCGTTGACGGCGCCGATGTTCAGCCGTCCCTCCCAGCGGGCGAGCGTGGCGCGGACCCGCTCGACGGGCAGCGGGAGCGAGGCCATCCCGCCCCGCCCGGAGATGGCGGCGAGCGCCTGGCTGCGCAGCACCACGATCGCGGCGGCGTCGTCCAGGGACAGCGCCCCGGTCACGGCGGCGGCGAGTTCCCCCTGCGAGTGGCCGATCACGGCGTCGGGGCGGACGCCGAACGACTCCCACAGCCGGGCCAGCGCGACCATGACCGCGAACAACGCGGGCTGGACGACGTCCACCCGCTCCAGGGAGGGCGCTCCCGGCTTCTGCCACAGCACGTCGGTCAGGGACCAGTCCACGTGCCGTTCGAGGGCCTCGGCGACGGTCCGCAGGTGTCCGGCGAACACCGGGGAGGACTCGGCCAGCCGCCTGCCCATGCCCGCCCACTGCCCGCCCACTGCCCGCCCTGGCCGGGGAAGACGAACACGGTTCCGCCGAGTTCACGGGCCGTGCCCCGCACGGAGCCCCTGACCGGCTCGCCCGCGCCGAACGCCCTGAGCCGCTCGCGCAGCTCCCCGCCCTCGGTCCCCACGAACACCGCCCGGTGGCCGAACGCCGTCCGGGTGGTGGCCAGTGAGAACGCGACGTCCGGCACGTCCCCGTCGAGCGCGGGGGAGGCGGCCAGCCTCGCGGCCTGCGCGCGCAGCGCGGCGGGCGTCCCGGCGGACAGGACCAGCGGTACGGCGACGGCCTCCGCGGCCGGTTCCGTGGTGACCTCCTCCCGGGTGCCGGAGGGCGCCTCGCCCAGGACGACGTGGCAGTTCACGCCGCCGACCCCGAAGGAGCTGACCCCCGCCACAAGCGGGGCGTCGGGGCGGGGCCAGGGCCGTGCCGTACCGGAGGCGACCCGCAGGTTCAGCGCCTCGAAGTCGATCAGCGGGCTGGGGGTCTCGAAGTTGAGGCTGGGCGGCACCTCCCGGTTGCGGATGCTCAGCACGGCCTTCAGCAGCCCGGCGATGCCCGCGGCCCCCTCCAGGTGGCCGATGTTCGTCTTGACCGAGCCGACGAGCAGCGGCTGCCCGGCGGGGCGGCCGGCGCCGAGGGCCGCCCCGAGCGCGGCGGCCTCTACGGGGTCGCCGACCCTGGTTCCGGTGCCGTGCAGCTCGACCACCTGTACGGCGGAGCCCTCGATCCCGGCCCTGCCCAGCGCCAGGCGTACGACCTCCTCCTGGGCCGTGGCGTCGGGCACGGTCAGGGCGCTGGTCGCGCCGTCGTTGTTGACCGCGCTGCCCAGGATGACGGCGTGCACCTCGTCCCCGTCCGCCAGCGCCTGGTCGAGCGGCTTGAGCACGACCAGGCCGCCGCCCTCCCCACGCGCGTAGCCGTTGGCGCGCGCGTCGAAGGTGAAGCAGCGTCCGTCGGGGGACAGGCCGCCGAACCGGTCGGCGGTCACCGTGCTCTCCGGCACGAGGTTGAGGTTGACGCCACCCGCCAGCGCGACGGCCGACTCCCCCGAACGCAGGCTCTCGCAGGCCAGGTGCACCGCGACCAGCGCCGACGACTGGGCCGTGTCGACCGTCAGGCTCGGGCCGCGCAACCCGAGGAAGTAGGACACGCGGTTGGCGAGGATTCCCCTGGTCAGCCCGGCGAGGGTGTGCCGGGTCACCGCGTTCGCACCGTTCCGGTAAACCAGCGTCGCGTAGTCGGAGGCCATCGCGCCGAGGAACACCCCCGAGGCCGTCCCCGCCAGCGTGGCGGGCGGCAGCCCGGCGTCCTCCAGCGCCTCCCAGGCCAGTTCGAGGACGAGCCGCTGCTGGGGGTCCATGGCCGCGGCCTCACGGGGGGAGACGCCGAAGAACCCGGCGTCGAACAGGTCGACGCGGTCGAGGAAACCGCCCCGCAGCCCCGCGATCCCGGGGTCGGCCCGCAGCCGGCCCTCGGACGGCTCACCGGTCGCGTCGTGTCCCGACCGCAGCAGCTCCCACAGGTCCGCCGGGTTCGGCGCGCCGGGCAGTCTGCAGGCGAGCCCGATGACCGCGATCGCCTCCCCACCGTTCCGCTCCCGCCGCGTGCTCTTCTCCGGCTTATTTCCTGCCATTGTGAAAACCCGCCTCTTGTCGTGCCTTCTTCGATCCGTTCGCGCTCCGGATATCGACTTCCGGGAGTTGTGGCGCGGGTGGTGGCCGCCCAGCGGACGTCGCAATTAAAAGGCGCGTCGGCAAGAATTCGGTGAGATCGCACAGCCGTGGGGGAAAGGATTCTCCCCGTTCGGTCTCTTCCGGCGGGCGGCGGTGTTACGTGGGCGGAACCCGGTGGGACTCAGCGACAGGCCCGGTCGGCCCGCCGTACGTCCCGGCACGGATGGTCGGTCGCGGTTATTTCCCTGTTCACGCTACGAAGGTCGCACGCATTTCCCTACAAAGTCAAGCGGGATTGAGGGTTTTTTGGGCCTCTGACCTGCCATAAGGCTTCCTTTGTCGTTACTCATTAAGAATCGTGATTGGACGTTCCCGTGATGCCGCGCCTAGCGTGCCAATAAGCATCGGCGGTTAAAAGAGAAGACACGGGAGCGCCTTATGACGGTTGTCGCGGCGGCACCGGGGGAGATCGGCCGCGATTCCAGGCACCCGGGGGACAGGCTCGCCCGGCTGCTCGACCCGGGATCGGTCACCCCGCTGCACCCGGAGGACCGCAGCGGCGTCCTCGCGGTCAAGGGGTTGGCCGGCGGGCATCCGGTGGTCGCGTTCTGCACGGACGCCACGGTCATGGGAGGGGCCCTGGGCATCGCCGGGGCACGGCACATCGTGGCGGCGGTCGACGAGGCCGTACGGCTGCGCGTCCCGGTCATCGGCCTGTGGCACTGCGGGGGAGCGAGACTGGGCGACGGGGTCGAGTCGCTGCACGGCGCGGGGCTGGTCTTCGCCGCCAACACCCACGCCTCGGGGCTGGTGCCGCAGATCTCCGTGGTCCTCGGCCCGGCGGCGGGGGCGGCGGCCTACGGGCCCGCGCTCACCGACGTGATCGTCATGTCCGAGCAGGGCCGGGTCTTCGTGACCGGCCCCGACGTGGTCCGCAGCGTGACCGGTGAGGACATCGACATGGAGCGGCTCGGCGGCGCCGACGCCCACGGCCGCCGCTCGGGGGTGGTGCACGTGGTCGCCGCAGGGGAGGAGGACGCCCTCCTGCGCGCCCGGCGGATCGCGCTCGCCCTCGGTGCCCAGGGAGACTACGACCTCGACGACCTCGACGAGGGCCGCGACCCCGCGGCGCTGCTGCCCTCCTCTCCCCGGCAGGCCTACGACGTCCGGCCGCTGGTGCGCGTCCTGCTGGACGAGGGCGAGCGGTTCGAGGAGTTCCAGCCCCGCTGGGCGCCGAACGTCGTCGTCGGGCTCGGCCGTCTCGCCGGGCGCTCCGTCGGTGTGGTGGCCAACAACCCGCTGCGCAAGGGCGGCTGCCTGGACGCCCTCTCCGCGGAGAAGGCCGCCAGGTTCGTGAGGATGTGCGACGCCCTGGGGGTTCCGCTGGTCGTGCTGGCCGACGTCCCCGGTTACCTGCCGGGCGTCGCCCAGGAGTGGGACGGGGTGGTCAGGCGCGGGGCCAAGCTTCTGCACGCCTTCGCCGAGGCCCGGGTCCCCCGGGTGACGGTCGTCCTGCGCAAGTCGTACGGCGGCGCCTACATCGCGATGAACTCCCGCGCGCTCGGCGCGACCCGGGTCTTCGCCTGGCCGGACGCCGAGGTCGCGGTCATGGGCGCGGAGGCCGCCGTCGGGGTCCTGCACCGCAGGCGGCTGGCGGCGGCGCCGCAGGAGGAACGCGCGGAGCTGCGGGCCAGGCTCGTCGAGGAGCACGAGCGAGACGCGGGCGGTGTGCGCAGGGCGATCGACCTCGGCGTGGTGGACGAGGTGATCGACCCACGCACGACCCGCCGCCGCGTCGCCGAGGCGCTGGCCGGGGCTCCGGGGGAGCGCGGCCACCACGGCAACATCCCGCTGTGAGGGCCTCCCGTCACAGGCGCAGGGCCGCCAGCCGCTCCTCGAACGGCACCGCCTCCCCGGCGCCGGTCGTCGCCTGCCCGTGCCGCATCAGGCCCGCCAGTTCCCCGGCCGCCCTCGTGACGCGGGTGGCCAGATCCTCCCCCTGCGAGCCCGCGCTCGTGCCCCAGTCCTCCGAGGCCGCGTAGACGGCCGTCGGCGCGACGACCGCGCGCAGGTAGGCGAACATCGGGCGCAGGGCGTGCTCAAGGGCCAGGGAGTGCCGTGCCGTACCTCCGGTCGCCCCGACGAGCACCGGCTTGCCCGCGAGCGCGGTGTGGTCGATCACGTCGAAGAAGGACTTGAAGAGCCCGCTGTAGGAGGCTGTGAAGATCGGCGTCACGGCGATGACGCCGTCCGCCCCGGTCACGGCCTCGATCGCCTCGTCCAGCGCGGGGGACGGGAAGCCGGTGACCATGTTGTTGGCGATGTCCCTCGCCAGGTCGCGCAGCTCGATCACGCGCACCTCGACCTGGCGCTCCGGTTCGAGGTGCTTCCTGGTCGCCTCGGTCAGCCGGTCGGCCAGCAGGCGCGTCGAGGACGGCTTGCCGAGACCCGCCGAGACGGCGACGAGCTTCAGGGCTGTCAACGTTCTCTCCTTCTCGTGTTCCGTACGGCTTCTATCGGGCCTCGGCGGTGTCGCGCTCCCGCTCCGCGGCGACGAGGGCGGCGTGGGTCGGGCCGTCGGGCACCCCTTCGGGCCGTCCGGCGGCGAACTCCCTGCGCAGCACAGGCACGACCTCCTCGCCCAGGATGTCGAGCTGCTCCAGCACGGTCTTCAGCGGCAGGCCCGCGTGGTCCATCAGGAACAGCTGGCGCTGGTAGTCGCCGAAGCTCTCCCTGAAGGTCAGGGTCCTGTCGATGACCTCCTGCGGGCTGCCGACCGTGAGCGGGGTCTGCTCGGTGAACTCCTCAAGTGAGGGGCCGTGGCCGTACACGGGCGCGTTGTCGAAGTAGGGCCGGAACTCGCGCACCGCGTCCTGGGAGTTGCGGCGCATGAACACCTGGCCGCCGAGCCCGACGATCGCCTGCTCCGGGGTGCCGTGCCCGTAGTGGGCGAAGCGCTCCCGGTACAGCTCGACTAGGCGCTGGAAGTGCTCCTTGGGCCAGAAGATGTTGTTGGCGAAGAAGCCGTCGCCGTAGTAGGCGGCCTGCTCGGCGATCTCGGGGCTGCGGATCGAGCCGTGCCAGACGAACGGCGGCACGCCGTCCAGCGGCCTGGGCGTCGCGGTGAAGGACTGCAGCGGGGTGCGGAAGCGGCCCTGCCAGTCCACGACGTCCTCGTGCCACAGCCGGTGCAGCAGCGCGTAGTTCTCGATGGCCAGCGGGATGCCCTGGCGGATGTCCTTGCCGAACCACGGGTAGACCGGGCCGGTGTTGCCCCGGCCGAGCATCAGGTCGACCCGCCCGTCCGCCAGGTGCTGCAGCGTCGCGAAGTCCTCGGCGATCTTGACCGGGTCGTTCGTGGTGATCAGCGTCGTGGCCGTGGAGAGGATGAGCCTGTCGGTCCTGGCGGCGATGTAACCGAGCAGGGTCGTCGGCGACGACGGCACGAAGGGCGGGTTGTGGTGCTCTCCGGTCGCGAAGACGTCCAGCCCGACCTCCTCGGCCTTGAGCGCGATGGCGACCGTGGCCTTGATCCGCTCGTGCTCGGTGGGCGTCCTGCCCGTGGTCGGGTCGGTCGTGACGTCCCCGACGGTGAAGATTCCGAACTGCATGATCCTCGCCGCCCTCCCTCTTGGTTGAAGTTTCAACTACGGGAACAGGGTGCGGTTCCCGGCTATTCCCGTCCCCGTCAGCGCCTTCCCCGCCGGCGGCCAGGGCGGGTGAGCCGGTCGTAGACCACGGCCGTCGTCAGCCCGTAGGCGAGATGCGGCAGGAGGTCGGAAACCCACGAGGCCGCGTCCCAGCGCCGCGGGTCGGTCACCCCGGCCGCCGCGAGAGGGATGTCGCTCGCGGCCATCGCGGCCAGTGACAACCCGAGCGCGGCCAGCGGCAGCGCCGGGCGCCGTCCGCCGGGGAGCAGGCCGTACAGCACGCCGACCCCGAGACCGGCGGTGTAGCCCAGCAGCGCTCCCAGGCCCGTACGCCTGCTGTCGCCCTCCTCGCCGTGCCCCAGGTCGATCCCGGCCCGTCCCGCCACCTCGTCCGCGGCCTCGGCCGGGACGTCGCTCGCGGGACGGCCGCGCACGACCATGTCCAGGTAGCCGACGGTGTCCAGGGCGGTGATGCCCGCCGCGGCGGCGGTGACTCCGGCTGTGAGATTCATGCGCGTCCCCCGAATCCGTGTGCGCGGGCCCCCGGTCTCCACGGTTCGTCTCCCCGCGGAAACCCCGGCGGGCGATCCCCTGAATATGCCCAGCCGGGGCGGGCCGTACCCGCCGTGCCCGCTGTGTCCTCTACGGGCGCCCGGATGGTTCGTCCCGCCCGGGGAAGGGACACAGGTCCCGGCCGAAGGGGACCTTCGGCCGGTGAGTCCCGGGGCGGGACGGTGATCGGATGAGGACAGACGTGACAGGAGGCCGGGATGACGGCACATGTGGTGGTGGGGACCGACGGTTCGCCCTCGGCGGAGGCCGCGGTCGGGTGGGCGGCAGAGGACGCGGTACGGCGCGGCGGCGCGCTGCGGATCGTCCACGTGCGCGAGGACTGGCGGCGCGGGACCCCGAGGGAGCTTGAGGAGTCCCTGACGGAGGAGGCGAGGGGAGTGCTGGAGACCGCCGCGAGCCTCGCGCGCGGGCGCGCCCCCGGCGTCGACGTCACCACCTCCCTTGAGACGGGCAGGCCCGTCGAGGTCCTGCGGCGGGAGGCGGAGGACGCCGAGCAGATCGTGATCGGCAGCCGGGGCCGGGGCGGGTTCGCCGGGCTGCTGCTCGGCTCCGTCTCACTCTCGCTGGCCGGGCACGTGGCGGTCCCCGTCGTGGTCGTCAGGGGCGAGGAGCGCGGAGGGCACGGCGGAGTCGTCGTCGGGTTCGACGGCTCGCCCGAGTCCGAGGCCGCACTGGAGTACGCCTTCGGGGAGGCCGCCCGCCGCGGCGCCGGGCTGCGTGCCCTGCACGCCTGGCAGCTGCCCGTCATGGCGGTCGGCTCCGTCGCCTACACACCGCTGATCGAGGACATCTCCGGCACCGAGGAACGGCTCGCCACCGAGATCCTGGCGCCGTGGCGGGAGCGGCATCCGGAGGTCGAGGTCGAGCAGACGGTGCTGTTCGAGCACCCCGTGTTCGCCCTCGGCGAGGCCTCCAAGGCCGCCGACCTGGTGGTCGTCGGGTCGCGGGGGCTGGGCGGGTTCGGCTCGGCCGTACTGGGATCGGTCAGCCACGGGGTCCTGCACCACGCCTCCTGCCCGGTGGCCGTGGTACGGGCCAAGGCCTGAGGGGTAATGGTCAGAACATAAGTCCTTTTAAGGGAGGCCCGCAGTTCCGCGGCGGGTCTCCCGGGTTCCGGGACGGCATCTGTGAGACGGAGCACCACCCATGGACGTCTTGGACCTGTCGCGCTGGCAGTTCGGGATAACGACGGTCTACCACTTCTTCTTCGTCCCGCTGACGATCGGCCTGTCCGCCGTCGTGGCCGGTCTGCAGACGGCGTGGTACCGCACGAGGAAGCCCGCCTACCTGCGGCTGACGAAGTTCTTCGGGAGGCTCTTCCTGATCAACTTCGCGATGGGAGTGGTGACCGGCATCGTGCAGGAGTTCCAGTTCGGAATGAACTGGAGTGACTACTCCCGTTTCGTCGGTGACGTGTTCGGCGCCCCGCTGGCGATGGAGGGCCTGATCGCCTTCTTCCTCGAATCCACCTTCCTGGGCCTGTGGATCTTCGGATGGGACAGGCTGTCCCCCGGACTGCACCTGGCGACGATCTGGGCGGCGGCGATCGGCACCACCATTTCCGGATATTTCATCCTTGCTGCGAATTCGTGGATGCAGCACCCGGTCGGCTTCAGGCTCAACCCGAAGTCCGGCCGCGCCGAACTCGTCGACATCTGGGCGGTGCTCACCAACTCCACGAACCTGATCACCTTTCCACACGTCATCTTCGGCGCGTTCGTCTCGGCCGGGATGTTCGTCGTCGGGGTGAGCGCCTGGCAGCTCCTCAAGAAGAGGCACGTGGACCTGTTCCGCCCCGCCGCCCGCCTCGGGATGGTCGTCACCCTGGCCGCGGCGCTGGGCGTCGTGATCAGCGGCCACCTGCAGGCGCAGATCATGACCAGGCAGCAGCCGATGAAGATGGCCGCGGCCGAGGCGCTGTGGGACGACGAGACCTCCGCGGGCTTCTCGATCTTCGCCGTCGGCGACGTCCGCAACGGCCGGAACCACATCAACATCCAGATCCCGTACGGCCTGAGCCTGCTGGCGACCGACACCCTGCACGGACGGGTCGAGGGCATCAACGACATCCAGGCCCGCTACCAGCTGAAGTACGGCCCCGGTGACTACCGGCCCATCATCGGCCTCACCTACTGGTCCTTCCGTCTGATGATCGGGTTCGGCATGCTGGCCGCCCTGGTCGCGCTGGCCGGTCTGTGGCTCATCAGGGGGAACCGGCTGCCCAGGAGCCGCTGGCCGTACTGGGTCGCGGTCTGGGGGATCGGCCTGCCGCTGCTCGCCAACTCGCTGGGGTGGATCTTCACGGAGATGGGCCGCCAGCCGTGGACCGTCTTCGGGCGGATGCGCACCGCCGACTCGGTCTCACCCGGTGTCGGCGTCACCGAGGCCGCGATCACCCTCAGCGGGTTCACCCTGCTCTACGGGGTGCTCGCGGTGATCGAGGTCGCGCTGCTGATGAAGTTCGTCCGGCGCGGCCCGGAGGACGAACCGGAACCGGAGAGCACGGGCGAGGCGCCCGTCCTGTCCTACTGACCAAGGAACGTTCATGGAGCTCACGACCGTCTGGTTCCTGCTCATCGCCCTGCTGTGGACCGGTTACTTCGTCCTGGAGGGCTTTGACTTCGGGGTCGGTGTCCTGCTGCCGGTCCTCGGCGGGGACGACGACGACCGCAGGTCGATCCTGGCCACGATCGGGCCGGTCTGGGACGGCAACGAGGTCTGGCTGATCGTCGCGGGAGGCGCGACCTTCGCCGCCTTCCCCGAGTGGTACGCCACCCTGTTCTCCGGCTTCTACCTGCCGCTCTTCCTCATCCTGGTCGCGCTGATCCTGCGTGGCGTGGCCATCGAGTACCGCGGCAAGAGCGACAGCCCGCGGAGCTGGGACCGGGCCATGTTCCTCGGCTCCCTGCTGCCGGCCTTCCTGTGGGGCGTGGCGTTCGCCAACATCGTCAGGGGCGTCCCGCTGGACGCCGACCACGAGTACACCGGTTCGCTGCTCACCCTGCTCAACCCGTACGCCCTGCTGGGTGGCCTGGCGACGCTCACCCTGTTCACCCTGCACGGCGCCGTGTTCCTGACCCTGCGCACCGGCGGCGACCTACGGGCCCGCTCGGCCGCCCTGGCCGGGAGACTGGCCGTCGGCGCGCTCCTGGTGGGCGGCGCCTTCCTGCTGGCCACCCAGCTCACCGTGGGCAAGGCCGCCACCTGGGTCACCGTCGCGGTGGCCGCCGCGGCGATCGCGGGCGCGCTCCTGGCGACGCTGCGCGGCCGGGACGGCTGGGCGTTCACGGCCAGCGCGGTGGCGATCATCGCGGTCACCGTCACGCTGTTCGGCAGCCTGTGGCCCAACGTGATGCCCGCGCTCGACCCGGCCAACAGCCTGAACGTGCGCGACGCGGCCTCGACGCCCTACACGCTGACGGTGATGACCTGGGTCGCGGTGATCTTCACCCCACTTGTCCTGTTCTACCAGGGGTGGACCTACTGGGTCTTCCGCCGCCGGGTCACCGGCGCCCGCGTGGGGGCGTGAGGCCAGGAGAGCGCGGGAGCGCTCTCACCGGTCGCGGTCCGTCTTCATCCGCGCCGCCAGCGCGGCCACCTGGGTACGGCGCTGCATGTTGAGCTTGGACAGCAGGTTGGACACGTAGTTCTTCACCGTCTTCTCGGCCAGGAACATCCGTTCGCCGATCTGCCGGTTCGTCAGGCCCTCGCCGATCAGCTCCAGGATGTGGCGCTCCTGCTCCGACAGCGCCTCGACCGGGTCCTTGCGGGTCGCCTGGTCGCGCAGCCGGGCGAGCATGCTGGCGGTGGTCTGCGGGTCGAGCAGCGACTGGCCGGAGGCCACCGTCCGCACCGCGCCGATCAGGTCGGAGCCGTGGATCTGCTTGAGCACGTATCCGGACGCCCCCGCCATCACCGCCGTGAACAGGGCGTCGTCGTCGGCGAAGGAGGTCAGCATCAGGCAGGCCACCCCCGGCGTCGCCGAGCGGACCTCCCGGCACACGTCGATGCCGCTGCCGTCGGGGAGCCGCACGTCCAGCACCGCGACGTCCGGCCGCAACGCCGGGATGCGGGCGATCGCCGACTCCGCGGTTCCCGCCTCCCCGACGACCTCGATGTCGTCCTCGGACTCCAGCAGGGCCGCGACGCCCCGCCGTACCACCTCGTGATCGTCCACGAGAAACACGCGAATCATGCTCCGAAGCTAGTCGCTTGTGGCCGTGCGGGGTAGGGACCTTGGTCCCCGATGACCTCCTCAAGGCCCTCGCGGCTCAGGCCGGGCGGGAGGTTCCCCTGGCCGGTGGTCCTCGACGACGGCCGTGACACGGGGGCCGCCGGTGCGAAGGGCATGCCGGGGCCTCTCGGGGTCACGGGCTCAGGGGGACGGCTCCCGTCCGATCTCCTCAAGGGAGGTCCGCATGAGGGCCGTCGCGCGGGTGAACCAGTCGGCCAGTACGCCGATCTCGTCGGGCGTGTAGTCGGCGAACAGGTCGGAGAGCCGCCGGTAGAAGGGCTCGTAGACGGCGGCGACACGGGCGGCGGCCGAGGTGTCGGCGACGACCAGCACCCGGCGCCGGTCGGCGGGATCGGCCTGCCTGCGGGCGTATCCGGCCTGTTCGAGGCGGTTCAGCACGCCGGTGACGGCACCGGTGGTGAGGCCGGCCCGCTCGGCCAGCTCGCCCGCGCTGATCGGCTGTCGCCCGGCCCCCATGATGTGGCCCAGGCAGGTCAGGTCCGTCGTGTTCAGCCCGAGACGCTGGGCGATGTGCTGCTGGCCGACGAGGCTGAGCGCGATGAGGCCGTCCATCCCGGCCAGGGCCCGCTCCGCCGTCGCCTCGGGCCGCGGCTTGCCCTCCACAGGCATTCTCCTTAGCATCTAAGATAATTATTACGTGAGATAAGTATTCTACGTTCGCCGAGGAGAGGCAATGAGCGGTGTGCACGGTGACGTCGATCTGGGACACACCGTCGCGGGATGGACCGGATGCCTCATCGGCCTGGCCGGCTTCTCCGCGGTGGGCCTGGCCATGTGCGCCGGATGGGCGCCCGGCCTCTGGCTCGGCGCCGGAGTGATCCTCTGTGCCGGCCTGGTCACCTGGGCGTTGCACCTGGCGGGCTGGGGCAAGCCGAGCGGCCCCCGGCCCGCCGGGCGGCGGGACTGGCGGGTGAAGGACCCCATGACCGGCCATCGCGACTGTCTCGCGTGCCGGTTGGCGGGGAGGGCCTGATCGAGGCCGGCGCTCAGGCGGACTCGGCGCGGCCCGCCCGCCAGTAGCCCATGAAGGCGACCGAGCGCCGGTCGAGGCCGCGCTCGGCGACCAGGTGGCGGCGGAGCGTCCTGATCACAGCCGCCTCACCGGCCAGCCACGCGTACACCGAACCGGCCTCCCGCCCCTCCGGCGGCACCTCCCACAGGATCTCGCTGTCCACGTCGACCTCGGGAAGACCCTGCGGGGCGGCCGGTCGGCCAGGGGTGGGCAGCAGCCGGTCGGCGGCGGCCCGTACGGCGGGCACCAGCAGGTCGCCGTGCCCGGCGCCGTCGCGCGGCAGCCACGTGACGGCCACCCCCTCCGGCGCGTCGAGGTCGAGGACGTCCGCCGCGCACGGCACCTCGAGCAGGACCTCGCCGCGCCGGTCGCGGGGCAGGCGTTCGAGGATCGAGGCGACGGCGGGAACGGCGGTCTCGTCACCGGCCAGCAGTATCGGCCCGTCCCCCTCGGGCAGGCGGAACTCGATCCCCGTCGGCTCGCCCCCGTGCCGGGCGTCCGGCCCGAGCAGTACGGCCTCGTCACCGGGCCGTACGGCACGGGCCCAGCGGGCGACGGGGCCGGGGGCGCAGGTCGGGGTGAGCCTCCCGGTTCCATGCGTGGCCTCGCGCGCGGCCGCGTGCGCCGTCGCGTGCGCGGCCTCGTGCATGACGATGTCGAGGTCGACCTCGCGGAGGCCGTGCCGTACGGCTCTGACGGTGTAGGTGCGGAAGGGGTTGCGCAGCCCGGCGGGCAGGGCGCGCCAGCGGGCGTACCAGTCGGAGCCGGTCGGCAGATGGGCGAAGCGGTGCTCTCCACGGGCCTTCTCGCGAGGCCCTTCGTGGGGGAGGACGAGTTTGATGCGCTGGTCGAACCCGTTGTCCGCGAACAGGTCGAGGTCGTCGCCGGTGAAGGTGACCCGCAGGAAGGAGGGGCTGAGCCGCCGCAGCCCGCTCACCTGTACGTGGAAGAAGCGGAACGGGTCGATCATCGGCTGTGCCTTCCTCTGCGTGTGCCGCCGGAGACGGTCCCGGGGCGAAACAAAGGTAAGGCTAACCTACTCTCTTTTCGGGTGTGGTTTGGGCGGTTAGAACCCGACATTCGGGACACGGATCAGGTGTCGGCAGAGAGGAAGGTGAACACGATGAGTGAGCATGAGCGCTCCCGCAGGATCTCCGCCTCCGCGGAACAGGTCTTCGACCGGGCGAGCGACCTGGACAGTATCGACCGCTGGCTGCCCAGGGACCTGCACGTACGGCCGGACGACCTGCCCGCCGTCACGGTGCACGAGGACGAGACGGGGCGCGACGCCCGAGGCCTGTTCCAGGCGGAGCGTGACCAGCTCCGGATGGAGTGGGGCACCCGCGACGACGACAGCTACGCGGGCTGGCTGCAGGTGGCCGGCATCTCCCCCCAGGAGAGCGAGGTGACCGTACACCTGTCGTTCTTCGAGGAGGAGCACCCGCCACCCGGCGAGTACGTCGAGCGCGCGCTCGACGAGAGCCTGGCCAGGCTCGCCGAGCAGGTACGGCAGCCGGCCTGAGAGCGGGTCGCCGGAGGCTGTGACGCCAGGGTGACGCCGGGACCCGTCCCGGCGTCGCGGCCCTTCCATCCTTTGGTGAGGTGCGAAACGGCCGAACGGAAACCGGCGAGTCGCGTAGGTCACCTTGCGGAACAGATGAATGAGGGTTCCGGGCCCATGCCAGGCCGGTCATCGCCCGGCGGCCCGGCGTCCAGCACGGCGGCAGGATGCGCGGCAGGCCCGCGCGGGGAGGCCATGGCTAGCAGGTCACGGTGCGGTCATAGGAGCCCAGGTTCCAGCGGAAGGTAAGAGCCTGACCGTTTTTCAGGGAGTGGCAGGAGTCGTCGGGGCCATTGTCGATGGTGATCCTCACCCTCATCGTTCCGCCACAGCCGTTTGCGACCCGGGCCACTTTGATGTTCTCGTGCACCTCCCGGCCGACGCAGGCCGGTGCCGTACCTCCGGCGACGGCTGCGGACGCCGGAGTGATCCGCTCCCGGGCGGCGGTCGCGTTCGCCTGAACAGCGGCGACGCCGGTCACCAGCGCCGCCGTGGACAAGGCGATTCCGATCTTGCGATTAGGCCGAAACATGAGAACCCCCTTTTCTCGCCGGCGCGGAGAATCGCAAGGAGGTAATTCCACGGCCCGCGCTTTCCCCGTCTGGCACGTTGAACGTCCGGGGCAATTCACTCATGTTCCGCGCTGATGCGTCATTGGCTGCGGGCGCACCGGTCTATGCGTAGGGCGCACTGTCGCCTTCCGGTCTGGAGAGAGGCTTTCTTTACGGCGGCCGCCCGGCCTCGCCGCCGCCGTCACCGCCTCAACCGCCGCCTCCGCTGCGCGGGCTCGGTATGGCGCCGCCCAGCACGGTGCTGGTGTCACGCAGGTCCTCGGAGAAGGCCAGCACGGCCCCGACGCCGCGGGCGCGGTCCTTGCGTTGCTGCCAGCTCAGTCTGAGGCCGAGTTCCCCGGCGAGCCCCGCGCCGTCCACGAGGTCGCTCAGGAACAGCAGACGCTCATCAAGCGGGGCCCGCTGGTCGTAGACGGCGCGTAATCGGGCGATGAGCGAGCCGCGGGCCGACGGATCAGGATGGTGACGTTCTCCGGCCAGGAACCTGCCGGGCCGGTGGCGTAGCAGGCCCAGCTCGATCAGCGCGTCGCGGTGCAGGGTGAGAGCCGCGCGGCGGCGATGGCGCAGCCACTTGTGCATCCCCGAGCCGGACTGCAGCGCGTCCAGCAGGTCGTCGGCCCAGCCGAGACCGGTGCGGCCGGTGTCCAGCAGTTCGATCGTGCCGCTGAGGCGGTAGACCTCGAAACCGAACAGTTCGGACTTGCGGACGCGTACCCGCAGCCTGCGGCGCAGCGCGAGTTCGCCGAGCTCAGCGGCGGCGCAGCCGTAGGCCACCTGCTCGGAGTCACGCACCCTGCCGGACTCCTGGTGCGCGAGGAGCAGGAACTCCCCGGGCAGGGACAAGTGCCACATGGGCTCATTATGTGCCGTGGAAGATCGCCGCGAGGCTCAGTGCGCGGGCGGGGCACGCGACGGTGAGGGCGGAGGTTGCGAACGCGCCGAGTACCAGGGCTCTCCTGGCCGGATGCCTGCCGTGTTCCGCCCACGGCGTCCTGTGACATCGAACACCGCGCGTTGCCACCGGAGGACGGCGATCAGTAGGTTCACGCCACCGGGGATTGGGCGGGAAGGGGTTGCTGAGGTGCTCACATTGGCGGCGGTCGCCGAAGACCCGCTTGTCCTGACGCGTCGCCTGAACCTGAACGACGGTTCGGAGGTCGTCTTCCGGCCCCTCGTGCACGCCGACGCGGAGCGTCTTGCAGGCTTCCTTGAGGAACTGTCCGCCGAATCGAGGCGACTGAGTCCCTTCGACGGGTACGACCTCGGGGCTGCCCGGAAGCTGTGTGACGCGATCGCGCGTTACGACAAGCTCAGGCTGGTGCTTGAGGACGTGTCGTCCGGCAGGATCGTCGGCCTCGTCGAATTCAGTCTCGATCTCCATCCGGCGGACATCGCCCGCTACCGGGAGGCCGGCATCCACCTGGAGGCGACGGACTGTCGCTTCGGCCTCAGCCTGGCCGACGACTACCAGGGCAGGGGGGTGGGGACGCGGATCTTCCCCCTCGTCGTGGATGTCGCACAACGTTTCGGCAGGAAGAGAATCATCCTGTTCGGCGGCGTTCTCGCCGACAACCCACGTGCCATCCGTTACTACGAGAAGCACGGCTTCCGGCTGGTCGGCTCCTTCACCGGGAGGGACGGCGCGCGGTCGTTCGACATGATCCTGGACCTTCGTCCGCTGCCAGGCCGGTGACGCCTTCGCCCAAGCTTCGCCGGCGCGAGCGGTGGCTTCGCCCGAACCGGCTCGCCGTCGGCCGTTCGGCTGTCGCTCAAGGGCGGAGTTTCACAGAGCGGTTTCGCCACCCCGCCATCGGTGACGGTCACGGGTTTTGACCGGCTCCTCACCGTCCGCCATATCGGAAAGTCAGGGCGGTGTTCATCGGCGCCGACGATTTCCGGTCAAAGGTAATTGGGCACGCTTTCGGCCGGTGGCGACCGTATGTGAATGTGTTTCGCCTGGCGGTAGTGGCCGTGGTCGCCCGGGGTCGGCCGGATACCGGCCGTGACGGCGCCCGAGAGGTAGGGCTCCGTGTCACTTCGGGTAAGCGCGTGAAACAAACTATGTATGACAGAAATGTCTTTTATTTACTAAGTCTCGATAAATGGTTATTTTAGGTGTTGAGCCGGTTTGTGGTGGACGGAAACAGGGAGACGGGGCGCATGGGGGAGTCCGGTGACCAGGACGATCCGGTTGGTTTCGATGTTCGGCATCTCGGGGGACGACGGCGCGGGAAACCGGGCCGTCCGGCCGGACGCCGCCTCCCGCACGCCGGTGACGGGCGGCTTCGGCAGCGGTGACCCCCTGAACCGCGACCGCCCCCGGCCCTTCGTGCCCGGGGGCCGGAGGCCGGACGCCCGGCACTCCTGACAGGGGACGGACAAGGACCCCGCGCGGCGCACGCGCGGGCACGGGCCCCGGCGCGTTCCACACCGGAAACCGGGGCGTACGGCCGACGTGGCAGGCCGTCGAGTACGGGATTGTCGGTGCGGGGCATTAGCGTTCCGCGCATCACCGTCACAGGTACCGATCCCTGAGGGCGGATTCGTGTCGTGTCGAGAGGTGGGGAGCGTTGGGCTGGCTGTCGGCGGGCGACGGGTACGAGGTCGCCCTCGTGGAGGGCCGGGTGGTGGCGAGGTCCACCTCCGGAAAGGCTGCGGGAAGGCAGCTGAAGTCGCTGCCGAAGCAGGTGCGCGAGCACCCCGAGGCGGAACGGCTGCGCCGTCTCACCGAGTGGCTCGACCGGCACGCCGCCGCCTGCCTGGCACAGGCCGACACCTGGATGGTCTCCTCCCTTCCCGTCCCCACCGGCCTGGTGGCCGCGGTCTGGCCCGACGAGGCCTGGCAGTCGGTGCTGCGCGACCTCGTGGTGGTCGGCGACGACCCGGAGGAGGCGGGCTTCCTGCGCGACGTCACCGCCACGGGCGAGCTGCGGGTGGTCAACCTCGACGGCGAGACCGTACGGCTGTCGCCGCTGACGGTCACCCTGCCGCACCCCGTCCTGCTGCCCGACCTCGACGAGCTGAGGGAGTTCGCCGCGGAGCTGGGCATCGTCCAGCGCGTCGAGCAGATCCACCGGGCGACCTGGTCCAGGCCCGCCGAGCCCGCCGACCGGGTCGCCGAGGTGACGGAGTTCTCCGGCGGCGGCTTCGACTCCCGGTTCGGCCTCGCGGCCAGGGCGGCCTCGCTGGGCTACCGGGTCTCCGGCGGCTACGTCACCTGCGCGGCGCGCGACGCCGGAGGCGTCACCGAGGCGTCGGTGTGGATCGGCGAACCCTACTGGGACGGCGAGACGGAGACGGGCGGCCTGACCTGGCAGGGCCACGACGGCAGGAGACTGTCGGAGCGCGAGGTCGGCCCGGTCGCCTGGTCGGAGGGGATGCGGATGGCGGCGGCCCTCTACGCGGGGCGGACGGTCGAGGAAGGAAGAGACGCGTGAACGGGGACATGCCGACTGAGGGCGCCGCGACGGCGACGGGAGACGGGGCACACGAGCTGCTCGACGCCGGAGCCGTCCTCCTCCCGGGGGCCGACGGCGGCGACGAACGGGCGGTCGCGCTCACCGCGCGCCCCTACCGGCACCCGGGGCTCGACGGCCGGGTGGTCGTCCGCCTGGTCACCGAGGACCTGGGGGTCGCGGAGGACGCCGCTGCGGGCTTCCTCGGGCTTGAGGCCGCGGGTGAGCCGGTCGTGGTCGGGGTCGGCCTGCGGCGCTCACTCGGCTTCCCCGAGTGGGTGCTGGTGCACCACCCCCGCGACGGCCACCACGCGCTCGCCGTCGTGCCCGAGCTCGAACGAACCGCCAGACAGGCAAGGACGAAGCCGAAGGCGGCCCTCGACGCCTACCTGCGTCTGGCCGCACAGCTCGCCGGATCGGTCCCGCACTTCCTGCCCACCTTCTTCGAGGAGGCGGGCCGGGCCTTCCTCGCCGCGGAGAGCGTCACCTACGCGGCGCAGATGTTCGGCCAGGCGCGCAGAGCCGAGGCCGAGCACGGCCTGCCGGTCGACGAGGAACGCCTCGACGCGGTCTTCCTGGAGTTCGCGCTCGCCGGGGCGCTGCCGGTCAAGGCGCTGTCCGGATACGCCAAGGAGCTGGCCGCCAGGGTGCCCGCCCAGGAGGCGCTGCGCAGGTTCCGCGGCCTGTGCGTGCGCCGTACGGCGGGCGGTTTGGCACCGTCGACCCAGATGGCGGGCGACCTGCGGCGCCTGGCCAAGGCGGCGGGCAGGGACGCCGAGGCCGAGGAGCAGGACTACCTCGCCGAACTGCTCGGCCTGCCCGCGACCGCCGGGGCTCCGCTCGGCTGGTGGAAGGCGCACCGCTCCGCCCTGGTCGCCCTCGGTGCTCGGGACGCCTCCGTGCGCGGGGCGCTGCTCAACCTCATGCCCCGTGGTGACGAGCGGCAGCTGCCCGCCCTCTGGCTTGAGATCCTCAAGGAGTCGGGGGCCGACGCCGGCCTCGGCGAGGGGGAGGTGACCCCGCAGGAACGGCCCAGCGACGGCGCCGCGGGCTGGCTCAGGCGCTTCCAGCGGCTCTGGAGCCCGGGCTGGCAGGCGGAGCCGCGCCTGATGGGCCTGTACGACCTGGTGGAACAGATCGCGGGACGGCTGCGCGCCGAGCTGGCCGAGACGGGCGAGAGCCTGACGATCAAACTCGACGTCGACCTGCTCGACCTGCTGCTGGCCCAGCGGGTGCCGGTCGCCGCCCCCGGAGACGACGCCGCCCTGCTGCTCGAACCGTGGGCGCGGGGCGAAGGACAGCGCGACCTGCTCGCCCTGGCCGCGGACCCTCGCTTCACCGCGGCCTTCGACCAGGCCGCCGACCGGTTCCGCGACGACGAGGACGGCAGGCGGGCCGTGCGTGTGCTCGCGGCCTCCCCGGGCGGCAGGCCGATGCTGGCCCGCTGGATGCGGGAGGTCGCGGGCCGCTCGTTCACCATGGGCCTGCCGCAGCTGCCCGACGCCCTCAGAAGGCTCACCTGGCTGCCCGCCGAAGGCCTCGTCCTGGCCGCGGAGGAGGTCGCCGCGGTCGCGCGGGCGGACCTCGCCGCCGAACTGGCCAGGACCCTGCGCGGCGGTCTCGTCGACGAACTCGGCTGGCCCGCCTGGGAGGAGGCGATCGCCGCGCTCGTCAGCCCGAAGGACCTCGACGAGATCGAGGTCGCCGACGCCTGGCCCCACCTGGTCGTCTCCGGCCCCTCCCAGGCCAGGGTCATCGGCACCGAGGGCACCGTGCTCGTCCACGACCTGCGCAGGCCGCCCGCCGACGTCTACGGCGACCCCGGCTTCCACTACGTGGACGGCGAACTGCTGGTCTACTGGAACGCCTACGGCGCGGGCGACCAGCTACGCGGATACTGGCACTCCTCGGCCGGGTCACTGCGCACCCTCCAGGGACGGGCCGGGATATGGGCGCTGCGCAACGACCTGGTGACCCTGCCGTTGCCCGGCGGCGGCCGGACGACGGGCGCGGGCGTCATCCACCAGGGAGACACCGTCGTGCCCGCCAGGAGCAACCTGATCGGCGACGGCGCCTCCTTCTGGGTGCCCGACCAGCAGGGCGACGGCTGGCGTGAGTACGACCCGGTCAGCGGGACGTACGGCAGGCCCGGGCTTCCCGGCTTCCTCGCCGACGCCGTGCCCTCGGCCCCGCCCGGCAGTGTGTTCGACGGCGGCTGGCTGCTGCCCCTCCCCTCGGCCGAGGCGACCCCGGTCGCCGTCCCGGTCGGCGGGCTGCTCGGCTGGCGGGTGGTCCGTCTGCCCGGCGGAGGACTGCGCGGAGAGGACCTCGCGGGACGCGTCGTCACCCTGCCCGGCGACCGGGAGACCCTCTCGGGCGCCGTGACCTTCCCCGGGGACGACCGGCCGCGCGCCCTCGTCGAGAGCTACCCCAGGATCAAGCTCGTCGATCCCGAAGGGGTCGTCGTCGCGGCCGTGACCGTGGGCCGGGAGCCCGGCATGTTCGCCGAGGGCACCGCGATGCTGCCGCCGCCGCGCTACTGGCGCTGCCTGCGCCCCCGCGACCCCGAGGGCTCCCTCGCGCTGCGCCGGATCGACACCGAGACCGCGGTCGCCCTGCTGAAGGCCGCCGTCTGCGCCGAGTGCGAACGGCAGGGACAGCCGGCCCAGGCCGTGCGGGAGGAACTGCACGCGCAGGTCCGCGCACTGCTGCCCCAGGTCAGGGACGAGGCGCTGATCGCGGGAATCGCCGGGGTCGCCCGGTTCGCCGCCACCCAGCAGATCACCCTGGACGCCGTGGCGACCAGGCTCGACCGTGCCCTGGCGGGCGGCCACGAGGACCGGGCACCGTCCGGCCCCCCCGACCAGGTGCTCGCCCGCGCCCTCAACGGCCTGGGAGTCTCCGGCCCCTGGTGGTACGGCAACGCCTCCCACGACTCCTTCCATCAGCTGAGGACGATCGGCGGGGTCCTGCGTTCCGCCTCGGCCGACACGGTCCCCGAGGAGGGCCCGGCCGCGGTCCAGGGCGTCGCCCTCCACTTCGACGGGCCGCGGCTGCCGGAGACCTCCCTCAGATGGGAGCCCCTGCTCGACCGCTGCGCCGCCGTCGCCTACCGCGCCGTCTCCGCCGCCTTCGAACCCGGGCACACCGAGGCGACGCACGACCTGCTCCGTGAGATCGGCGCGCTCGGCCTCGGCTCCGCCGCCGAACCCGCCGTCTGGCGCCGCATGTCACTGCACCTCGACGACAAGTGGCTCGTCGACGAGGGCGGGAACCGGCGCGAGGGCACCTGGTGCGGAGTGCTGCCCCTGCCGGACGGGGCCTTCATCGCCTTCCAGAACAACTCCCTCGACAACGGCGGCTGCGACTTCAC